>JBMSKG010000215.1:0-5160 GCA_049419625.1 Paracoccaceae bacterium | reverse complement strand
CGGTTGGTAAGTGCGCTTCATCGCGGCTCTCCATAAGACGGGTGCCCGAACCTTTCCAGATTCGAGGGCGGTAACTAGAAGCCCGGTACTTACGCAGGCAGACCTCGGCTGTCAACGCAGCTTTCGCAGGAAATCTGCAACATTTCGGCGCTTTGGCGCAGCCCTTGTCCGGTCTTGGCCCTGTCTTACCCTCTCAGATGGACGTAAACATTGCCAAAAGCCACTGATTGGCTCGCATCGGATCAAGCAAGCGTGAGGGCTCTGGCTTTATCCGGGCTGGTTGGCGCATTGTGCTGCAATGAACAGCACCCAATCTCCACGCCCGCCCAACGTGCTTCGGCATCTACCTTTGGCCCTGATTCTGGGCGCAGCCGTGATCGGGGCCATTGCCTTTCGCGATGTCCTGACCTTTGACGCTTTGGCCCGGCACCGCGAGGCACTTTTGGCCTTTCGGGATGCGCACTACCTTTGGGCCAGTCTGGGCTTCGTCGCAGCCTATGCCGTGATTGTCGCGTTGTCGGTGCCGGGAGCGACGATTGCCACTTTGGCAGGCGGGTTCCTGTTCGGGCTGTTCCCGGGCGCGCTCTACAATGTCTTGGCCGCTAGCCTTGGTGCGGCAGCGGTGTTTGTGGCAGCAAGGGCGGGGCTTGGCGCTGATGTCGCCGAGAAACTTGCCGCACGCGGCGGGGCCGTGGCGCGGTTGCAAGAGGGGCTGCGCGCCAATCAATGGTCGGTCTTGCTGATGATGCGGCTGGTACCGGTGGTGCCGTTCTTTTTGGCCAATCTTATCCCGGCCTTCGCGGGCATCCGATTTGTGCCCTTTGTGGTGACGACCGCCGTCGGCATCGTGCCGGGGGCTTTGGTGTTCACGTCGGTCGGGGCGGGCCTGGGCGAGGTTTTCGCTCGGGGCGAAGCGCCCGATCTGTCCATCATTTTCACCGCGCCGGTCTTGCTGCCACTGTTGGGATTGGCAGCCCTCTCGGCCCTGCCGATGCTGATCAAGGCGCTTAGGCGTAAGGAGGTTTGATATGCATGTGTTGACCCCTGATCTGTGTGTGATCGGTGCAGGTTCTGGCGGGCTGTCGTTGGCGGCAGGTGCCATGCAGATGGGTGCGCGGGTGGTTATGGTGGAAGGCGGCGAGATGGGCGGCGATTGCCTGAACACCGGCTGCGTGCCCTCAAAGGCGCTTTTAGCGGCGGGCAAGGCCGCGCAGGCCATGCGCAGCGGTGCCGCCTTTGGCATTGCGCCCGTGGAGCCCGCAATCGACTTTGCCGCCGTGAAAGACCATGTCGCAGGCATCATCGCCAGCATCGCCCCGCATGACAGCCAAGAGCGGTTCGAAGGGCTGGGCGTCACCGTCCTGCGCGATTGGGCGCGCTTCACCAGCCCGCGTGAGGTGCAGGCGGGCCAGACCCTGATCCGGGCGCGGCGGTTCGTGATCGCCACCGGATCGCATGCCGCGATTCCGCCGATTCCGGGCATCGAGGATGTGCCCTATCTGACCAACGAGACGATCTTTGCCCTTCGAGACCGTCCTGACCACCTGCTGATTCTTGGTGGCGGCCCCATCGGGATGGAAATGGCGCAGGCGCATCGGCGGCTGGGCTGCCGGGTAACGGTGATCGAGGCCGCCCGCGCGCTTGGCCGTGATGATCCGGACTGCGCGGCGGTGGTGCTGGCGTCGCTGCGCGCCGAATGGGTGGAGATTATCGAAGGTCAGGCCGTGGTTCGCCTGCGCCACGTGCCCGAAGGGGTCGAGGCGGTGTTGGCCGATGGGCTTGTGCTGACTGGCTCGCATCTTCTGGTCGCCGCCGGGCGCAAGCCCGCGATTGAGCGGCTGAACTTAGAGGCGGGCGGCATCGCCCACAGCCGGACAGGTATCACCGTGGGGGCCAATCTGCGCTCGGTATCCAACCGGCGCGTCTATGCGATGGGCGACGTGGCGGGGGGGCTGCAATTCACCCATGTCGCGGCGGCCCATGCCGGGGTGTTGATCCGCCAGATCCTTTTGGGCCTGCCGGCCAAGGCCGCGCCTTCGGCCCCTTGGGTGACCTATACCGAACCGGAACTGGCGCAGGTCGGCCTGACCGAGGCCGATGCCCGCGCGGTCCATGGCGAGCGCTTGACCGTCCTTCGCGCCGAGTTTGGCGGCAACGACCGCGCCATTGCCGAGCGCAAGGGCAAGGGGCTGGTCAAGGTGATGGTGGTCAAGGGCCGTCCGGTGGGCGCTTCCATCGTGGGGCCACAGGCTGGCGAGTTGATCGGGTTCTGGGCGCTGGCCATTGCGGCACGGGTCAAGCTTGGCACACTCGCTGGACTTGTGCTGCCCTATCCCACCTTGGGGGAAACCGCCAAGCGCGCGTCTGGGGCCTATTTCTCGGCCAAACTCTTTGATAATCCTGCACTCAAGCGGGTGGTGCGGCTGGTGCAGCGGTTCGTGCCCTGATCCGGGGCCATTCCTGCCTTTCGGCGGTGGCCAAGCACAGAGGATGGAGCGCAGCGTGACAGGAAAGAGGGGCAGGTTCTTGAACACCCTCTCGGGGCGGTTCCTGATCTTGACGATCGCCTTTGTCATGCTGGCCGAAGTGCTGATCTTTGTCCCCTCCATCGCCCGCTACCGGGCCGATTTCATGATCCTGCGGCTGGAAAAGGCGCAGATCGCCTCGTTGGCCCAACTGGCTGCCTCGGACATGGTCACGCCCGAGCTTGAGACCGAGCTTTTGGCCAATGCCGAGGTCTACAACGTCGTCCTGCGGCGCGACGAGGTGCGGCAACTGGTGCTGTCCTCGCCCTTGCCCGCCCCGATTTCGGCCACCTATGACCTGCGCGATGCCGGGCCGTGGGAATTGATCCGCGATGCGCTGGTGTGCCTGTTTGACCCCAAGGATGACATCATCCGCGTCATCGGCAACCCGGTGCAAGAGGCCGGGACGCTGATCGAAATCACCATGGACGCCGTGCCGATGCGCGAGGCGATGCTGGAATATGGGCTTCGAATCCTGCTCCTGTCGGCCCTCATCTCGATCGTCACGGCCTTCTTGCTGTTTCTGGCCGTGCAGCGGCTGATCGTCTTGCCGATCCGGCGCGTGTCGCAGCACATGGCGGCCTATGCCGCCGCCCCCGAAGATGCCCGGCTTGTGATTGCACCCACAGCGCAAGTCGAGGAATTGCGCGCAGCCGAAGAGGCGATGCAGGCCATGCAGCGTCAGTTGACGGGCAGCCTGCGGCAAAAGGAACGGCTGGCCCAGTTGGGCGGCGCCGTGGCCAAGATCAGCCATGATCTGCGCAACATCCTGACCTCGGCGCAGCTGTTCGCCGACCGGCTCGAGGGCAGCGCCGACCCGATGACCGCACGCGCCGCGCCCAAGCTTCTGGGGTCGATCAGCCGGGCGGTGGCGCTGTGCGAATCGACACTGCAATTCGGAAAGGCCGAAGAACGCGCTCCGGCTTTGGTGCCGGTCGATTTGGCCGCGCTGGCCACCGATGTGGCCGAGGCCGAAGGTCTGGTCGCCAATGGCGACGTGGCGCTGCTGATCGACGTGCCCACCGGGATGCGGGTGATGGCCGACGCCGAACAGCTTTATCGCGTCCTGTCCAACCTGATCCGCAACGCCCGGCAGGCCATCGAGGCCACAGGCTCTGGTGGCACAATCGAAATCTCTGCGCTTGAAACAAGCGAAGACTGGCGGATCCGTGTGGGCGACACCGGGCCCGGCCTGCCGGCCAAGGCCCGCGAGCACCTGTTCGAGGCATTTCAAGGCGGCGCGCGCAAGGGCGGCACCGGGCTTGGGCTCGCCATCGCCGCCGAACTTGTCCGCGGCCATGGCGGGCGTCTTGAACTTGCTCGTAGCGATGCCGAGGGTACCGAATTCCTGATCTACCTGCCAAAATCCGCAAGACAGGCCTAACACTTAGCCCCACAATCGACCAACGAGCCGATCCTGATCAGCGCAGGGTGACCGTGTGGGACCCACCCGGCCTTGCGGCTTTGGTCCTTCCAAAGCCCACAGCGCCCAAAGGTGCGCGCAACAGGGCGAAGACACAGGTTATTCGCGCAAACGATACCGAATTGCCCTTGCAAAGCCATACCGGCGCAGCTAAACGCAGCGCCACGACGGACCCGTAGCTCAGCTGGATAGAGCATCAGACTACGAATCTGAGGGTCGGGCGTTCGAATCGCTCCGGGTCCGCCACTCACCTCTGACTTTAAATGGATTGTCCGCTTTAGGCGGATTTACCATGACAGTTTATAACCTGTTGATCAGGCTTGGTTCTTGGCCGCTCGGTCTTTACGACTAGGCCACCGGGAATGGTCGTGTGAGAATCGCTTGAGCCCGTGACAGCACACATCTGACGGCGGCATCTTTGATGTTGAGTGGGCAGCCATTCTTACCCAGGATGTGCGCCAGGAGGACCCTAAGCCGAGTGTGCGCGCTGTTGCGCTGGGCACCGTCGACCATGACATTCGGCTTCAGCAACGGCACCCGTTCATGGGTGCCGTGCTTTCGAAAATGATATCTACAGCGCTTTGAGTGTCAGCCGATGCGCCACAGGACGCAGTCGCTTCAAGGGCGAGACCATGTTCCTTGCCCCGTTGATCGCAGCAGGTCTCGTTGCTTCTAGGTTTACACAGACTGGGACTGTTTTGCTTTCAGGCATTGCTACGCTTCTGGTTTCGCTTACAGGAGGCAGAAAAGCCGCGGGTGATCATTTGGACTTTGGAGCGGCGGACCGGAGTCGAACCGGCGACCGTCGGACTGGAAACCCGTTGCTCTACCAACTGAACTAACGCCGCGATGGCACTTTTGGCAGGAGCTTGCCCTGCAATAATCCTGTTAGACGTTGGATGCTCTATCCACTTGCGCTTCGGAAGCTATGGTGAGCCCCGAGGCGACGGGTGGGGTGCTGACCTTTTGTCGCAGCACCGCCCAATCGCAGCTCCATGTGGCTGGAGGATGTGGCTTCAGGCGCAGTGTTCCAATTGCAAATCACAGCGGACCTGCCAGCCAACCCGCAGTTCCGATCACCGCTGCTGTTTGTGAACGGCGGAGCAACTGCCCTTATGGTTGCCTACGAATGCTCAAGAGTTTGCGTGGAGACGGCCCAATGACGGTACAACCTTGGAAAACGCATCTTCACATTCCGCCCCGGGGCGGAAT
>JBMSKG010000214.1:0-5197 GCA_049419625.1 Paracoccaceae bacterium | reverse complement strand
CGCTTGATTCCCGCCCCCTTGCCTTGTATCGGATAGCGTCCTGAATAGAATGGCCGAAATGGCATTGGCGAGGTGAAGATGTCCTGGACCGACGAACGCGTTGAAACGCTCAAGCGGATGTGGGCCGAAGGCCAGTCGGCCAGCCAGATCGCCAAAGAGCTGGGCGGGGTCACCCGCAATGCCGTGATCGGCAAGGTGCACAGGCTCGGCCTGTCCAATCGCGCTGGCGAAGGTGCGGCTGCGGCAGAGGATGCCGAACAGCCCAGCCTTGCACGCAACGAGGCGCCCAGCCCGAAACCGGCTGAACCCGCCGCCGCAAAGCCCGCCGCAGCGCCCAAACCGGCGCCCGAGCGCCCCGCCCCGCAGGCGGCCCCAGCTCCGGCCTCAGGGGCCACCGTGACGCCCCTGCCGATCCGCAAGGCGATCATCCCCGCGGGTCAGCCCCTGCCGCCGCAGCCGTCCGCCAACGAGATCAGCCCCGAAGCGCTGGCCTCGGTGCGCGAGGTGGAAAAGCGCGCCAAGAAGCTGACGCTGATGGAATTGACCGAACGAACCTGCAAATGGCCAATCGGCGACCCTGCGACCGAGGATTTCTGGTTCTGCGGCCTGCCGTCCGTGGCTGGCAAACCCTATTGCGAGGCCCATGTCGGCGTCGCCTTCCAACCGATGAGCGCGCGGCGCGACCGTCGCCGCTAAGGCCATGGCCGCCAGTGATCTGTGAAAAGGACGGCTCCTTTGGGCCGTCCTTTTTTCATGGGAACGGCGCGGCAGGGGCCGCGAGGCCCTCTGCCATCCACCCCCGATCAGACAACTTTGGTCAATTGCCGCCCAACAGCTTTTCCAAGGCCTGCGCCGCCTCGTCGGTCAGCACCTCTTCGCCGCGCCGTTTGACAGCGTCTTCCAGAGTTTCGCCCTCTCCCTGCACAACGCCCAGCTCTTGTTCAAGCTTGGCACGGGCCCGTGCTTCGGCCTCGGCCGCCTTGGCACGAGCTTCCGCCTCCAGTTCAGCCGCGCGCGCCTTGGCGGCGGCTTCCAGCGCCTTGGCCTCGTCTTCCAACTGCTCCCGCGCCAAAGCTTCCAGATCCAGGCTGATCTTCGGGTTGGCCCAAGGCCCGCGGATCAGGATCGGCGCGGTGATCCCGCCTTCGCCCGCCGCATCGACCAAGGCCGTCGCCCGCAGCCGATAGTTGATGGTCCGCAGCCCAAGGCCCAGGCGGCCCTCGCCCGTGACCTTGGCAAAGGCGGCCTCCAGCACCAGATCGTCGTTCGCCAGCTCGCCCCCGTCGATGGTGAAACTGGCGGTCAGCGCGTCGAAGATCGTCTTTTGCCCCGCGCCGACATAGCCGGTATCCAGCGTGCGCAGCATGCCTCCGATGTCCAGCCCCAAGATCTCGCCACGCCCCAAGGCAAGGCTGCCCGAGCCCTCCAGCCCCTGCATGATCGCATCCACCGACGCGCCCGACCCCAGAAACTTCAACCGAAGATCCCCGGTGCCGACCAACCGCTCATAGCCCGCGAAATCGGCCATCAAAGGCTGCAGCGCCAGCCCGTTGAAGGCCAGATCCCCCCCCACCGACAGGCCCTTGCGCCCGTTCACCACGAATTGGCCATTGATCTCGCCGCCATAGGCCTTGACCCGGGCCAGATCAAAGACCGCGCGGGCGCGATCGATGGTCAGGCGCAGCGCCGTCGGCCCGAATGAGGCAAGGCCAAGATTGATCCCATCGGCCTTGAGCGACACCTCGGCATCCAACGCCGCAAGGCCCGAAACATCGATCCGATCCTTGGGCCAGCCCTCAGCCTGCATACCCCCACCGGCGCCGCCCCCGCTCTGCCCCAGAGCAGCTTGAAAATCCAACGCCCCAGCCACCACCTTGGCCACCAATTTGGGCCGGTCCGCGCCTTGGGTCAGGTCGGCGTCCACCGCCAGCACCGTGCCATCCAGCCGCAGCGTGCCGCCGCGCAGATGCACCGATCCGGCATCGGTCAGCGTAAAGCCTCCCTGAACCGTGACACCCTCCGCCCCCAAGCCCTTGGGCAGATCCGGAGCCGAAGCCCCCGCCAAGGCCGCGATTTCGCTCAACCGTCCCAGATCGGCCTGCACATCGCCCTTGGCCGCCATCGGCTTCCAACCCGCCTGCCCCTCAAAGCGGCCCTCTGCCTCGCCTGCCTCAAAGGCCAGCGTGACTGGCCCCAACTCACCATCCAAAAATGCCCGGAACCGTCCCAAGGTCAGATCGGCGGCAAAGGCCTGCCCTTGCAGCACCGCCGACAGCATCACCCTGACCGGGCCTTCAAAGTCAGGGATCGCAGTTTCCAAGGCCAGATCCTGCAGATCCACCCGCGTGCCCGCGCCATGATCGACAAAAACCAACCGCCCGCCCGACAGCGAGGCCCGCCCCAGCGTAAAGGGCGCGCCCACTCCCGGCGTCTGGGTGCTGACAGAGCCGCCGCTTTCGCCGCCAAACACCCAGTTCTCCCGCCCATCGCGGGCGCGCTCCAACAACACCACCCGCCCCACCCCCGCAACCGCAGTGGTCTTGGCCTCGCCCCCGATCAGCGCGGCCATATCCACCGCAATCTCCAGCGCCTCGGCCTGAAACATCGGCCCCATGTCCGACCACTCGGCGTTTGAGATCGACACCTTGCCGGTCTTCACCCCCAGCACCGGCCAGACCGTCGGCCGGACCGAGCCTTCAATCACCAACTCGCGCCCGGTCAGCGTCTTGAACTGCCCAACCACGAGCCCCGCAATCCGTTCAGAGGGGATCAGGAACAAGGCCCCTGCGGCCAAGACGGCCAAAGTCACCAGCGCAAGGACAAGAGCGACGACGCTGCGAACGATCCAACGCATGGGGCCTCCGGGGCGCAACTGATACTGCGCCCGAGTCTACGGTCGATCCGTCCAGAGACAAGCCGCAAGCCAAGCCCCGGCAAGCTTTCGCCAGTCGGCCCCCCGACAGACGCCTGCGCTTAACGCACCTTCAGCGTGGCAAGCCCGATCATCGCCAAAATCAGGCTGATGATCCAGAACCGGATCACGATCTGCGGCTCGGCCCAGCCCTTCTTTTCAAAGTGGTGGTGGATTGGGGCCATCAAGAACACCCGGCGTCCGGTGCGCTTGAAATAGGCAACCTGAATAATCACGCTCAGCGCCTCAACCACAAACAGGCCCCCCACAATGCCCAACACGATCTCATGCTTGGTGCACACCGCAATGGCCCCCAAGGCCCCGCCCAGGGCCAAGGCACCGGTGTCGCCCATGAACACGGCCGCAGGCGGCGCGTTGTACCACAAAAACCCCAGCCCCGCGCCGAACAGGGCAGCAGAAAAGATCAAAAGCTCACCCGTGCCGGGCACAAAATGCACGCCCAGATATTCCGAGAAGTTATAGTTGCCGACCACATAGGCAATCACCCCCAGCGTGGCCCCGGCAATCATCACCGGCATAATCGCCAACCCGTCCAGCCCGTCCGTCAGGTTCACCGCATTGGCGGCCCCCACGATCACGAACATGCCAAAGGGAATGAAGAACACCGACAGGTTGATCAGCGCATCCTTGAACAAAGGCAGCGCCAACTGATTGGTCAGCGCGGTCGGATGAAAGCTGGCCGCCGCATAGCTTGCCAGGGCGGCGATCAACAGCCCCGCCAGCATCCGCACCTTGCCCGAGACCCCCGCCGTCGTCTGCTTGGTCACCTTGGCATAGTCATCGGCAAAGCCGATCAGGCCAAAGGCCAGCGTCACCAAAAGCGTGATCCAGACATAGGGATTGTCCAGCCGCGCCCACAACAGCGTGGAAAACACCACCGCCGACAGGATCAAAAGCCCCCCCATCGTCGGCGTGCCCACCTTGGCCAAATGGCTTTGCGGTCCGTCATCGCGGATCGGCTGGCCCTTGCCCTGCTTGCGGCGCAGAAGGTCAATCAGCGGGCGGCCAAACAAAAAGCCAAAGATCAGCGCTGTGGCAAAGGCCATACCCGCGCGGAAGGTGATATATCGAAACAGGTTAAAGACGTCGCCGCCGTCAGAAAACTCGGTCAGCCAATACAACATTATACGTCTCCCTGTGCGGCCGCGGCTGGTTGCCCCAATTTGCGCAAGGCGTCAACCATGAGTGACACCTTGATGCCCTTCGATCCCTTGACCAAAATGATGTCGCCTGCGTCGATCAAATGGCGGGCACGCGGCACAAGCTCGGCCGCGGTGGCCACCCAGTCGCCCCGCTGGCCATGCGGCAGGGCGGCATGCAGTGCCTTCATGCGTGGGCCGACGCAATGGATCAGATCAATGGCCGCCAATCCCGGCGTTTGCGCAATCGCGGCATGCAGCGCGGCCTCGGTCGGCCCCAGTTCCAGCATATCGCCCAAAATCGCAATCCGGCGCCCCTTGGCGCGCGATCCGATCCCGTCTTGCGGCCGCGCGTTGACCAATACCTCAAGGCTGGCCGCCATCGAAGCAGGATTGGCGTTGAACGCATCGTCGATCAGCTCGAACCCGGTTTCCTCCACCAGATCCAACACGATCCGCTCGCGCACACCACGCCCGGCGGGGGGCTGCCAATGGCCAAGATCGGTCGCCGAAATCACCGGATCAAGGCCCAAGGCATCCGCCACCGCCAGCACAGCCAGCCCATTGGCCGCAAAATGCCGACCCGGTGACATCACCTTGTACAGCACCGGCTGACCCTGCCGTGTGGCGCGCACCACCGTGCTGTCATCACCGATCTGCACTGAAACCAACCGATAATCCGCCCCCTCGGCCGCGCCAAAGGTCACAGCCCGGGCCTGCGCCTCATGGGCCTTGGCCTGCAACAGGGCACTGGTCGCGATATCGGCGTTCAACACCGCCACACCGCCCGGCTGCAAACCGTCGATGATCGCCGCCTTTTCATGGGCAATGCCCTCGATGCTGTCAAAGGCCTCCAGATGCGCAGGCGCCACCGTGGTGATCACCACCACATCGGGTCGCGCGATGCGCGACAGGGGCGCAATCTCGCCCGGATGGTTCATGCCGATCTCGATCACCGCGAAATCTGCCTCGCGCGGCAGCCGCGCCAGCGTCAAGGGCACGCCCCAATGGTTGTTGTAACTCGCCTCGGCGGCATGCACCCGGCCTTGGCCCCCCAAGACCACCCGCAGCATTTCTTTGGTTGAGGTCTTGCCGACCGACCCGGTCACCCCCACCACGCGGGCCC
>JBMSKG010000213.1:0-5222 GCA_049419625.1 Paracoccaceae bacterium | reverse complement strand
GAGGAAAAGCGCTGGCTGGGGGACGGGCGGTTTTTGCATGCGTTGAACTTTTGCATGCTGTTGCCCGGACCCGAGGCGCAGCAATTGGCGACCTATATCGGCTGGTTGATGCATGGGGTGCGGGGCGCGCTGGTGGCGGGGCTGTTGTTCATTTTGCCCGGTGTTCTGGCGATCATGGGGCTGAGTTGGGTCTATGCGATCTGGGGCAATGTCGGCTTTGTCTCGGCAGTGTTTTTCGGGATGAAGGCGGCGGTGCTGGCGCTGGTGCTGCAGGCCGTGGTGCGGCTGGGCAAGCGGGCGCTGAAAGGGCCGGTGATGCAGGCGATCGCCGGGGCGTCTTTTGTGGCGATCTTTGCCTTTGGGGCGCCGTTTCCGCTGATCGTGGCCGTGGCGGCCGTGATCGGCTGGATGGGGGCGATGGCCGGGCTTGATGCGTTTCGGGGTGGGGCCAGCCATAAGGCGGCGGGCGCGGGCCAGATTGAGGATGCGCAAACCCTTCTGGGCCAGGCGCCTGCAGATCTGGGCGGGGCGGCCCGACATGGGGCGTTTCTGGCTGGGCTGGGCGCATTGGCGCTGTGGCTGGTGCCGGTGGGCGCCTTGGTGATGCTGGCACCGGGCAGCGTGTTCACCGATATCGCCACCTTCTTTTCACAACTGGCGGTGCTGACCTTTGGCGGGGCCTATGCGGTGCTGGCTTGGGTCGCACAAGAGGCGGTGGGCAGCTATGGCTGGCTGAGCGCGGGTGAGATGCTGGACGGGCTGGGTATGGCCGAGACCACGCCGGGACCGTTGATCATGGTGCTGCAGTTTGTGGGCTTTATGGCCGCGCTGCGCGAGGCGGGCTGGGCCGAGCCGCTGTGGGCTGCCACCTTGGGCGGGCTGTTGGCGACATGGGTGACCTTTGCACCCTGCTTTGCGTGGATCTTCCTTGGCGCGCCCTTCATGGAGCGCCTGCGCGCCAACGCCGCGCTGGCGGCGGCACTGGCCGCTGTGACGGCGGCGGTCGTGGGGGTGATCGTGAACCTTGCGGTCTGGTTCGCGGTTCATCTGATCTGGGCCGAGGTGGTCCGGGTCTCATGGGGCGGGCTGAGCCTGGACCTGCCGGTGTGGGGCAGCACGAACTGGGCGGCGGCGGGTCTGACGGTGCTTGCACTTTGGGCGGTGTTCGGGCTGCGGCTGGGATTGGCGCAGGTGCTGGCCGGTGCGGCGGCAAGTGGACTTGTGCTGTATGCGCTGGGATTGGCCTGAGGGCGCGCGCATGAGAAAGGCCGCCCCTGAAGGGACGGCCAAGGTCACAGGGAGATATCAGCGTTTGGTTCGCCAGCTGTCGGCGTAGTTGGTGCGCGCCTCGGCGGCGTAGGGGGTGGCCGCCACACGCACACGGATTTCCGTCTGGCGATGCGGTTCGGCCGAGGTCTTGCCGGTGGTCTCTGGCTCGCCCCATTTCAGCGTCAGGATATCGCCTTCCTGAACATCTTGGGCCACCACGCCCAGCGAGAGCACGCAGCGTTCGTTGTAGGAGAAGCCGTTGAACATGCTCATCCCCACCATCTTGTCGCCCCGCATCACCATATCGGCGCTGGAGGAGGCATAGTTCGACAGCGGGAAGTCAATCCACTTGCACGGCAGGCCGGGTTCGAAGTTTGACGCGATGACCTTGAGAACATCATCGCGGTTCCATTCGAAGGTGACCTTCTTGCGGTTCTTCGGGCTGCCCTTCATGGCCGTCAGCGCCGCTTTGCCGATGAAATCATCCTTCTTCCAGCCGATGTAGAAGTCATAGCCAAGCTCGAAGGGGTTAACGTAGTAATCCTCGATATTGGTGCTGACAAAGCTGCCGCCGCGATCCATGCCTTTGGTGCTGACCTTGGGCGGGCTGGGGCTGTTGTGAGCGTGCTTGATACCGCGCCGCAGCCGTTGGTGGGGGACGATGATCTTTACATCGCGCTGTTGTTCGCCACCATTGGCGCCGACCTGCCGCCCGAAGCACTGGACGCCTATGCCAGCGCCGCAGCGGCCTTCCCGCCCGAAAGCCTGCCCGCCCGCGTGGCCCGCGCTACCCGGTCGAGCCACGGCGAATACGTGCATCTTTCCGGACGGCAAAGCCGCCATATGGCCGCGTGGGAAGCCTGGTTCGCCGGGTTTGATGCCCTGATCTGCCCTGTGTCGATGAACGTGGCCTTCCCGCATCAGACCGAGGACGGCCACGGGCCGATTCCGCAGATGTTCCGCACGCTGCAGGTGGGCAACGAAGAGCGGCCCTATATGGAAAACCTGTTCTGGCCGGGGATTGCCACTTTGGCCCATCTGCCCGCCACCGCGCGGCCTTTGCCGGGCAAGGTGCATGGCATGCCAGCGGGGGTTCAGATTATTGGCCCCGCCTTTGGGGACCTGACGACGTTGGCGCTGGCCAAAGCGATGGATGCGGAATTCGGGGGCTTCACCCCTCCGCCCGGTTTTGCATGAGGGGCGCGGCGTGAAGCTTGTCCATGTCACTGACCTGACCGCAACCGTGGGCGCGCCCCTGTTTCTGGGGCCGGTCGCAGCGGGGCTGCGGGCCATTGTCCCGATTGTGGGCGGTTCGTTCGACGGGCCGCGCTTGAAGGGCAAGGTTGTGCCGATGGGGGCCGACTGGGCGCTGTTGCAGCCCGATGGTTCGGCCCATGTCGATGCGCGCTATCTGCTGGAAATGCACGATGGCGTGCTGGTCGGAATTCGAAACCGCGGGGTCTGTCGGCCGGTCGAAGGGCAGGACAACGTCTATCGCGGCCAGGCGCGGCCCGAGTTCGAGGCGCCGATCGAAAGCGCCTATGCCTGGATGAATGACGCGCAGTTCACCTGCAGTTTCACCTCGGATCTGTCCAAGGGCGAGGTGACGCTGCGGTTTTACCTGATCGAAGCCTGACCGCCCTGCCACAGCGAATGGAACCGTAACATGCGTGCCGATTTCCGCCGTTTCTTGCAAAACTCCGCGCTTTGCGCCGCCGCCCTTGCGGTTCTGGTGGCCGGACCTGCCCTGTCGCAGGATGCCACGACGATCTTTCGCAACGGCACGATCCTGACGGTCGATCCGCAGAATCGTGTTGTTGAAGCCATGGCGATCAAGGGCGGCGTGATCGTTGCCGTCGGTTCGCAGGATGAGGTGAGCGCGGCCGTTGGTGCCGATGCGGCGGTGATTGATCTGCAGGGCAAAACGCTGATGCCCGGGCTGATCGACGCGCATATGCACCCCATGGGGGGCGGGGCGCAGTTGACCTCGTGTTCGCTGAACTACGCGCCGCTGACAGTGGATGAAACGCTTGCGGTCATTACGGTTTGCCTTGAAGAGATGGCCGACAAGCCCGCCGATCAGTGGTTGCAGGTGCAGGGCTGGTTCCGGCAGGCCATGCTGCCCGCCGGGGCCGATCTGTCAGCCGAGATACTTGACCGACTGCCGACAGACCGGCCTGTGTTGGTGTTCGGCAGCGATTTTCATTCGCTGGCGGCAAACTCGCGCGCCATTGCGGCGGCCGGGATCACGGCCGAGACGCCTGACCCCGAGGATGGCGTCATCAGCCGGGACAGCAGCGGCCAGATGACCGGCGTCTTCTTGGACGGTGCGATGTGGATGCTGGCCGGGGCGGTTCCGCTTTTGCCGGCCGAAGAGGCCGATGCAGAAGCCGCCGGGCAACTTACGGCGGCGCTGCAGGAAATCGCCTCGCAAGGCATCACGTCGATCTTTGATGCGGCCTCGGGACCGGATGCCATGGCGCAGTTCAGCCGGTTTGCGGATGA
This sequence comes from Paracoccaceae bacterium, assembly GCA_049419625.1. Lineage (GTDB taxonomy): Bacteria > Pseudomonadota > Alphaproteobacteria > Rhodobacterales > Rhodobacteraceae > Tabrizicola_A. The sequence continues at coordinate 1,448 of JBMSKG010000213.1, read as the reverse complement.
CGGCACGCTGACGGTCCGGGCGACGCTTGCCCCGGTGTTCGGCCCGCCCGATCTGGAAGCGCCTGACAAGATTGTCGCCGATATTGCCGCGATGGCGCAGGAGTTTACCCGCGAAGACACCGCTCAAAGCCCCGGCGTTGCGGTGCGCTCGGCCAAGATCTTTCTGGACGGCGTCATTCAGGCCCCCGCCCAGACCGGGGCGCTTTTGCAACCATATCTGGTCAACCATGGCGACCATGATCATGCCGATTGGAAACCCGGTGATAACCTCGGTGAGCTTTATGTTCCCGAGGAGAAGTTGACCGCCGCAATGAACGTTCTGGCGCGGGCGGGGCTGGATGTGCATCTGCACACCACGGGCGACCGCGCGGTGAATTCGGCCCTGAACGCGATTGAACGCACACGGGTCACCGTGCCAGATGCCGATTTTCGCCCCGCGCTGGCGCATTGCGAGCTGATGCACTCTGCCGACTTTGCGCGCTTTGCCCAGCTGGACGCCCTGCCCGTCTTGCAGTTCCAATGGGCGAAACCGTCGTTCGACACCATCACTTCGGTCAAGGATTACATCGGCGAAGAGCGGTTCAAGCTGTTGGAGACCGCCGGCAAGTTCGCACAAGCCGGGGCGCGCGTGGCCTATGGCAGCGACTGGCCGATTGATCCCTTGGATCATTGGTTTGCGATGGAGGTCGCGCTGACGCGGATGGGCGAGAACCCGGATTTTCCGGGCCGTCTGGGCGACGACCCCGGCCTTGATATCACCACGGCACTCCGCGCCTTTACCATCAATGCTGCGTTTTCGCTGCGCAGCGAACAGCAGGTTGGATCGCTGGAGCCCGGCAAGTTTGCGGATTTCATTATTCTGGACCGTGACCCAACCCAGATTGCTGCAGAAGAGATCAGTGAAACCAAGGTTTTGGAAACATGGTTGGGCGGCAGGTTGGTTTATGCGGCGGCACCGTGAGATCGGGTTGGTTCATGAAGCTTTGCGCGACAAATTCAGCCAGCCCTTCTGTCGCGCAGGAGGCAAACCGCGAGGTCCGGTTCGGGCCCTGACTTTGCCGAAAGGGCTTCCCTTTCGGACCTGACCGGGGCAGGCTTGCACCCATTCCCTTCACCTTTTGGACAGTTGAGACTGCAATGACTTGGACCATGCCGCCGGAAACCTTCCGGCAAGACCGGATCTGGATGGCCTTCCCGCGAGAGGGCGAAACGCTGGGCGCAGACAGTGCGGCGCGTGAGGCCGGTTATGCGGCGTGGACGGCTGCGGCCCATGCGATTGCCGAGTTTGAGCCGGTGACGATGATTGTCGATCCCTCGGAAGTCGCGCGGGCGCGGCGGATGCTGGGGTCGGGGATTGAGGTGATTGTCCGGGTGATCGACGATTTCTGGATGCGCGACACTGGCCCCACCTTTGTGCATGATGCCTCGGGCAATCTGGCGGCGGTGGA
>JBMSKG010000212.1:0-5235 GCA_049419625.1 Paracoccaceae bacterium | reverse complement strand
CTGCCGCTTTTGCGCGATGTGGACAGCTCATATTACCTGCGGCAAGAAAAGAACGGCTTCAACCTTGGCCCCTATGAGGGCAACTGCAAGGCGCATTGGGTCACCAAGGATGATCCGTTCCCGGATGATTTCAGCTTCCAGCTGTTCCCCGACGATCTGGAGCGTTTGGAGTGGCACATCAATGACGCGATGGAGCGGGTGCCCTTGCTGGGTAAGGCGGGGCTGTCCAAGGTCATCAACGGCCCGATCCCCTATACCCCGGACGGCAATCCGCTGATCGGCCCTATGCCCGGTGTGCCGAACGCCTTTGAGGCTTGCGTGTTCACCTTTGGCATTTGCCAAGCGGGTGGTGCTGGCAAGGTTCTGGCCGAATGGGTGACCGAAGGTGCGACGGAGTGGGATATGTGGTCATGTGACCCGCGCCGCTTTACCGGCTTTGAAGACCCCGAGTACTGCGTGAAAAAGGGGATGGAGGTTTATGGCCACGAATACGCCATCCACTTCCCGCACCATGCTTGGCCTGAAGGGCGCGACAAGAAGCTATCCGCCGTGCATGCCCATACCAAAGCGCTGGGCGCGGTCTTTGCGCCGTACAACGGCTGGGAGCGTCCGGTGTGGTATGCCCGGCCCGGCGATGATGTGTCCGAAGACGCGCAGCGCACATGGGACCGCGAAGGTCCGTGGTTCAATGCCGTACGCGAAGAGGCACAAGCCGTGCGCGATGCGGCGGGTATCCTCGACTTGCCAGGGTTCTCGCGCTTTGTCCTGAAAGGGGCAGGGGCCTCGGCTTGGCTTGCCCAGCAGATCACCGGCAAGGTGCCGAGTGTGGGCCGGCTGGGTCTGGCCTATTTCGCCGACGAGAAGGGCCGGATCGTCACCGAAATGTCGGTGGCGCGGATTGCCGAAGATGAGATGGTTCTCATCACCGCTGCCACCGCCCAAAGCCATGACGGCGAATGGCTGCGTCGCCACCTTGCGCCGGGGCTGTCGCTGACCGATCACACCACCGAATGGTCGACCCAGATCCTGACGGGCCCGAAATCGCGCGCCATTCTGGCCGAGGTTTCCAATGCCGATCTGGCCAAGGGCTGGCTTACGCATCAGACCGCCCGGATCGCCGGGGCTGAGGTGTGGCTCTGCCGGGTGTCGTTCGCTGGCGAATTGGGCTGGGAAATCCACTCGAAGGTGGCCGATACCGAGGCTGTCTGGAATGCCGTCATGCGCGCTGGCAAGGGCCACGGCCTGCGCCCGTTCGGGATGTTCGCGCTGAATTCCTTGCGCGTGGAAAAGGGCTATCGGGCGTGGAAGGGCGATCTGTCGACCGATTACACCATCCTGCAAGGCGGGCTGGAGCGGTTTGTCGATTGGGCCAAGCCCGAGTTCCGCGGCAAGGCGGCATTGGAGGCCGAAAAGCAGCGCGGTGTGACGAAGCGCTTTGCCACGCTGGTCATCGAGGCAGGCGAGCAAGATCCGCCCTACATGGCCACCATCTGGCATGAGGGCAAGATCGTGGGCGAGCTGACCTCAGGCTACTATGGCCACCGGGTTGGTGCCTGTATTGGCCTTGGCATGCTGAAGGCGGACGTCAACGTGCCCGGCACCAAGGTGCAAGTCGAAATCTTCGGTTCGCTCTATCCGGCTGTTGTTCAGGAAGACGCCCCCCTGTGGGACGCCAAGAACGAACGCATCCGGGCATGACCAAGATCCCGGCCAGCATGTGCGGCGTGCAATTGACAGGACATGGCGGGCTGGAAAAGCTTGTCTGGCGCGAGGATATCCCCGTGCCGCGCCCGGGTCCGGGCGAAGTTCTGGTGCGCGTGCTGGCGGCCGGGGTCAACATGACCGATCTGAACACCCGCAAGGGTTGGTATGGCGGTGAAGGCCGGGCGGCTGGCTGGGCTGGCGAAATGGCGTTCCCGCGCATCCAAGGATCAGACCTTTGCGGTCGCGTCGTGGCGCTGGGCGAGGGTGTCACGGGCTTTCCCATTGGCGCGCGCGTGGTCTGCCCAACCAATCAGCATGAGCCGACCAAGGGCAACCCGATCAACTTTGTCTCCATCGGGTCCGAATTTGACGGGGCCTTTGCGCAATATTGCGTCGTCAAGGCGCGGCATCTGCACGATGTTACCGCCTCGCCGCTGACCGATATCGAAATCGGTGCGATGCCTTGTGCCTATGGCACGGCGTACAACCTGCTGACGCGCGCGCAAGTGGCGGTGGGTGAGCGGGTGCTTGTGACGGGCGCTTCGGGTGGGGTGGGGCTGGCGGCGGTGCAACTGGCGCTTTTGTCGGGGGCTGAAGTCACGGCGCAGTGCAGCCTGTCGAAATCTGCCCCCCTGCGCGGTTTTGGCGCGGCGATCCTGTCGCGTGACACGACGCCCCAGTTCCAGTCTTTTGATGTGGTGATCGACGTGGTCGGCGGTGAGGGCTGGCAAGACCGCTTGGATGCCCTGCGCCCCGGCGGGCGCTATGCCACCTCTGGCGCGGTCGCCGGTCCTATGGTCAAAGGCGATCTGCGCCGTGTCTACCTGAACGATCTGACGATCTACGGCGCGACCCATCAACCGCGCGAAGTGTTCGCGGGCCTTGTCACCATCATCAACACCGGCCGCATCCGGCCCGTGGTGTCCAACACCTATCCTTTGCGCGACATTGGTCGCGCTCAAGACGATCTGGCCGCCGGACGCTATCCCGGCAAACTTGTCCTTGTCCCCCCGGAGACCTCCCCATGACGATCCCTTCCAAAGCCCGCGCTGTCATCATCGGCGGTGGCGTCTCTGGCTGCTCGGTGGCCTATCATCTGGCCAAGATGGGCTGGAAGGACATTGTCCTTTTGGAGCGCAAACAGCTGACCTCGGGCACCACGTGGCATGCTGCCGGGTTGATCGGGCAGTTGCGCGGGTCGGCCAATATGACGCGTCTGGCCAAGTACTCGGCTGATCTTTACGTCAAGCTGGCGGCAGAAACCGGGGTTGAAACCGGCATGCGGCAGGTGGGGTCGATCTCCGTTGCCCTCACCGAACACCGCCATGAGGAATTGCTGCGTCAGGCCACCGTGGCCCGGATATTCAATGTCGATGTGCAGGAAATCTCGCCCTCTGAAGCCAAGGCGATGTATCCGCATCTGAATGTGGGCGACGTGGTGGGCGCGGTGCATCTGCCGCTTGATGGCCAGTGCGACCCGGCCAATATCGCGATGGCGCTGGCCAAGGGTGCCCGCATGCAGGGCGCGCAGATTTTCGAATACACCAAGGTCACCGGCGTGACCCGCGCAAATGGCCGCGTCACCGGCGTGAATTATGTTGGCCGCGATGGCGAGCCGGGCCATATCGCGACCGATGTGGTCGTCAACTGCGGCGGCATGTGGGGCCGCGATCTGGCCGAAGAAGCGGGCGTGACCCTGCCGCTGCACGCGTGCGAGCATTTCTACCTCATCACCGAACCCGTTGAAGGGCTGGGCCACCTGCCGGTGCTGCGCGTGCCCGACGAATGTGCCTATTACAAGTCCGACGCGGGCAAGATGATGATCGGTGCCTTTGAGCCGAAGGCCAAACCTTGGGGCATGACGGGCATCCGCGAGGATTTCGAGTTCGACACGCTGCCTGAGGATTGGGATCACTTCATGCCCATTCTTGAACACGCGATGAACCGCATGCCGCTGTTCCAGACCTCTGGCATCCATACCTTCTTTAACGGACCGGAAAGCTTTACCCCCGATGACCGCTACTATTTGGGCGAAGCGCCGGAAGTGAAAGGCTATTGGGTGGCGGCAGGCTATAACTCGGTCGGCATTGCGGGCTCGGGCGGGGCGGGGATGGCGCTGGCCCATTGGATCGTCGAGGGCGAGGCCCCGTTTGACCTTTGGGAGGTGGACATCCGCCGCGCACAGCCGTTCCAGAAGAACCGCAAGTATCTGAAGGAGCGCGTGACCGAGACGCTGGGCCTTCTCTACGCCGACCACTTCCCCTATCGGCAGGTCGAAACCAGCCGGGGCGTGCGCCGCACGCCGCTGCATGACCACCTGAAAGCCCGCGGAGCGGTCTTTGGCGAAGTGGCGGGCTGGGAGCGGGCCAACTGGTTCGCCAATGAGGGCCAAGAGCGGGAATACAAGTATTCGTGGAAGCGGCAGAACTGGTTTGACAACCAAAAGGCCGAACACATGGCGGTTCGCACTGGGGTTGGGTTTTTTGACATGACCTCCTTTGGGAAGATCAGGGTCGAGGGCCGCGATGCCTGCGCCTTCCTCAACCGGCTGTGCTCGGCACAGATGGATGTGGCGACGGGGCGGATCGTTTATACCATGCTGCTCAACGAAAAGGGCGGCATCGAGGCCGACCTGACCGTGACCCGCATGTCGGAAACCGCCTATCTTTTGGTGGTGCCGGGGGCAACGTTGCAGCGCAATCTGGCGTGGCTGCGCCAAAACTTGCAAGGCGAGTTTGCCGTCATCACCGACATGACGGCGGCCGAGTCAGTTCTGTGCGTGATGGGCCCGAAAGCGCGCGATCTGATGACCCGCGTCTCGCCGGCTGATTTCAGCAATGCCGCCCATCCCTTTGGCACGGCCAAGGAAATCGAGGTGGGCATGGGGCTCGCCCGTGCGCACCGGGTGACCTATGTGGGTGAGCTCGGCTGGGAGCTTTACGTCTCATCCGACCAGACCGCCCATGTGTTTGAAGCGCTGGAAGAGGCCGGGGCCGATCTGGGGCTGAAGCTCTGCGGTCTGCACACGCTGGACAGCTGCCGGATTGAAAAGGCCTACCGCCACTGGGGCCATGACATCACCGACGAAGATCATGTGCTGGAGGCCGGTCTTGGCTTTACCGTCAGTCGCAAGAAAGCGTCCTTCATTGGCCGTGAGGCGGTGCTGCGCAAGGAAGAGGCGGGGATGGACCGTCGCATGCTGCAGTTCCGGCTGAAAGACGCCGAGCCCTTGCTCTTCCACAACGAGGCCTTGGTGCGCGATGGAAAGATCGTCGGGCCGGTGACTTCTGGCAACTATGGTCATTTCCTCGGCGGGGCGATTGGCATGGGTTATGTGCCTTGCAAGGGCCGAAGCGACGAAGAGATTCTGGCAAGCCGCTATGAGATTGAAGTGGCAGGCCAGCGCCATGAGGCGGTGGCCTCGCTGGTGCCGATGTATGATGCGAAATCCGAGCGCGTACGCGCGTGATCTGCCGGAAGGGGGGGGGGGGGGGGGGGGGGGGGGGGGGGGGGGGGGGGGGGGGGGGGGGG
>JBMSKG010000211.1:0-5290 GCA_049419625.1 Paracoccaceae bacterium | reverse complement strand
CGCCTGTAGATTCGATGATGGTATCGCCGCCATCGGTGATGAACGTGTCATTGCCGGAGCCACCGATCAGCCGGTCAACCCCGGTGCCTCCGTTCAGGACGTCATTCCCCAAACCACCGGTCAAGATATTGTTGGCCGAGTTTCCAGTGATCTGATTGGAAAGTTCATTCCCGGTGCCGTTAATGCTGGAGGTTCCGGTCAGGATCAGATGTTCCAGCTGTGCCGCCAGAGACATGGTAACGGACGAGCGCACAGTGTCGGTTCCGCCACCTGCCAGTTCCGTGATCGTGTCACCGCCGTCCGTGATGTAGGTGTCATTCCCAGCGCCACCCAAAAGTGTGTCTGCCCCTGTCGCCCCATCTAGAACATTGGCCGCGGAATTCCCGGTCAATTGATTGCCAAGGGCGTTGCCCGTCGCGTTAATCGCAGCACTTCCCGTCAGGACAAGGTGTTCGACGTTGGCTGACAGCACGGTGCTTACCGAGCTTAAGACGACATCAATCCCACCCTCCATGAACTCATTGACTTGGTCGGCGGATGAATCGACATAAAAGGTGTCGTTGCCGATGCCCCCGGTCATTATGTCATTGCCTGTGCCGCCGTTCAGGATGTCATTGCCCTGACCGCCATCCAATGAGTCATTGCCCGCGCCGCCATAGAGCGAATCCTGCCCCAGACTGCCAAGCAGGGTGTCACGCCCGCCGGCTCCGGTCAGGCTGTCGTCACCCAAGAACCCGTTTAGGGTGTAATTCCTGACCCCCGAGGTCACAGTAAACACATCCGAACCAAGGCCGCCGACCAGTTGGTCAACCCCAAAGAGCAATGAGCCACCCTGAAACCAGAAGTCGCCCCCCCGGATGGTGCCACGGTCAGCCGTCCCGTCAAAACTGGCGGTGATTGCATCGGTGGCCGCCTGCTGGCTGAGAATGGAAATCCCACCATTTTCGGCGCTGTTCAGTGCGCGTAGCGACAGCAGGCTTGGCGATCCGTCGATCGCGGACCCTGAAAGCCGGATGGCATAGCTGAAATCCTGATGCGCCCCGGCAACCGCGACCTGCGTCGCGGTAAATGCGCTGAATGACGGGCTTTCCGAAACGGTCCGAACCAGCGCGACTTCGTTGGACACAGACCCCGCAGTTGACGGATCAAGGCCAGCAAACCCGCTGATGTCTATCGTCAGAGTGTCCAATTGGAGACTGACAGTACCGTCTACATCTATCCGGCCAGAGCTGAAGCTGTCGTTTGCGATCCGAAGGGTCACGTCGCCTCTGATGAAGGCGAAATCATGAATGAAATACTGACCGCGCACCGACATTTCGCCTGTCGCAAACTGGATCAGTGTGCCGCTTTGTGCGCGAGTCTCGACGACAGCGGCCCCATCCACCATAAGGGTGCCGTTGTTGGTGATACGGCCGTCTAGCCATCCTGAGGACAGGGTCAACTCGCCCTGATTGGTTAAGAGACCTTCGTCACCGCTGGGCGCTTCGCCCCAGGTCCCGTTGACGGTCATCCGTGTGCTGTTGGTGATGCTGCCATTGGTGCCGATCGAAAGGCCCGAGAACAAACTGATCGACTCACTGTTGATGTTCAGCGCGCCGTCAACCGTGGTGATCGATGCGAAGATGCTGGCTTGACCAAGGATCGATGTGGTCCCCGCACTGATGTTCAAGTTCGTGATCGAAAAATCCACCATGCCTGTGATTTGGAAATCCGAACTGATGTTCATCGCCGCGAACTCACGGTAATTTCCAAAGTTAAACACAGGCGTGGGCGCACCAGAAACAGGCGCGATGATGACGGTATCCCCGTTTCCGGGAATGGCGTTGACGATGTTCCCGGATCCGGGAACGACTTCCGAGTTCCAGTTTTGAGCGTTCCAAAAGACGTTAGAAACTGCACCAGTCCAAGTAACGGTCGCCATGAAATGCCCTCGGTGGTTTGAAAATGTTCAGGATTAAATTGGTTCGTTCAGGAAATTCAATGTCCCCACACTGCGCAGAATTTGCAGCTGGCGCAAACCTTTTCAGGCCATCCAAAGGCTCAATCTAAAGACAAACGACCACAACCACCGCCAGTGCCAGCATCCCGGCCCATGCGCGCCAGAGTGTTCGGATGGTGTGGTCAATATCCTCGGGTCCCAGTTCGCGCCGACCTTCGGGATAGACCCACGGATAATCGGTCATCTGCCCGTGATAACTGCGCGGACCGGCCAGAGCGATGCCCTGCACGCAGGCCACGGCGGCCTCGGGCCAGCCGGCATTGGGGCTGCGGTGCAGGGGGGCATCGCGCAGGATCGGCTTGGGGTTGGTCCAGCCATTGGTCAGCGCCACAAGAAGCGCTGAAAGGCGCGCGGGGATCAGGTTAAGGAGATCATCGAACCGGGCTGCCGCCCAGCCAAACTCGCGGTGACGGGGGGTCATGTGGCCGATCATGCTGTCGGCGGTGTTGGTGATCTTGTAGACCATCAGTCCCGGCAACCCACCGATCAGGAACCAGAAGGCCGGAGCGATCACCCCGTCAGACAGGTTCTCGGCAGCGCTTTCGATGGCTGAACGCGCCACGCCCGAGCGGTCCAGTACCTCGGTGTCGCGGCCGACGATCATGGCTACGGCGCGTTGCCCGTCCTTCAACGACATGCGCAATCCACGCGCCACGGCGGCGACATGTTCGACCAGTGATTTTTGGGCCAGAAGGATTGCCGCGACCACGATTTCAATAGCTCCGAAATCGGGCAAGAGGTGAAGGAACTGGCCCAGCACCGCCGCGCCCATCACGAGCGCCACCATCACAGCCACCCCCTTGAGGCGCTTGTTCTCACCCACATTGAAGCGGCGGTCGCACCAGCCGATCACCCGGCCCATCAGGACCGCTGGATGCGGCACGCGATCCCAGATCGCCTTGGGCTCGCCAAAGGCTGCATCCAGAAGCAGGGCGGGAATCAGCAGGCTGGCGGACATGACGCTTCCTTCGGTAGGCCCCAAGGGCGGGGCTGCAGGCATAACTGATGGCCGACGCCCCGAAAAGCCCCTCAAAGACTATGGGATGCGATCAAAAATGCGACATTTCGGCCACGAAATACGGGGAAATCGGCAACGCATTGCCAATTGTCATATTCGTAAACCATTTGACGGAAATACTGGCCTCAGCAAGGGAGGCGAAGATGCTGGAATTCCTGCCAAAAGACATCGCTGATGGGCTGGCTATGGCGCGCACCCGTGAGGCAGCGCGCAAGTCGCGACTTCGGGTTCAGGTCGGTGAGGCGGTGTTTCCAGTGTTGCGATTCTGGCACGATGGTTTTGCCATGGATGCCACGATGACCCCGAAATTGCGCGGTCTGGTCGATGTTTATGACGGCGGCCGCCATGTGTTTCAGTGCCTGATCATCGCCTCATCCGAAGAACATGGCCAGATTGTCTATGAATTCAAACGCAACACGGCGGTGCGCGACACGGCACCGCTGGATTACTGGCGCGATGAACATGCGCCGGTTGCCTATCTGCCTAAGGCCTGATCTCGACCATCGTTTGCGCATCGGTTACGGACCAGATTTCCCGCATTTCGGCATTCGTGACGGCGATGCATCCCGCCGTCCAATCGCCGCTCAGAATGGCATTATCGGCCAGAGCATTCGGCTGGCCGTGAATCATGATGTCGCCTCCCGGGTCGTAGCCGCCCGCCCGAGCCCGCGCCCGATCTTCGGGCTGCGGGTAATCCAGCCCCAAGGACAGGTGATATGCGGATCGGTCATTACGCCGGTCGATCGCGAACACCCCTTCAGGTGTACGGCCGTCGCCTTGGCGTGCTTTATCGCCCACCGGTGAAAACCCAAGCGCGATGCGATACTCGCGCACCGTTTCGCCAGCTTGGACCAGCACCATGCGGCGCGCCGATTTTTCGACGATGATCCGGTCGACCACACCAGTGATCGGCGGCAAACCAAGGGTCACAGGGGCGGGTGTAATGTAGAACCATGCAGCACCAAGGCCCAACAGGGCCAACATGACCAATGCTGAAAAGACCCTCGCCAGCCGCTTCATTGCAGATCGGAAAACGCCTTTTGCAACCGCGCCACGGCCTCGGCCACCACCGAGCGCGGGGTGGCAAGGTTGAAGCGCAGGAAGGTTTCGCCACCAAGGCCAAAGCTGTCGCCGTGGTTGGCTGCAATCCGGGCATCTTTTTCGACCCGGCGGGTAAACTCGGACGGGGACATGCCAGTACCCGAGAAATCGACCCAGGCAAGATAGGTCGCTTCAAGCCCCATCGAGTGCAAGCCGGGAATGGCGTTGATCCCTGCATCAAAAAGTTTGCGGTTACCATCCAGATAGGCGGTCAGTTCATCTACCCAAGCCGCGCCTTCGGGGGAATAGGCGGCCTCGGCCATGAACAGGCCGAACGAGTTGGGCGAAACCCCCATCGCCATCATCCGGTCTGCAAAGCGCTTGCGCAGGACGGGATCGGCGATGATGACATTGCCGGAATGGGCGCCGGCGATGTTGAACGTCTTGGTGGTGGCCGTCATCATCACCAGACGGTCAGCAAGATCGGGCGCGGCATTGGCCATGACGGTGTGCTTTTGGCCGGGCATGACGAGATCGTGGTGGATCTCATCAGACACCAGCAAGAGGTTATGGCGCTTGCAAAACTCGGCTACGTCGCGCAATTCCTTTGGCGTCCAGACCCGCCCACCCGGATTGTGCGGCGAGCACAGGATCATCATAGTCTCACGGCCCGTCAGCATGCCGTCCCAGGCGGCGAAATCCATTTCGTAGCGGCCATTCACCGTGGCCAGTGGGCATTCCGTCACCCCGCGCCCGGCGGCTTTAATCACCCGGGCGAAGGCGTGATAGACTGGCGTTGTTAGCACCACATGATCGCCGGGATTGGTAAACGCATCCACACACATCGACGTGCCGTTCACCAACCCGTGGGTGGTGAAGATATGCTCACGCTCCACCTCCCAGCCGTGGCGGCTTCTCATCCACCACCGAATGGCGTCGAGATAGGCACTTTCATCGCCGTAATAGCCGTAAACCCCGTGTGCCAGCATCCCCTCCAGCGCACGTTGCACGCAAGTCGGGGGACGGAAATCCATGTCGGCCACCCACATCGCTATGCCATCCTTGGCTGGAACGCCGTAATAGCCCTCCATCGAATCCCACTTCACGGAATGGGTGCCGAAACGGTTGATTGGGGTGTCAAAGTTGGTCATGGCCTGCCTATTGAAATTTACCTTCTCTACTTGCACCATTCGTCCCTGCGCCGTAAATCCGAAAACATGATCCGTCCTATC
>JBMSKG010000210.1:0-5339 GCA_049419625.1 Paracoccaceae bacterium | reverse complement strand
CGGGGCCGCATTTCACCACCACGCCCGCGCCTTCATGGCCAAGGATCGAGGGGAAAATCCCCTCGGGGTCGGCACCGGACAGGGTGAATTCGTCGGTGTGGCAAATGCCGGTGGCCTTGATCTCGATCAGAACCTCGCCCTCTTTCGGGTCGTCAAGGTTCACCTCCATGATTTCAAGCGGTTTGCCAGCGGCAACGGCAACGGCGGCACGGGTGCGCATTTCGGAATTCCTCCCCTTATCAATGGTCTCAGGCTGTGCCAGAACGTGTGGAATTGCAATTCAGGAAACGACATTTGACAGAGCCTTTGTCCCGGTTTTCGGCCGTGTTTTCCAACCGTTCTGCCAAAGCAGGCCTTGGGCCTTTAGTCCGCGTGCTGGCGCTGGTGCTGATGGGGGGGCTCTTGGCCGGGTGTCTGCGGGCGGGCCCGATGCTGGGCCCGGTGGACGAGATGTTGCCCGATTTGCCCGACAGTTGCGGCCGTGCTGCCCTGTCTGATCTGCCGGGGCAGCCGATGGAGCGGCTGGCCGATTTCCGCCTGATCGGTCCGTTGCGCGTGCTTTGGCCTGGGCAAGAGATTACAAATGACATTGTCCCCACCCGGCTGAATGCCGAAGTTGATGTGACCGGCCGCATCCAGCGTTTGATCTGTGGCTGATGTCGGGTGAGGCCTGTTCAGGAGAGTGCCATGCGTCCCTTTGCCCTGCTTATCCCCCTTGGCCTCGCCGCCTGCGTCGAGATCGAGAGCCCGCCCGATCCCGGTGTCATGCCGCCGCCGATGCCGCCCGAGGACAGTTGCGGCGCGCCTGATCTGCAATTTCTACTCGGACAGCCTCAAACCGTGCTGCAGACCATGAAATTCGGGGTGCCTGTGCGGATCATCCAGCCCGGCATGGCGGTGACGATGGATTACAACCCGACACGGTTGAACATCGAAATTGACGAAAGCGGCAACATCTTCCGCATCAGCTGCGGCTGATCCGACCTTTGGGCATGGAAAAACCCCCCGAACCGGAGTTCGGGGGGCCTCACCAGGGCACCATTTACTTCTGCATGCGGTAATCGGTGTGGCAGCCCTTGCAGCTGCCGCCGATGCCACCCATTCCTGCGCCAATGCTTTCGGCGCTGGCCACGTCAAGGGCCCCCGCCGCGTCGCTCAGCGCCTTGGCCTTCACCAGGAAATCATCCCAGTTGGTCCAGACCTCGGGTTTGGCCGCGGAACCGGGGTCGGTCGGGTTGTTGGTGAATTTCGCTTCGATCTCGGCCGCAGCGGTGATCATTGCCTGCTTGGCGGCTTCGGCGGCGGCGGCATCGTGCGCCACCTCGCCCGAGGCCATTCCGCCAAGCGTCTTGGCTGCACCGCCAAGGGTTTTCATCAGATCATGGCGGGCAATCACATCGGGTTCGGTCGGCTCGATCTCGGCTGCAAAGGCCGCGCCGGTCATCAAGAGTGCGCTGATACACAGCGTTTTGGCAAAGGTTCTCATCTGGCTCTCCGCTGATTGGACGAAACACGTATGGGCTGAATTTCGACTCTTGGATTCACCCTAGCCAAATCGAAACAGCCCGCCTACGGACTTTGGTCTGAACGCTTTGCCATCACAAGCTGTTTACTGAAGCGCCTGCAGCACGGTCAGGCTGGGAAAGCCATCGGGCACCATGCCTTGCGATTTTTGAAACGCCTTGATGGCGGCCACGGTTTTGGGGCCCATCTTGGCGTCAATGCCGCCGGTATCAAAGCCCGAGGCGGTCAGGCGCTTTTGCAAGGCGACGCGTTCATCAAACGACAGCGCGCGTTCGTCACGCGGCCAAGGCGCAAGGATCGGCCCTGCACCGCGCAAGCGGTCGGCCAGATGGCCCACGGCGATCACATAGGCATCGGCGGTGTTGTAGGTCTCAATCACATGGAAGTTCTGAAAGATCAAAAAGGCGGCACCCCTGTGGCCGCCCGGCAAAAGCACCGAGGCCGGGCCATGGTCGGGCAGATCGCCGCCCTCCGCCAACCTGACCCCCATCGCCTGCCACTCGGCCACGGGTTTTTTCACCCGCTCGGTCGTCAGATCATAGTTGAACCCCGGCGGCAGGGTGATCTCTGCCCCCCAAGGTGCGCCCTTCACCCAGCCCTTGCCCGCCAGATAAGCGGCGGTCGAGGCGAGCGCATCGGTCGGATCATCGCCCCAGATGTCGCGCTTGCCATCGGCGGTGAAATCCACCGCAAAGGCGTGCCATGAGGAGGGCATGAACTGCGTATGCCCCATCGCCCCGGCCCAGGAGCCGCGCAAGGTGGCGGCACTGGCATCACCCAGTTGCAAGATCTTGAGGGCGGCAATCAACTCACCCTCAAAAAACGCGCCACGCCGCCCGTCATAGGCCAGCGTCGCGAGCGCGTGCAGGGTGGGAATATCGCCGCGCACCGCGCCATAGGCGCTTTCCAGCCCCCAGATGGCCGCGACCACCTCGGCGTCCACCCCATAGGTGGCCTCGATCTGTGCCAAGGTGTCACCTTGTCTTTTCAACGCCTTACGCCCATGCGCGATACGATCTTGCGACACGGCGGTGTCAAGATATTCCCAGATCGTCTTGGTGAATTCGTTCTGGTGGCGGTCATTGCGCACGACCTTGGGCAGGTATTCCGCACCTGCCAGCGCATCCAGCGTGGCAGAGGAAATCCCGGCGGCCAAGGCGCGGTCTTTAAAGCTGAAAAGCCACTGGGTCAGCCCCTCTTGCGTGCCGGTTCCTTCGGTCAACATCGCCTCCCCGATGGTTTCGCTCATGGCGGCTTCGGTGTCTTGCGGGCCTGCAAGGGTGGGGGTGGCCAGCGACAGCACGGTTGCAAAGCTCATCAAGCCCTGACGGGCATTCTTCGCAAAACCTGCCCGCCTGTCACCCATCCTTACCCCCGCCGTTTGCGCACGATCTTGCGGGCGAGCTTGGCCGCCTTGGCCCCCGCCGCGCCGGGCTTGCGCGGCTGATAGCGCCCGCCCTTGCGACCCCGGCCCCCCGGCGTGATGGTTGCCCCGTCGATTTCGACCAGTTCCAGCACCAGTCCCCCTGTCACCGGCACCGCCTCGGCCAGCTTCACGATCACGCGCTGCCCGATGCCGATGGTCAGCCCGGTATCGGCCCCCATCAGGGTTTGGCTGCCTTCGTCATAATGGAAGAACTCGCGCCCCACGGCGCGGATCGGGATCAGCCCATCGGCACCGGTTTCGTCGAGCCGTACGAAAAGGCCAAAGCGCTGCACGCCGGAAATCCGGCCCGCAAAGGTGCTGCCAACGCGATCGGCCAAGAAAGCTGCAAGGTAACGGTCTGTCGTGTCACGTTCGGCCGCCATCGAGCGCCGCTCGGCCTCGGAAATCAGCTTGGCGGTTTCGTCGAGGTTCTCGATGTCCCAAGCCGAAAGCCCGTCCTTGCCCCACTTGTGCCCGGCAATCAGCGCGCGGTGTACGATCAGATCGGAATAGCGCCGGATGGGCGAGGTGAAATGGGCATAGTTGCGCAAGGCCAGCCCGAAATGGCCGAAGTTTTCCGGGTTGTAATAGGCCTGCGTCATGGAGCGCAGGGTGGTCAGGTTGATGAGTTCGTCAAACTCAGTTCCCTGCGCTTGGCTAAGCAGGCGGTTGAGGTGCGAAGTTTTCAACACCTGCCCCTTGGCCAGCACCAAGCCCGACGCCTCGGCCACCTCGCGCAGCGCCTCAAGCTTCAGCGGTGAGGGCTCCTCGTGCACGCGGAACAGAAGGGGCTGCTTCAGCCGCACCAGTTCCTCGGCCGCAGCCACATTGGCGAGGATCATCATCTCCTCGATCAGTTTGTGCGCGTCGAAGCGTTCATAGAATGACACCGAGGTGACCTTGCCCGCGTCATCCAGCACGATCTTGCGCTCGGGCAGATCAAGGTCGAGCGGCTGGCGCGCGGCACGGGCCTGGGTCAGCGCGGCATAGGCGGCGTAAAGCGGGCGCAGGACAGGGTCGAGCAAGGGCGCGGTCTTGTCATCGGGCTGGCCGTCGATGGCGGCTTGCACCTGCGCATAGTGCAGCGAGGCTTTCGACCGCATCAAGCCGCGCACATAGCGGTGCGACAGCTTGTTGCCATGGGCGTCAATTCGCATCCGAACGGCCAGACAGGCGCGGTCGACATGTTCGTGCAAGGAACACAGATCGCCCGACAGGATATCGGGCAGCATGGGCACCACACGGTCGGGGAAATAGGTGGAATTGCCGCGCCGCCGCGCCTCGCGGTCGAGGGCACTGCCGGGGGTGACGTAATGGGCGACATCGGCAATGGCGACCCAGATGACATGGCCGCCGGGATTGCCGGGCTGATCGTCGGGCATGGCATAGACCGCATCATCGCGGTCGCGCGCATCGATGGGGTCAATCGTGACAAGGGGCCGGTCGCGCAGATCCTCGCGCCCCTGAAGGCCAACGGGTGCCGCCTTGTCGGCCTCGGCAATCACCGCATCGGAAAACTGGTCGGGGATGCCGTGCTGGTGAATGGCGATCAGGCTGACCGCCCGCGCGCCGGATGGATCACCCAGCCGCGCCACGATGCGCGCCTGCGGCAGGCCCATACGGCGGTTGCCGACGGCCTCGGCTTCGACCAACTCACCATCGCGCGCGCCATTGGACGCATCGCGCGCCACGCGCCATTCCTTGTCTTGACCTTTGTCGATGGGCACAATCCGCCCACCTTCATGGCTGTCGCGGAAGATGCCCAAGACCTTCAAGGGATTCGACCCCAGCCGCCGGATCAGCCGCCCCTCATAGGCGTGGCCCTCGCCCGCCACCGGGGTCAGACGGCCCAAGATCCGGTCGCCCGCACCCAAGGCCGGATCGCCCTTTTGGGTGACGATCAACACCCGCTGGCTGCTGTCGCCGCCTTCTTCTAACGGCACGGCAAAAACATCGCCCGCAGCATCAGGCGCCAGCACCTGCAAGACGGCGACCGGCGGCAGCGACCCCGGTTCGCGGAAGCGACGCGCCTTTTTTTCCAGGGCGCCTTCGTCCTCCATCTCGCGCAAGAGGCGCTTGAGGTCGATCTTGGCATCGCCACGGATGCCAAAGGCCTTGGCTATGTCGCGCTTGGCAGCAAGGGCGGGGTTCTCGGCGATCCATTGGCGGATCTGATCTTTGGTCGGAATGGGGTTCATTCCCCTTGCCTAACACGCCAGGACCCCCAAGACCACCGCCCGCCCTTTCATCTTGGCGAAAATACCCCCGCCGGAGGCATCCGCGGTCGGCCACGGGAGCCTGCGGCGGGGGTATTTGGGGCCAAGATGAAATCAGACACAGAGGGTTAGAGCTTGAGCACCATTTCGCGGTGGGGGATGCCGGCGTCGTC
>JBMSKG010000209.1:0-5342 GCA_049419625.1 Paracoccaceae bacterium | reverse complement strand
CACAATTGTTCAACGATGAAACAATCTGGCGCCTTGATGTCCTCAAGGTTGATCGCGCCAAAGGTCGGCTCCAGCGCGCAGACGATGTCGGCCAACTTGTAGGGGTCGGGTTCGTTCAACTCGATGTCAAAGCAATCGATGTTGGCGAATTTCTTGAACAGAACCGCCTTGCCCTCCATCACGGGCTTTGACGCCAAAGCGCCAATGTTTCCAAGGCCTAAGACGGCAGTGCCGTTGGTAACGACCCCCACCATATTGCCGCGTCCGGTATAGCGCGAGGCAGTGGCCGGGTCGGCCTTGATCTCAAGACAGGCTTCGGCAACACCGGGGGAATAAGCGCGGGCGAGGTCACGGCCATTGGCCAAGGGCTTGGTCGCGCGGATCTCAAGTTTGCCCGGCTTGGGAAATTCATGATAATCCAGCGCCGCCTGACGCAGATTTTCGGCCCGTGTCTCGTCCATTCCTGTCCCCTCTGAACGGCATAGTTTACCGTTAAACTATTTTTCCGCCCTGCAAAAGATGTGGTTTCCCACAAGAGCTTTGCCAGATTGCCCCAAATCAGCGGAAAAGGGCAGGGGCTTTGCAGTGCGTTTTTCATAGGTCTCATGCTGGTCTGGTGTTGGCAAGCTTGCACGCGCCGCCCGCGCAGCGTTACGCTTTGGCCAAACAAGGGAGATGCGCGATGACACTTCGGGATGCGGCACTGATGGTGCGGGAACGGGCCTATGCGCCTTATTCACGGTTCAAGGTGGGCGCCGCACTGCGCAGCCCCTCGGGCGCGGTCCATGTCGGCTGCAATGTCGAAAACGTCGCCTATCCCGAAGGCACCTGCGCCGAGGCGGGCGCGATTGCCGCGATGTGCGCGGCGGGCGACACGGCGATTGCCGAGATTTATGTGGTCGCCGACAGCCCCGAGCCGGTGCCTTGCTGCGGCGGCTGCCGCCAGAAGATCGCTGAATTCGCCGCCCAAGATGTCAAAGTCACCATGGCCACGCTGGATGGCAAGGAACGCACGATCACCGTGGCGCAGCTTTTGCCCGGCGTCTTCACCATGGCGCATATGGACCGCACCTGATGGACGCCCGCGCCATCATCGCCGCCATTCGCGATGGGCGCCGCCCGGGGCCCGAGGCGCTGCGCTGGTTTGCGGCAGGCTTGGCCGATGGCACGGTGACTGACGCGCAGGCCGGCGCCTTTGCCATGGCGGTTCTCTTGAAGGGCTTGGGCGAAGAGGGGCGCGTGGCACTCACCACGGGCATGCGCGACAGCGGCAAGGTCCTGGCATGGGACATGCCGGGCCCGGTTCTGGACAAACACTCCACCGGCGGCATCGGTGATTGCGTCTCGCTTCTTCTGGCCCCCGCGCTGGCCGCCTGCGGCGCCTATGTGCCGATGATTTCGGGCCGGGGTTTGGGCCATACCGGCGGCACGCTGGACAAGTTGGAGGCGATCCCGGGTTTTCGCACCGGCCTGTCCGAAAGCCAGCTTCGGACGCAGCTGCGCAAAATCGGCTGCGCCATCGTCTCGGCCAGCGCCGAAATCGCCCCGTCGGATCGGCGGCTATATGCGATCCGCGATGTGTCTGCGACGGTGGAATCGATTGACCTCATCACCGCTTCCATCCTGTCCAAAAAACTCGCCGCGGGGCTTGAGGCCTTGGTGCTTGATGTCAAATGCGGCTCGGGCGCCTTCATGAAATCGCTGGCCGAGGCCGAGGCTTTGGCGCTCTCGCTCGTGGCACGGCCAAAGGGGCAGGGTGCAAGACATCGGCGCTGATCACTGACATGACGCAGCCTTTGGCCCGCGCGGCGGGCAATGCGCTCGAGGTGGCCGAGGTCATGCAAACCCTGACCGGCCGCGCGGTGAACAGCGCACTCTTTGACGTCACAGCGGTCTTAGGCGGCGAGGCGCTGGCCTTGGCCGGGCTGGCCGCCACGGCTGAGGCGGGTACGGCACAGGTCGAGGCGGTCTTGCGCTCGGGGGCCGCCGCCGAAGGCTTTGGCCGCATGGTGGCCGCCCAAGGCGGGCCGCGCGATTTCCTCGAACGCTGGGCCGATCTTCTGCCCGCTGCGACCGTGATCCGCGATGTGCCAAGCCCCGCTGCGGGCTTTGTCCGGGCGATTGACGGGCAAGCCTTGGGTCTGGCGGTGGTCGGCCTTGGCGGCGGGCGCCAGCGCGAGGGAGATCGGGTGAACCCCTCGGTCGGGCTGTCCGATCTGGCGGGCATCGGTCAGGCAATTGCGGCGGGCGATCCGCTCTGCCGGGTGCATGCTGCGACCGAGGCGCAGGCCGATGAAGCCATGGCGCAGGTGCAAGCAGCCTATGGCCTTGGCCCATCACCCGTGGCCGAGCCGCCCCTGATCCTGCAAAGGATCACCTGACATGACGCGGGCCTTTCTGATCGTGATGGATTCGGTCGGTTGCGGCGGCGCGCCCGATGCGGCCGATTTTGGCGATGCCGGGGCCAATACGCTGGGCCATATCGCGCTGGCCTGCGCCGAAGGGCGGGCAGATCAGGGACGCGTGGGGCCTTTGCACCTGCCGAACCTTGATGCTCTGGGCTTGGGCGCGGCGATTGAGCTTGCCTCGGGCCTAGCCGCCCCCGGCCTTGGGGCGCCGCCCAAGGGCCGCTGGGGCGCTGCGACCGAAGTAAGCCGGGGCAAGGATACACCGTCGGGCCATTGGGAATTGGCCGGGGTGCCGGTGCCTTGGGACTGGACCTATTTCCCCGACACGGTTCCAGCCTTCCCCGAAGATCTGGTGGCGCTGGTGTGCAAGCTTGCCGGGACGACCGGCATCTTGGGCAATTGCCACGCCTCGGGCGTGCCGATCATCGCCGCGCATTGCGAGGCGCATCTCAGGACCGGCTGGCCGATCTGCTACACCTCGGCGGATTCCGTGTTCCAGATTGCCGCGCATGAAGAGGCCTTCGGGCTGGAGCGGCTCTTGAAACTCTGCGCCGATCTTGCGCCGCATCTGCATGCCATGCGGGTGGGCCGGGTGATCGCGCGGCCCTTCACCGGGGGCCCGGGCAATTTCAAACGCACTGCCAACCGGCATGACTTCGCCATGGACCCACCCGCGCCAACGCTGTTGGACTGGGTGCAAGACGCCGGCCGCGCGACCCATGCGGTGGGCAAGATTGGCGACATCTTTTCCATGAAAGGCGTGGGCAAGCTGTGGAAGGGCGCAAGTGATCTTGACCTTTTCGATCATTTGGATCGGCTTTTGGTGGATGCCGAGCCGGGTTCGTTGACTTTTGCCAACTTTGTCGAGTTCGACAGCCTTTACGGCCATCCACGCGATGTCGCCGGATATGCCCGCGCGCTGGAAACCTTCGACGCCCGGGTCGGCGGCTTTCTGGCCCGCCTGCGCCCCGGCGATCTGGCGATCTTTACCGCCGATCACGGCAATGACCCGACCTGGCGCGGCACCGAACACACGCGCGAGCGGGTGCCGATCCTATGCGCTGGGGCGGGTGCGGGGCCTGTAGGCCTGCGCGGCTTTGTCGATGTGGCGGCGAGTGTCGCGGCCCATCTTGGGGTGACCGCGCTGGGGCCGGGGCGGAGTTTTCTATGACCCAGCGCCGGGGGCCAGCCCCCGGACCCCCGGGGTATTTTTGCAAAGATGAAAGGGCGCGTCGTGAGAAGCTTGCCGAAGGTTGAGTTGCATCTGCATTTGGAAGGCGGCGCGCCGCCCGCCTTTATCCGCGGTTTGGCCCGGGAGAAGCGCGTCGATATCGGCGGCATTTTCAACGAGGATGGCTCTTACCGCTTCCGCGATTTTTGGGATTTTCTGAAGGTCTATGAGGCGGCCTGCACCACCCTGACCGGACCGGAGGAGTTTCGGCGGCTGACCTTGGCGGTCTTGGAGGAAAGTGCCGCCTCGGGCGTGGTCTATTCGGAATGTTTCCTCAGCCCCGATTTCTGCGGTGGGCGCGATCTGGGGGCGTGGCGCGAGTATCTCGCGGCCATCGAAGAGGCGGCGGATGAGGCGGAAAAGACCATGGGCATCACCCTGCGTGGCATCGTCACGCCGATCCGGCATTTCGGCCCTGACAAGGCGCGTGAGACGGCGCGCTGTGCGGTCGAGACGGTGGGGCGGTTCATCGTCGGCTTTGGCATCGGGGGTGACGAGAAGGTGGGGGCTTTGAAGGATTTCGCTTGGTCCTTTGACTGCGCGCGCGAGGCCGGCTTGCGGATCACTGCCCATGCCGGCGAGTGGAAGGGCGCCGATGAGGTGCGCGCCGCCGTGCGCGATCTGGGGGTTGAGCGGGTGGGCCACGGGGTGCGCGCGATTGAGGATCTCGCTTTGGTGGATGAACTGGCCGAAAAAGGCGTGGTTTTGGAATGCTGCCCCGGGTCAAACGTGGCTTTGGGGATTTACCCGACATTCCGCGCCCATCCGATTGCCGAGTTGGACCGCCGTGGCGTCAAGGTGACTATCAACACCGATGATCCGCCGTTTTTTCACACCACCATGGCGCGCGAATATGACGAATTGCACCGCGCCTTTGACTGGGATGAAGGGCAATTCCGGCGGCTGGCCCGGCAAGCGCTTGACGCGGCTTTCTGTGACGTCGATACCAAGGCGAAAATCGCCAAGCTGCTGGAGCCCTGATATGCTGAACCACCTGACCGTCGTCACCCATCCTTTGGTGCAGCACAAGCTGTCGATCATGCGCGACAAGGAGACCTCGACGGCCTCGTTCCGCAAGCTCTTGCGCGAGATTAGCCTGCTTTTGGCCTATGAGGTCACGCGCGAATTGCCGATGACCACCAAGCGCATCGAAACCCCCTTGGAGCCGATGGATGCACCCGAGATTGACGGCAAGAAGCTGGCCTTGGTCAGCATCCTGCGGGCCGGAAACGGGCTGTTGGATGGGATTTTGGAACTGATCCCAGCGGCGCGGGTGGGGTTCGTCGGGCTTTACCGCGACCCCGAGACGCTGCAGCCGGTGCAGTATTACTGCAAGCTGCCCGATCATCTGGACGAACGGCTGTCGATCGTGGTCGATCCGATGCTGGCCACCGGCAATTCCAGCGTGGCCGCGATTGACCTGTTGAAGGCGCAAGGCGCGACGAACATCCGCTTTTTGTGCCTTCTGGCCGCGCCTGAGGGGATTGCCCGCATGAAGGAGGCCCATCCCGATGTCCCGATCGTCACAGCTTCGGTCGATAGCCACTTGAATGACCACGGTTATATCGTTCCGGGTCTAGGGGATGCGGGTGATCGCATGTTCGGCACCAAATAAGGGACAGCCCCCCTTTACTCGGAAACAAACCTGCCCCAATATCGCCACAATTGCTGCGAGAATTCTCCTTGGGGGACATTATGGTTTT
>JBMSKG010000208.1:0-5350 GCA_049419625.1 Paracoccaceae bacterium | reverse complement strand
GCCCACCCAAGGCCTCAGACAGGGTTGCGCGGGCAACCGGTTCCAACAGGGCGGTCACCGGCATGCCGCGCGGATCCATGCCCAAAAGGTCGCTCAGCGCCATGCCTGCCAGGCGCAGGCGGCCGTGATGGGGGGCGATCTGTTCCACCAAGAACACCTGCTCCAGGGCCGAGGCGATGCCGCGCGGGTTGATGTCATCGCGCCGGGGCAGGTGGCCGGGCTTGCGCATCGCCTCCCAATAGGCGCGCACTGACTGTAACTGATGGAAGTCTGCGGTTTCAGCGCGACCTTCGCCTTGGGTTGTGCCATCAATGAACCAAACCATGCCTGTCGTGCCTTTCTGTCCGGCCAATGCCGCATCACGGGGAACTGGGAGACGTCCGTCGAACCTGCCGCAAGGCCGGGGCTGGCCGACGCGCCGTATCCCTTAAGACTTTCCTAAGATACACGAGTTGAAACGCGTTTTGCGGACATTCTCGACAAATGGTAAACACCGGAAGCGGATAGCAAAAGGATGGCCCAATGACTGTATCAATGACCGGATTCGCCGCGCGGCGCGGGCAAGGGGCAGGGCACAGCTGGGCGTGGGATATTCGCAGCGTCAACGGCAAGGGGTTGGATCTGCGGCTTCGGGTGCCGGATTGGATTGACGGGCTCGAACAGGCGCTGCGCGCTGAAATGGCCAAGGCAATGGGGCGCGGCAATGTCAGCCTGTCGCTGAAAGTGGCGCGCGATGGCATGTCAGAGGGGGCAGAAGGGCTGCGGGTGAACCCGCCCGCGCTGGCGGCGGTGCTGCGGGCCATGGCGGAGGTTGAGCAAACGGCAATGGATGCGGGTCTGACACTGGCCCCGGCCAACGCTGCCGATGTGCTTGCGGTGCGCGGGGTTTTGGACACCTCAGCAGCTGACATTGACCCGGCCCCGCTGCGCGCGGCCATTTTGGCCGATCTGCCAGCCCTCATGGCCGAATTCGCAGCGATGCGGGGGGCGGAGGGGGCCGTGCTGGCCCGGTTGATTGGCGCGCAACTGGATGACCTGGCGCGGCTCACCGAGGCGGCCACGCGCGAAGCCGCCGCGCGTCGTGCCGCCGCTTCGGGCCATCTGCGCGAGGCTTTGGCCAAGGTTCTGGAGAATGTGGACGGGGTGGATGAAACGCGGCTTGCGCAAGAGCTGGCGCTTTTGGCGGTGAAGAACGACGTTACTGAAGAGTTGGACCGGCTGGGGGCCCATATCGGCGCGGCGCGCGCGCTTTTGGTCGAAGCTGGCCCGGTTGGCCGCAAGTTCGATTTCCTGATGCAGGAATTCATGCGTGAGGCCAATACCTTGTGCTCAAAGGCGCAGTCGATGGCGCTGACGCGGATCGGGCTTGACCTGAAAACGGTGATCGATCAGATGCGCGAGCAAGTTCAGAACGTGGAATAGATCATGGCGCAACTTCCCCCTCGGCGCGGGCTTTTGCTTATCCTGTCTTCGCCTTCGGGCGCAGGAAAATCGACGCTGGCCCGGCGGCTGATGGACTGGGATCCGTCCTTGCGGTTTTCGGTGTCAGCCACCACCCGCGCGCCCCGTCCGGGTGAGGCGGACGGGCGCGAATACTATTTCAAGACCCGGGACGCGTTCGAATCCATGGTTGCAGCCGGTGAAATGCTGGAACATGCCGAGGTTTTCGGCAATTTCTACGGCAGCCCCAAAGGCCCTGTCGAGACCGCAATGACCGAAGGGCGTGACACGCTTTTTGACATCGACTGGCAGGGTGGGCAGCAGATTCGCAACTCGTCGCTTGGTCGTGATGTGGTGTCGGTCTTTGTGCTGCCGCCCTCGATTGCCGAGTTAGAGCGCCGTTTGCGCGGCCGCGCGCAAGATAGCGATGAGGTGATCGCAGGTCGGATGGCGAAGTCGCAGTCCGAGATCAGCCATTGGGCGGAATATGACTATGTGATAGTGAACAACGATATTGATATCGCGTTCAATGACTTGCTGACCATTCTTCAAGCTGAACGTATGCGCCGCGATCGCCAGCCCGGAATGGCGGAGTTCGTTCGGGGCCTGAACAAGGAGTTTGACGCACGATGATTTATGAACTGGACGGCATCCGACCGCAGATTGATGAAACGGCTTGGGTTGCGCCAACCGCAGTGCTGATCGGCAACGTTATCGTCGGCCCCGGTGCGAATATCTGGTTCGGTGCGGTGCTGCGTGGCGACAATGAGCCGATCACGGTGGGCGCAGGCAGCAATGTGCAGGAAAACGCGGTTCTGCACACCGATATGGGCTTTCCCCTGACCATTGGCGTCGATTGCACCATCGGCCACAAGGCGATGCTGCACGGCTGTACAATCGAGGCGGGCAGCCTGATTGGCATGGGTGCCACGCTGTTGAACGGCGCGAAGATCGGGGCAGGGTCCTTGGTCGGGGCCTGCGCCTTGGTGACCGAGGGCAAAGAAATTGCGCCGGGCTCGCTGGTCATGGGCGCGCCTGCCAAGGTGGTGCGGGAGTTGGATGCGGCGGCGCAGGCACGGCTTTTGAAATCGGCCGAGGGTTACCGCGCCAATGCGGCACGTTTTGCCAAAGGGATGGTGGCGGTTGGCTGACGCCACGTCGGTTTGACACGCGGCGCTGGCAAACCTAGGGTCCGGCCATGACGCAAAGCCTGAGCAAGCGCGCAAAAGACCGGGCGATGGTCTTTATCCTGATCACCGTGTTTTTGGACATGGTGGGCTTTGGCATCATCATTCCCGTCCTGCCTGCGCTGATTGGCGAGGTGGGCCATGTCAGCCTTGGCGAGGCGGCGGTTTTGGGTGGCTGGATGGCGGCAGGCTATTCGCTGGCGCAGTTCCTCTCGGGGCCTTTGCTGGGAAACCTGTCAGACCGCTATGGCCGCAGACCTTTGCTTTTGCTGGCGATTTTCGGCCTTGGTGTGGATTTTCTTTTGCATGCGCTGGCGCCGAACATGGGTTGGCTCTTTGTTGGCCGCCTCTTGGCAGGGGTATGTGGCGCAAGTTGGGTGATCGCCAATGCCTTTATCGCCGACATCACCGAACCGCAGGATCGGGGCCGCGCCTATGGCCAGATGGGGGCAGCCTTTGGTTTGGGCTTTATCATCGGCCCGGCAGTGGGGGGGCTTTTGGGAGAGCTTGGCCCGCGTGTGCCGTTCTTCGCCGCGGCGGCGGTGTCGGCGGTCAATCTGATCTATGGGTTTTTCGTCCTGCCCGAAACGCTGGGGCTGGAACACCGACGCGCCTTTGACTGGCGGCGCGCGAATCCGTTCGGCGCCTTCAAAGTGTTTCGCAGCTATCCTGGCGTGGTGCCGCTCTGCACGGTCATGGCGCTGTTTTTCTTTTTCACCTCGGTTTATCCCGCGCTCTGGCCCTTTTGGGGCAAGGCCAATTTCGGCTGGTCCGAGGCGATGGTGGGCCTGACGCTGGCGGTGTTTGGGCTGGTGATGGCTGGGTTCCAAGGCTTTTTGACTGGCCCAGCGGTGGCACGTTGGGGCGAGCAGAAGGTGGTGATGATCGGCCTTGTGTCCGCCATGATCGCGATGTTCGGCTATAGTGTCGTCGGCTCGCTTGTGCTTGTGATCGGGTTGATGATCGTCCATGGCCCCGAAGGCTTTGTGCATCCGATGCTGACCGCGATTCTGTCGCAACGCGTGCCTGAGAATGCCCAAGGCGAGTTGCAGGGCGGGATCAGCGCGATTACCAATGTGGCCATGCTTTTGGGCACCGTGTTCTTTGCTCAGGTCTTTGGCTATTTCATGCGGGAAGATGCCCCGATCCAATCGCCCAATGTGGCCTTTGTGCTTGGCGGGATCGGGCTTGTGGGCACTGGGATTTTCATGCTGGCCGTGCTGAAGAAAGAGCGTCGCGCTCGGGGGCTGGCTGGGGGGCAATCTGGGGGTCAGGATGGATGACGGGATCATGATCGAAGAGCGCTTTTCGGGGTCCTTCACCCAGCAAGAGCCGATCCCCGAAGCCGGGATCGAGGCGGCCATAGCCGTGCTGCGTCATGGTCGTCTCCACCGTTACAACACCGCTCCGGGCGAGATTGCCGAGACGGCGCTTTTGGAAGAGGAATTCGCCGCGTTGATGGGGGCAAAATATTGCCTTGCCGTGGCGTCGGGCGGCTATGCCATGGGCTGCGCGCTCCGGGCGTTGGGGTTGCAGCCCGGCGAATCTGTGTTGACCAACGCCTTCACGCTGGCCCCAGTTCCGGGTGCAATTGCCGCTGCGGGCGGCAGTCCGGTGTTCATTGAGGTGACCGAGGACCTGACGCTTGATTTCGTCGATCTTGAGGCCAAGGCCAAAGCCACGGGCGCGCGGTTGCTGATGCTTAGCCATATGCGCGGCCATCTGTGCGACATGGAGGCGCTGGTGGCACTGTGCGACCGTTTGGGCGTGCAGATCATCGAAGATTGCGCCCATACCATGGGGGCCGCTTGGAAGGGTGTCCCTTCGGGGCGGCAGGGCGTGGTGGGCTGCTATTCGATGCAGACCTACAAGCACATGAATTCCGGCGAGGGTGGCTTTGTGATCTCGGATGATGCCGAAATCATGGCCCGGGCGATCCTGCTGTCAGGCAGCTATATGCTTTATGCCAAACACCGCGCCGCCCCCCCCGAAGGGGTGTTTCAGCGGGTGCGGATGGAAATGCCCAATGTCTCGGGCCGGATGGACAATCTGCGTGCAGCGATCTTGCGGCCGCAACTTCCCATGCTGGCCGAGCGCGTGGCGCGGTGGGCCAGTCTTTACCAGACACTTGAGGCAGGCTTGCATGGGATTCCCGGGCTTCGGCTGGTGACGCGACCACCGGAAGAAACCTATGTCGGCTCATCGTTCCAGTTCCGGTTGCCGGATTGGTCGGATGCGCGGATTGGCCTGTTTCTCAGCCGCTGCATCGCGCGCGGGGTCGAACTGAAGTGGTTCGGTGCCGATGAGCCGGTGGCCTTTACCAGCCGTTATGACCATTGGCGCTATACCACCCCGCAACGCCTGCCGCAGACGGACCGTATCTTGAAATCCTTGATCGATATGCGTCTGCCGCTGACCTTTTCCACGGCAGATTCGGCGTTGATCGCCCGGATTGTGCGGGCCGAAGCCCTGGCCGTTGGACAAGGGCCAGAGCCTGAGCCTGTTGTATTGCCCCGCGTGCAGTAGCGACATCCGCAGGCTGTGCCCTGTTTTGCATACGATTGCATACAATTCGAGAATTCCGATGCTTCCGGGCAGCGAAATCCGCTGTGGATGCGTTGACCCCGGGCAGGGGCCGGGGTAAACGATGCCCAGAGTTTTTGCGGCCCCTGCGCCGTGGCGCGCCCAATGCCAGCCAAAGGAGACACTCGTGGACAATCCGA
>JBMSKG010000207.1:0-5369 GCA_049419625.1 Paracoccaceae bacterium | reverse complement strand
GGCGCCGCCCTTGCCGGCGGGCAGCTTGGGCCAGATCAGGGATCCTTCACCGACAATGACGGCAAGCCGATCGACAATGGCCAGTTCTTCATCGCCATTGATCCGCAGGTGTTTTCCGGTGGCAGTTTTGACGGCACCATCAAACGGCTGATCGCGTCCATCCTTGCGCAGGAGGGCGCGCGTCTGCCAAACGCCCGGCGCGTGGAAAACCAACGACGGCTGGCGCATGAGGGGCTGTTCATCGAAGATGATCTTTTGGCCCGCTTGCGGGGCATGGCATGACCGGCGCTGAGATTGAGGCGCTTTTGCAGGCCAAGGGCCTGTGGCAAGGCCCGGTGACGGTCAAGCTGCTGAAAGGCGGTTACACCAACGAGGTCTTGCGCGTGACGACCGGCCCGGCCCGGATGGTCCTGAAACGTTTTGCGCCCGAAGCGCGCGGCACGCTTTTCCCGAATATCCCCCAAGATGAGGCCCGCGCGTTGTCGCTTCTTGGCCCCTTAAACGTCTCGCCCCCGCTTTTGGCCTTTTGGCCCGAGGCATCGCTGATGGCCTATGCCTATGTCGAAGGCGCACCTTGGACCGAAGGTACTGCCGACGTGGCCCGGCTTTTGGCGCGCAAAGAGGCGGCGGACCCGTCGGGGTTCCGGCCCGTGCCCTGTGATCCAGAAGGTATTCTGGCCGAGGGTGACACGCTTTTCGCGCGCTGCGCCGCCCCGCCTCTTCAGCGCCGCCCAAAGCCCACCTCCATAGTGCCCCCCGCGCGCCTGTCGCTGATCCATACCGATCTGGGGCCGGGCAATCTGATTGGTGAGGGCGGGGGCTTGCGGATCATCGACTGGCAATGCCCGGCGGCGGGCGATCTGGTTGAAGACATCTACAGCTTTCTCTCGCCTGCCTTTCAGATCCTCAGCGAACATGCCCCCCTGACCTCGACCGAACAGGCCGCGTTCTGGGCCGCCCTTGCCCGCCCTGACCTTTTGGCCCGCCATCGGCGGCTCCGGCCCTTTTTTGCATGGCGCATGGCGGGCTATTGCCTGTGGCGGTCCCAAACCCGCCCCGAGCCGGAGATACGCGAGAGATATACCCGCGCCTATAGCGCTGAGTTGCTCGAACTGGACCCCAGCGATGATTGTTGAAACCACCATCCACAGCTTTAGCCTCTGGCACCACTTTGCCCATAAGCCGGGGTTTGATTGCATCGCCTATGCCGATCTGGCCGCGTCCTTGGGGTTAAAGGGCATCAGCCTGTCGCTGAACAACCCGCAGTATCGCCACCTTGGCGGGCGTGAGACTTGGCGGATGGAGCGGCTTCGCGACCATCTGCAAAGCTTGGGCTTTAGCCTTGAGGTTGATACCTCGGGCACCGATCCGGCGCATATGTCAGACCTGTTGCGGGCCGCGCATCATATGGGGGCGACCTCGCTGCGCACCTATACCCGCCACGGCGGCACACCCGCCGAGATGATGGCGGCAACCACCCGCGATCTGGCGGCGGTGGTCCCGCTGGCTGCCGATTTGGGCATCGTCATCGTCTTGGAGAACCACGAAGATTTCACCGGCCCCGAACTGGCGCAGATCGTGGAGACGGTGGATCATCCCAACCTGAAGATCCTTTTTGACTACGGCAATTCCCAGATGGTTCTGGAAGACCCCGAAGCCGCGCTGGACGCGGTTCTGCCCCATGTCCATTCGGTGCATTTCAAGGACCACGTCATGGTGCGCGCCGAGGTGGCTGGCCAGTTGACCGTGGCGGGCGTGCCGATTGGTGAGGGGTTTTTGCCCCTAGAGCGCCTGACCCGGCGGCTGTTGGATCAGGGTCTGCGGCGCATCACCTTTGAAAACGTCTGGGCCTACAGCGCCCCGATCCGTCCGGCGCGCACGCCCTTGCCGGGCGTCACGTTGGGCCAAGGCGCCTTTGCCTATCTCGAGCCGCCCTTTGATCCGGCGCGCATCGTGCTTGACCAGTCAACGCTTGCCCCTGACCGCTTGGTCGCATTGGAATATCAGGCACTGATCCGCGGCCTTGCCAATTTTCGCGCTGTGTTGCGTGGCTTGGGCTGTGTCGAGGCTTAAGCGGCTGGTTCAGTCAACCGGGAATTCCGGCCCGGCGATATGTACCGCCAAAAGGCAGCCGTTCGGGGTATAGGAATTGTGTTCCGTCCCATCGCGGTAGAACACCAGATCACCTGCGCGCAGGATGCTGCCATCGCTTTCATGCAATTCACCTTCCAAGATCAGGAATTGCTCATGCCCATTGTGGCGGTGCCCGAGCGTCGTCATGCCCGCGGGCATGCGGTAGACGTGAAATCCGGTGCCAAGCTCGATCCCGTCATCCAGTTGCAAGATGCTGTCACCCAATGCGGTGCCGTCTGGGTAGACGAAGGGTTTGAAGGCGGCAGAGTGGATGTTGGCGATCTTGCGGTCGGCAGGGGCGATGGGTTTCATGGCAGGTTTCCTAGGGAATTTTGACTATGGGTGAACGTTTTTTGATGCAAGTCAAGGTGCGCGGCGATGGGCCATGTTCCAGTCGGTCCCAACAGAAACATGATCGAAGGGAATATCGTCATGAGCAAGAAAATTCTCTGCCCGTCAGATGGCAGTGACCATGCCGAGGTAGGGCTGGCGCTTGCCATTGCCATGGCCAAGCAGTACGGCGCGCGGTTGACGGTCTGGATTGTCAACATCGCCCATGGTGGCGCTCGTGGGCCGACCATCAACCATTGGGCACCCGAAGACGTGGCCTCGCTGATGGCGGCGGCCGAGGTCAAGGGCAAGGCCGCCAGTCTGACCGATATCGGTACGGTCGAGGTGGTGGCCCGCGAGGCGGCGCCTGCGATCATCGCCTATGCCGATCAGAACGGCTACGACCACATCGTCATGGGCACTGGCGACAAGCGCGGGGTCAAGCGGCTGGTTCTGGGCTTGGTGGCCGCCGAGGTGTCCGGACAGGCGCATTGCACAGTCACGGTTGCGCGCTGAGAACTCTGGCAAGTGCCAAAAAAAACCTTTGGAACAAAGTCTTACGAGCGGTTTTGATGTTTCACGGCAGGAATAAGATTTGACACAGGCGCAACTCAGATTCTAGCATGCCGGCCAAGGCAGCGCGCGAAACCATCTGCCAGAATCGAACAGCCGGAGGTGTCCATGAAAAAGAGAGTAGCCGTCATTGGTGCGGGTCCGTCAGGGCTTGCGCAACTGCGCGCGTTCCAGTCTGCCGCTGCCAAGGGGGCCGATATTCCCGAAGTGGTGTGCTTTGAAAAGCAGTCCAACTGGGGCGGCTTGTGGAATTACACCTGGCGCACGGGCCTTGATGAACATGGCGAGCCGGTGCATTGCTCGATGTATCGCTATCTGTGGTCAAATGGCCCGAAAGAGGGCCTCGAATTCGCCGACTATTCGTTCGAAGAGCATTTCGGCAAGCAGATCGCCAGCTATCCGCCGCGTGCGGTGCTGTTCGACTATATCGAAGGCCGGGTGAAAAAGGCCGGGGTCCGTGACTGGATCCGCTTCTCCTCCACCATTCGGATGGTCAAGTATAATAAGGACAAAGGCAATTTCACCGTCACTGTGCATGACCTGAAAAAGGACAGCATGTATGATGAAGAGTTTGACAATGTGATCGTTGCGTCGGGCCATTTCAGCACGCCAAACGTGCCGGAATACCCCGGGTTCGACAAATTCAACGGCCGCGTCCTGCACGCCCACGACTTCCGCGATGCGCGTGAATTCACTGGCAAGAACCTCTTGCTGCTGGGCTCGTCCTACTCGGCCGAAGATATCGGCAGCCAGTGCTGGAAATACGGCGCCAAGTCGATCACCGTGGCCTACCGCAATGCGCCGATGGGCTATGACTGGCCTGACAACTGGGCCGAAGTGCCCGCGCTCGAGCGGATGGACGAGGACACCGCCTATTTCAAGGACGGTACCAGCCGCAAGATCGACGCAGTCATCCTGTGCACCGGCTACAAGCACCACTTCCCCTTCCTGCCCGACGATCTGCGCCTGAAAACCGCAAACCGTCTGGCAACGGCAGACCTCTATAAGGGTGTCGCTTGGGTGCATAACCCAAGCTGTTCTACATCGGCATGCAGGACCAGTGGTTCACCTTCAACATGTTCGACGCCCAAGCCTGGTGGGTGCGCGACGCGATCATGGGCCGTATCGCTATTCCCGCTGATAAAGCGGCGTTGCAAAAGGATGTGGCGGACCGGGTGGCAGGCGAAGATGCGGGCAAGGATGCCCATGACGCCATCCACTATCAGGGCGACTATGTGAAAGAGCTGATCGCGGAAACCGACTATCCGTCCTTCGACGTGGACGGTGCCTGTGAAGCCTTCTTCGAATGGAAAGATCACAAGGCCGCCGGAATCATGAACTTCCGCAACCATGCCTATAAGTCGGTCATCACCGGCACCATGGCCCCGGTTCATCACACGCCGTGGAAAGATGCGCTGGAAGATTCGATGGAAAGCTATCTCAAGAACTGATCCGCATTCTGTCTATCGAAGGGCCCCCGCTGCAAAGCCGGGGGCCTTTTTGTTGAAAATTCAGGCAACTCGAACCAAGGCAAGTCGGTTTGCCGAATTGATAGGAAACATTTTTTCGCAAAAATGAAATTTCACTCGCCTTGGCGGCAGCCACGTGCTTTCCTTGCGACATCGGGACGCAGGCGTTGAAGGCGCCTGCGCCGATCCGACGGAAACGCGGGAACAAGGAGACAAGGTTCGCCCTGCCGGGCGCAAGGCTGGCGGGTCACTTGACAATCAACGTGCGGAGGGGAGGGGCACAGCCCCGCCATACATTCGCCGGGTTCAACAGGAGAAAAGGGACATGACGAAAGAAGCAGGGTCGGGCCAGATGGTCCGGGCGCTGGATTGGAAGGGCGCGTTTTGGGTTGCGGCAGGTGTGCCGCCGCTCGTGCTTTTCTCAATCGGCGGGATTGCAGGGACCACAGGCAAACTGGCGTTTGCGGTCTGGATGATCTCGATGGTGATGGGGTTCTTGCAAAGCTTTACCTACGCCGAAATGGCCGGGATGTTCGGCAACAAGTCGGGCGGAACCTCGGTCTATGGCGCAACCGCATGGCTGCGCTATTCCAAGCTGATCGCGCCTCTCTCGGTGTGGTGCAACTGGTTTGCGTGGTCGCCCGTGCTGTCGCTCGGCTGCGCCATTGCCGCCGGTTACATTCTGAACGCGCTCTTCCCGATCCCCTTGGCCGAAAGCCAGCAGGTGATCGATTGGGTCGCGGCCAATATCGCCAATTACACCGCCGAAACCCAGTCGGTGATCGACTATATGGCCGCCAACGCCGGTGTTGCGGCCGAGGATGCGATCAAGGCCGTGGCCGCCGCCGATGGTGTGGCCGCGCT
>JBMSKG010000206.1:0-5445 GCA_049419625.1 Paracoccaceae bacterium | reverse complement strand
CCGTGCGCCGCAAGGGTGTGACAGTGTGGGCCTTGGCTGGCTGCGCTATCGCGCGACCGCGTCGCCCGCCTATCTGGCGCGCTGGATGCCCGGGGGGGTGACGGCCGCGGCGTTGATGCAGGCCCCGGCGCTGACCTTTTCGGACAAGGACCGGCTGCAAGAGCAATGGGTGGATCGCCAAGTTGGGGGAAGCGCAAAGCGGGCGGCCTTTCCCTCGCATCGGATGGCGTCGAGTCAGGGCTTTGTCGATGCCTGTCTCGCGGGCTTGGGCTGGGGGTTGAACCCCGAGGCGCTGGTGAGCGTGCATATCGCAGCGGGGCGGTTGGTGGACCTGTCACCTGAGGCGCCGTTGGATGTGCCTTTGCACTGGCAGTTTGCCCGGCTCACCGCACCGGCCACCGCGCCCCGGACGCGGGCCTTGCGCGCGGCGGCGGCGCGGGTGCTGGTGGCGTTTGTGGGCTAGGCGGGGCTAGGCTTGGCCCCAGTTCGGTTTGCGCTTTTCCAAGAAGGCGCAGATGCCTTCATCGGTGTCGGCGTCCAGCATGTTTTCCACCATGACGCGCCCGGCAAAGGCATAGGCCTCGGCGGCGGTGAGACCGAGTTGGTCGTAGAAGGCGGATTTGCCCAGACGCGTGGCGATGGACAGTTTGGCCGCGATGGTTTCGGCCAGCTTGCGGGTGTCAGACTCAAGCTCTTCGGGCGCGGTGACGCGGTTCACCAGACCGATTTCACGCGCACGCTCGGCTGAGACGAATTCGCCGGTGGAGAGCATTTCAAAAGCTACGGCTGGGGGGACTTTGCGGGTCAGCGCCACCATAGGGGTGGAGCAGAAGAGCCCGATGTTCACACCATTGACGCCAAAGCGGGTGCCCTCGCTGGCCACCACCATGTCGCAGGTGGCGGCCAGTTGGCAGCCCGCGGCGGTGGCGATGGTGTGAACCTGCGCGATGGTGACTTGGGGCAGGGCCTGCAACGAGAGCATCATCGCCGAGCAGGTGGAAAAGAGGCGCTGGTAATAGGCCGCGCCCTCGTCGCCGTCGCTGCGGTGCGATTGCATTTCCTTTAGATCATGGCCCGCGCAAAACGCTTTGCCTGCGCCTTTCAGCACCACCACCCGGATCGAGCGATCCTCGGCCAGCCGGGCGATTTCGGCCGAAAGCGCGGCGAGCATCGCATCCGACAGGGCGTTGTAATTGGTCGGGCTGTTCAGCGTCAGCGTTGCGATATGGCCTGCGTCTTCGCGCAGCAAGAGTGTGTCGGTCATTGCCTTCTCCCGGTTTCGCCGCCAGCTTAGGCGGGGACGGTGCTGGGGGAAAGCATGGAATTGCAGATGGATGCCGCCGCGTTGCAGGCGTTTTTGGCCCGTGATTTCGGGCAGGTGGCGGCGGATTTTGTGGTGGAGCGGGCCGATCCGGCTGGCGTTTGTTTGCGGCTCAAGGTGGCCGAGCGGCATTTGCGCCCCGGTGGCACGGTCTCGGGCCCGGCGATGTTCGGCCTTGCCGATGTGGCGATGTATCTGGCGATCCTGTCGCGGATCGGGCCGATCGCCTTGGCTGTGACGACCAATTGCAGCATGGACTTCATGCGCAAGCCCACCGCCGGGCGCGATTTGCGCGCTGAGGCGCGGGTCTTGAAGCTGGGCAAGACGCTGGCCGTCGGGGATGTGTTGGTGTTCAGCGACGGGCAGGCCGACCCTGTGGCCCGTGCCGGGCTGACCTATGCCATTCCGCCCGCCAAAGCGGCGGACAAGGGCTGAAACGATCAGCCCTTGTTGCGGTAAAAGCGGCCTTCGATCTGGGCGCCGCTTTCGATGACCAGCCGGGAATAGCCGATATCGGCCTTCACCTCGGCCGAGGCGCGCAGGGTGAAGCTTTGGCTGGCCACGCGGCCATCATGACGGCCTTTGATCTCGACCTCTTCGGCCGAAATGTCACCGGTCATGCGGCCATCATTGCCGATCAACAGGCTATGGGCCGAAACTGTGCCATCCACTTCGCCCAAAAGCTCAACGCTGCCAGTCGAGCGAACATCGCCCGTGATCTTGAGATCGGCGGCGAGGATCGAGCGGCTGTTGCTGGGGGTGCCAGTGGTGGGCCGGGGCGGGGCAGAGGTCGGATCTGTGGTCTTGGAAAACATCGGCGGCTCCTTGGGGCGCAGGCAAGCATAAGGACTGATGGCGGTGCAAGGGTCAAGTCTGGCCATTGCGCTGGGCGTGAAATGGGCTGGAAGCGACGTGGGAAGGGCGCAGAATGCCTGACAACTGGTCGGTGATCGGGTCAAATGCGGCGGGGAATCGGGCAAAGGGAACACCGGGGATGTCTAGAGATGCGTTTTTTAAACCGGTGTCGGGCTTTGACCTGCCGCGATTCGCAGGGGTGCCCACCTTTATGCGCCTGCCGCATGTGCCATTTGACCATCCGCGCTTTGGCGAGGTTGAGATTGGGCTGATCGGCGCGCCTTGGGATGGTGGCACAACAAACCGCCCCGGTCCGCGTCATGGTCCGCGCCAGTTGCGCGACCTGTCCACCATGATCCGGGCGCAGAATGGGGCGACCTGGGTGGCCCCGTTCGAGTTGGCGCGCTGTGCAGACTTGGGCGATGTGGCCCCAAACCCCGGCGATCTGATGGACAGCATGGCCCGGATGGAGGCGTTCTACACCCGTGTGGTCGAGGCAGGTATTCTGCCCCTGACCGGAGGCGGGGATCATTTGTGTTCCTTGCCCATTCTGCGGGCCGTGGCCAAGAAGCGCCCGGTGGGTATGATCCAGTTCGACAGCCATACTGATCTGAATGACATCTACTTTGGCACCAGCCGTTATAACCACGGCACACCGTTCCGCCGCGCGGTGGAGGAGGGGTTGATTGACCCCAAGCGCTATGTGCTGATCGGTATTCGCGGCACGGCTTATGGCCGCGAGGATTGGGACTTTGCGGCGGCCAATGGTATTCGGATCATCCCGATTGCTGATTTCCATGCGCGGGGGGCGGAAGATGTGATGGCCGAGGCGCGCGAGATTGTCGGCGCGGGGCCGGTTTATGTGACCTATGACATCGATTTTGTGGATCCAACCTTTGCTCCGGGCACGGGCACCCCTGAAGTGGGCGGGCCGAACTCGTGGCAGGCCTTGCAGGTGGCGCGGGGGCTCAGGGGGTTGAACGTGGTGGGGGCGGATTTGGTCGAGGTGTCGCCGCCCTTTGATCCCAGCGGGGGTACGGCTTGGCTGGGGATTTCGCTGATGTTTGAGATGCTGTGTGTGATGGCCGAGAACCGTGCAGGGCGGGTCGTCGGTTGAGAGGGGGGAGCGGGGGGTTGAAACCCCCCCGCCGTTGCAGTTTTTGTGAAAACTGCAACTCCCCCGTGGGGTATTTTTGCCAAGATGA
Source organism: Paracoccaceae bacterium (assembly GCA_049419625.1). Taxonomy (GTDB): domain Bacteria; phylum Pseudomonadota; class Alphaproteobacteria; order Rhodobacterales; family Rhodobacteraceae; genus Tabrizicola_A. The sequence goes on along the minus strand of JBMSKG010000206.1, from coordinate 2,064 downwards.
AAGGGCGAGATGATGGCTGCTGACATGATCGTGACAAATGCGCGGGTTTTGACGATGGATGCGGCCCGTCCGCGCGCCGAGGCTGTGGCCTTGGGTGGGGGCAAGGTGCTGGCCGTGGGCAGCCGGGCCGAGGTTGAAGCTTTGGCCGGGCCGGGGTGCCGTAGGATCGATGCCGGCGGGCGCACGGTTATGCCGGGCTTTGTCGAAAGCCATTTGCATCTGGTGCTGGGCGGTTCTGAACTGGTGCAGCTGCAACTGGGCGGCGTGCATGGCTTTGAGGCGTTGAAGGCGGCCTTCTTGGGCTATGCGGCGCAAAACGCGCAGCGCGCGCTGTTGATGGCCCAAGGTGCGGCCTATGAGATTTTGGACCATCCGGTGACGCGCCATGATCTGGACCGCATCATCGCCGACCGCCCGATTGCCATGATGTCGCCGGATCACCACACGGTCTGGGCCAACACCGCCGCCTTGACAGCGGCAGGTCTGTTGCACGGTGCCGAAATGCCGCCCGGTCATTTCGTGGTTATGGGCGCCGATGGCACCGCCACGGGCGAGTTGCGGGAGTTCGAGGCCTTTGGGCCGGTCTTGGCGCTGGGCGGCGAGGCGCATTTGCAACTGGGCATTGCCACCGGCGGCGAGCCAACGCCTTGGCCTGACGCCGCGATGCGGGCCGCCGACAAGGATAAGGTGGCCGCAGGTCTGGCGCATTGCGCATCGCATGGCATCACCTCGATGGTGAATATGGATGGCAACCGCTATACCTGCGTGCTGCTGAAAGAGATGCAAGAAGAGGGACGGCTGACAGCCCGCGTTGTGGTGCCCTTCCACATGAAGCCGCACATGGACTTGTCCGAATTGGACCGCGCCAGCGCTATGGCATCCGAGTTTACCGGCGATTGGGTGCGCTCGGGCTTTGTGAAGATGTTCATGGACGGGGTGGTGGACAGCCGCACCGCCTATATGCTGAACGCCTATCCCGGCACGATGGAGCGCGCCGAGCCTTTGTTCGAGTTGGAGCGGTTCAAGGACATCTGCACCGAGATTGATCGGCGGGGCCTGCAGATTGCAGTGCATGCCATTGGCGATGCGGCAGTGCGCCAGACGATTGACGGCTATGAAGCGGCGCAAAAGCGCAACGGCAAGCGCGACAGCCGGCATCGGATTGAGCATATCGAACTGATCGACCGGGCCGATGTGCCGCGTCTGGGGGCCTTGGGCATCACGGCCAGCGTGCAGCCTCCCCATCCGCCCGGCGCGATGGATTTCCCGATCTCGACGATGGAGACGGTGTTTCACAAGGCGCGGTGGCGTGATGCTTATCTGTGGAAGACCCTGCGCGACCACGGCGCGCCTTTGGCCTTTGCCAGCGATTGGCCGGTGACCGACGTTTCGGTGATGCGCGGTATTCAGGCAGCACTCACCCGCAAGCCTTATGACGGAAGCGGTGACGAGCGCGTCAGCCTGATGGACACGCTTTACGCCTACACAGCCGGCGGTGCTTGGGCAGGGCATCTTGACGGTCTGACCGGACGGCTGGCGGTTGGGATGGCGGCTGATCTGGTGATCATTGAGGGTGACATCGAAACGATCCCGGCAGAACAGATTGGCCAAACGGGGATTGCGCTGACCGTGTCGGGCGGGCGGATCACCCACCAGGGCCAAGGATTCGCGGCCTGAAGCGGGGAATCGGGCGCGGCGGGGCGGCGAATCTGCCGCTTTGGCGCGCCTGGTGTAGCCCCAAGACCAATCTGCCAGCTTTCAGGACGCATCTTGGGCCGTGCAAAACCCCTTTAATCATGGGGTGTGACAGAAAAATGAAGGCTGGCGCGTTTTTTCCTCTTGCGGTGCGGCGCGAGCGAACGTAGATAGCGCCTCACCGAAGACGACGAGACGCAGCGATGCAGACGCCGACGACGGAACGCCAAAGCGAAAGCAGCGGCAGAACTACTCTGGATGCAAGGCTGCAGGACGCGCCAAGAGATTGGCGGGTCGGCTTGTTTTGTGTCTACGCTCTTTGAAAATCAGATATCTGAAGGGATATGTGGGCGGTTTGGGCGCATCGGC
>JBMSKG010000205.1:0-5479 GCA_049419625.1 Paracoccaceae bacterium | reverse complement strand
GCAACCAAAGCGGGCCGCCGGGCAAAAAGCCGGGCGTCCTTTTTTTATGCAAGGTGTCGTTCCTGGACTAAGGGCCGCCTTGAACTGGCTATATCGCTTGCACAGGACATCGGGCCTGTTAGGCTGCGACAAAACAAGAATGACAGGGAGAGAGACGATCCATGAGTGCAGGGATTGATCTTGAAAACGTGTGCTGTGACTTTGGAACCTTCCGTGCGGTGGACAATGCAAATGTGTCCATCAAGCCGGGCGAGTTCTTTTCCTTTCTGGGCCCGTCAGGCTGTGGCAAGACCACGATCCTGCGGATGATTTCGGGCTTTATTGACCCGACGCAAGGCCAGATCAAAATCGGTGGCAAGGACATGAAGGGCCAGCGCCCGAACCAGCGCCCAACGGCGCTGATCTTCCAAAACCTCGCGCTTTTCCCGCTGATGCCCATCTGGGAGAACATCTCGTTCGGGCTTGAGATGCGGGGGGTCGACAAGGCCAGCCGCCGCGCCAAGGCCGAAGAGCTTTTGCGCCTCGTCGATCTGCCAGGTGCGGCTGACAAGATGGTCAGCCAACTGTCGGGCGGCCAAAAGCAGCGTGTGGCCATCGCCCGCGCCTTGGCCGTGGAACCGGCAGTGATGCTGTTGGACGAACCCCTGTCTGCGCTTGACCTCAAGCTGCGCCAGCACATGCGCGCGGAACTCCGCGCCATTCAAAAACGCACGGGCGTGACCTTTATCTACATCACCCACGATCAGGGCGAGGCTTTGGCCATGTCCGACCGCGTTGGCGTGATGAGCCAAGGCCGCATCCAGCAAATCGCTGATCCGCGCGACATCTACAACAATCCGGTCAACGGGTTTGTTGCGTCTTTTGTGGGTGAAAACAACATCTTCGAAGGCACAGCTGGCACGGCAGCCGAGGGCATCGCTGCCTTTGACACCGCGCATGGATCGTTCCGTGCCCGGCTGGCCGCCGATGCGGTGGGCAAGCCGGTCAAGCTTTATGTGCGCCCCGAACACACCACGCTGACCAAAACCAAGGCGACCGAAAACTCGGTGCCGGTGACGATCACGGAAGTTTCGTTCGAAGGCGCCTTCATCACCGTTCACGGGATCAGCGAAAGCGGCAAGACCATCACGGCCGAAATCCGCAACGACGGCGCGGCGACCGTGCCTGAGGTGGGCGCCAAGTTGCACGCCCGCTTTGACGCCGCTCGCGGCTCGCTTTTGCCCGACGCCAATGTGAGGGCCTAAACCATGCAGGACCTTCTGCGCCGCTACGGTCCGGGCCTTTCGGGTTTGATCGTGCTTTTGGTGGCCTTCTGGCTGGTGATGCTGGTCATAATGCCCAACATCACGCTGTTTGAACAAAGCTTCCGCCCCTATCTGCCGGTCGTCGATATCGGCGGTCCGCGCGACACCTACAGCTTGAACAACTATGCCAAAGTCTTTGATGGCAATGTGGAAACCAGCCTTCTGGGGATTACGTTCGACATCCCGGTCCATGTGAAAACATTCTCGCAGACCATCTGGTATTCCATGGTGGTGACGGTGATCTGCTTTGCGCTGGCCTACCCGCTGGCCTATTACATGGCCAAGATCGTTTCGCCGAAATCGGTGCCGACGCTTCTGTTGCTCCTGTTCGTGCCGCTTTGGGTGTCCGAGGTGCTGCGCGCCTTTGCCTGGTGGATCATCCTTGCCTTCAAGGGGCCGCTGAATGCCATCTTGTTGGGGCTTGGGCTGATCGAAGATCCGATCCGTTGGACCAATATGGGCTACACCGGGGTCATGGTGGGGCTGGTCTATACCTATGTGCTCTTCATGCTCTTCCCGATCTATAATGCGATCTCCTCGCTCGACACCAACCAGATCGAGGCGGCAGATGACCTTGGTGCGCCGTGGTGGAAGATTCACTGGCGCATCGTTCTGCCCCATGCCAAACCCGGCGTCGCATCGGGCTCGGTGATGGTGTTCATGCTGTCGGCGGGCTCGCTTTTGGTGCCGTCGATCCTTGGCTCGACCACGTCGCAATGGTTCACCCAGACCATCGACCAGTGGTTCAAGGACGCGCTCGACTGGAACACTGCCTCGGCCTACGCCTTCTTGTTGTTGATCCTGTGCACAGTCTTCGTGTCCATCGCGATGAAGGTGTTCCGGGTTAAGCTTTCTGACATCGCGAAGTAAGGGGGAGATCATGCACAAGCTTCGACTGAACCTCGCCCATGCCTACATGGTGTTGTTCCTGATCTACATGATCGCGCCCCTCGTGGTCATGTCGGGCGCTGCCTTTAATGAGAGCAATCTGCCGTCCATCGTGCCGTGGAAAGGGTTCACCACGCACTGGTTCAGCGACATGATCGCGGATGAGCGGATGATGCTGGCCTTTGCCAACAGCCTGTGGGTTGCTGTGGCGGTGGCGCTGATCTCGATCCTGATTGGCACCGCCTCAGCTATTCTTATCAACTCGATCTCGGGCCGTGTGCGCACGGTGGTTTATGGGATGATGATTTCGACCATCCTTATTCCCGGTGTCGTGATCGGCATTTCCACGATGATCATGTGGACCAAGATGGGCAATGCGCTGGGGACCGAGTTTTTCCTCTTTAACCCCGGTCTGCATCTGAGCGTGCTTGGTCAGGTCAGCTATATCGCCGCCATGGTGATGCTGTTGGTTCTGGCGCGCCTGCAATCTTTTGATGCAGGGCTGGAAGAGGCCGCGCTGGACTTGGGCGCAAGCCACGGTCAGGTGATGCGCCGCATCCTTCTGCCGCATCTGTACCCGGCAATCCTTGCCGGCGGGGCGGTGGCGTTCTTCCAGTCGATCGAGAACTTCAACGTCACGCAGTTTACCCGCGGCGGGGCCGATACTCTGACGGTCTATGTGTTCTCCAAGGTCCGTGCAGGTATTACACCTACGATCAACGCGCTGGCCTTCCTGTTGATCCTTGTGACCCTCGCCTTGGCCTTGGTCTATGAGTTCAACCGCCGCCGTTTGGTCCGGATTGAAGCCGCGCGTGAAGCCGAGGCGCGGCGCGCCGAGGCGCTGGAAGAGGCTGTCTAAGACCTTAGTCCTTTAACCAACAAAGCCGCCGATCCGCCCAGGATCGGCGGCTTTGCTTCACGCTGACCCACCACCACTGCAAGGCAGGCAGGGGCGCTCGCGCCCCTCTGGTCGGCCAAAAGGCCGCCCATTCACCCCTGAGGGTATTTGGGCCAAGATGAAGGGGCTTGGACGGGTCAGTGCCGCCCGGTGATCCAGTTGCCAAGCGCGGCAAAGCGTGAGGGCTTGCCACGCAGCCGTGCTTCGCGGCGGTCGGCCAACGCCAAGAGCTTGTACATCAAATGCACCCCGAGCCAGCGCAGGGGCTCTGGTTCCCATTGCCGAACACGACGGTTGACCCACGGGTGGCGGGTGATCCGCGTGTCGCGGCCCAGTGCCAGATCGGCCAGCGTGCGGCCGGCAAGGTTCGAGGTGGAGACCCCGACGCCCACATACCCGCCCGCCCAGCCAAGGCCGGTGTCGCGGTCCAAGCCCACCGTCGCGCACCAGTCACGCGGCACGCCGATCACGCCGCACCAAGCGTGTTCGATGGGGTATTTGGCGGCCTCGGGGAAGTGTTCGTGCAGGATGGCGGTCAGGCGGCGGATCGTCTCATCATCCGGGGCGCCGTTGCGGTCCATTTGGCTTGCGAATTTATAGGGCACGCCCCGCGCGCCCACGGTGATGCGACCCTCACGGGTGCGTTGGCAATAGCAGTAGGCGTTCTTCAGGTCGCCGATCAGCTCGTGCCCGTCCCAGCCGATCTTGGCCCAAGCCTCGGGCGGCAAGGGAACCGTGGCGATCTGGGCCGAGTTCAAAGGCAACCAGTCGCGTTTGCGCCCCTCGATCCCGGCGGTGAAACCTTCGGTGCAGCGCAGGATGATCGGCGCGCGCACGACGCCCCGGTTGGTGGTGACGCGCCCGGCGTCATAAGAGATCACCTCGGTCCCTTCGACAATGGTCGCGCCCTTGCGTTCAACCGCTTCGGCCAGCCCGCGCACCAGCTTTGCCGGCTGCACCCGCGCCATGCCCGAGACCACCATCGCGCCGAGGACGCCCGGAATGTGAATCCGCTGCGCCACCTCTTGCGGGGTCAATTCGCGCGCGCGGTGCCCGTCGCCCCAAGCGCGGCGATGGGCGATTTCCTCTTTCATCCGCTGCAACTGCGCCGGATTGGTCGCCACCATCATCTCCTCAGAGGGGATGATGTCGGCGTCAATTCCTTCGGCTGCACAGACTGCCGTGATCTCGGGAACGGTTGCCTCGAGATCCTTCACCATCTCCAGCACGGCCTCGCGCGAGGTGGCCGCTGCATAGGCGTCGTGCTTCCACGCGAAGGTGCCCATGCACCACCCGCCATTGCGGCCCGAAGCGCCGAAGCCCGCAAATTCCTTTTCGATCACCAGCACTTTGAGATCGGGCTTTTCCTGCATCAGGTACCAAGCCGTCCACAGCCCGGTGAACCCCGCGCCGATGATCGCCACATCCACCGCGGTGTCTCCCGACAGGGCCGGGCGGCGGGTCTCGGGCAGGCCCATGTCGGCATACCAAAAGCTGACGTCACCGATCTTCATGCCTGTTCTCCGCGTGTCATGTGTTCAAGACGGTTTCGGCCAAAGCCGTCACCGCCCGTTCGGCCGAGGCCAATGCCCCTTCAAACCAGCCTTGCTCTTCCGGCGCAATATCTGATCCGGCAAAGGCAATGCGGCCAAAGGGGCCCCAGTGCTGGGCTGCGTGCAGATCTTCGATCTCGGCCCGTGGTCCGGCCCAGACGCCGCGCGCAAAGGGATCTGCCTGCCAATCGTGCCAATCGGCCGAGAGGAACTCGGCCTGCGGGAAGGCCAAGGCCAAGGCGGCGCGGGCCTGCGCCGCACTGGGTTCCGCCATGTCACCCTCAAGCGCAAAGGCGACGACCAGCGTGCTGCCATCGGGACGCAGGTGATCGGCCCAGAAGAACCGCAAGCCTGCCGCTTCGCCCGTCACAAGACTGCCCGGCACAATGCCTTTGGCGCGGATCAAGACCTTCACCACCCGTCCGGCATGGCCATTGCGGCGCAGCTTGGCCGCCGCCTTGGGCAGGACCGGATCAAAACGGATCTGCTCCAGCACATTGACCGGCAGGGCGACAATCGCCGCCCGCGCCGTTATCTCGCGCCCCGAGGTCAGGCGCAGCCGTACGCCTTGGGACTCTTGTGTCAGACGTTCTACAGGGGATGACAGCAGAACCTCTGCCCCGCTGACCCGTGCCGCGCCCTCGGCCAGCCCCTGCACGCCGCCGGCGATCGTATAGGCCAGTTCATTCAACTTGTAGCCAAAGCCATTGGCCAAGCCGGGCGACATCAGCATGCCGATGGACCCAAGGCCCGGATCGGTGGCGCCTGAGATGGTCCACCACGCCAGAATCTCGCGCCGGGCTGACGCGGGAAAGCCCCGGTCGTCGAAATAGGCA
>JBMSKG010000204.1:0-5489 GCA_049419625.1 Paracoccaceae bacterium | reverse complement strand
GGCCGATCTGATGATGATGGCGACCCCGGACGAGCTGCAGGCCGACATCTACCGCAACGAGATCGCCCCCTCGATCCGCGACGGCGCGGCGATCGCCTTCGCCCACGGCCTCAACGTCCACTTCGGCCTGATCGAGCCGAAGAAGACCGTCGACGTGATCATGATCGCGCCGAAGGGCCCGGGCCACACGGTGCGCAGCGAGTATCAGCGCGGCGGCGGCGTGCCCTGCCTGATCGCTATTGCACAAGATGCCAGCGGCAATGCGCATGATGTGGCGCTCTCCTATGCATCGGCAGTCGGTGGCGGCCGTTCGGGTATCATCGAAACCAACTTCCGTCAGGAATGTGAAACCGACCTCTTCGGCGAACAGGCTGTACTGTGTGGCGGCCTTGTTGAACTGATCCGCATGGGCTTTGAAACCCTCGTGGAGGCGGGCTACGCGCCGGAGATGGCGTACTTCGAGTGCCTGCACGAGCTCAAGCTGATCGTGGACCTGATCTACGAAGGCGGCATCGCGAACATGAACTACTCGATCTCGAACACCGCCGAGTACGGCGAGTATGTCTCGGGCCCGCGTATTCTGCCCTATGATGAGACCAAGGCCCGCATGAAGGCCGTGCTGACCGACATCCAAACTGGCAAATTCGTGCGTGACTTCATGCAGGAAAACGCCGTGGGTCAGCCCTTCTTCAAGGCCACCCGCCGCATCAACGATGAGCACCAGATCGAAAAGGTCGGGGAAAAGCTGCGCGCCATGATGCCGTGGATTTCCAAGGGCAAGATGGTCGACAAGTCGCGGAACTAAACGCGAGGCGGGCTGAAGCCCGACCTGGGTTGATAAAAAGGGCCGGGGGGAAACCCTCGGCCCTTTTCTATCGCACCAGTCGCAGCACCAGATCCTTCAACCGCTTCACCCGGCCTGTGTAGGGCGGAAACATCAGCGGCAGCATGGTAAAACGGTTCTGCATTACGGGCTTGAGATGGCTAAAACTGTCAAACCCCATCCGCCCATGGGCTGCACCCATGCCGGAATTGCCAATCCCGCCAAAGGGCAGATTGGCATGGATAAAGGGCATGATCGTCAGGTTCACCCCCAAAGACCCCGATGACGTCTCGGCTCTAAGCCGCGCCACCAGATCCGCGCCGCCAAAGGCATAAAGCGTCAGCGGCTTTGGTCCGGCGTTGATTGCAGCAATCGTGTCTGACAGATCGCGGTAGGGGATCAGCGGCAACAGGGGGCCAAAGATCTCTTCGCTGGAAATCGCCATCTCTGACGTGGTCCCGGTCACCAACCGCGCCGACATCTGTAGCGCCTCGGGGCGGTCGGGGCCAAGTGCTTCGACCTGCGCGCCTTTGGCGCTGGCATCGGCCAAAAGAGCGGTCAGCCGAGCGTAATGACGCTCATTCACGATGGCCGTGGTGCCCGCCTTGGCCATCGCCTGCCATTCTGCCTTGATCGCGGCGCCCAGAGCGGGCAGCATCGCTTGGGGTGCATAGACATGGTCTGGTGCCACGCAAATCTGGCCCGCATTCACAACCTTGCCCCAGGCAATCCACTTGGCCGCGCGGGCGATATCCGCATCTTCGCCCAGCACAACCGGGCTCTTGCCGCCCAGTTCCAGCGTCACCGGTGTCAGGTGCTTGGCCGCTGCCGCCATCACGATCTTTCCCACCCCGGGCGAGCCGGTAAAGAAGATGTGGTCAAAGGGCAGCGCCAAAAGCGCCTGCGAGATTTCAGGCCCGCCCTCGAACACCTCGACCAGCCCCGGCAAAGCCTGCGGCAAAATCTGGGCGATCAGGGCCGAGGTGGCTGGGGTCAGTTCAGACGGCTTGACCGCCACCGCATTCCCGGCCGCAATAGCCGAGACCACTGGCGACAGCGCCAGCAGAAAGGGAAAGTTCCACGGCGCAATCACCAAAGCCACGCCTTTGGGCTGGGGGTAAAGTGCAGCCGATGTGCCCAGCGTCATCAAGGTGGGCATCACCCGGCGTGGGCGCATCCAGCCCCGCAAATGCCGCCGCGCATGGGCGATTTCCGACAGCACCGGCAAAACTTCGACCAGATCGGCCTCGACAGCTGGCTTTGCCAGATCGGACGCAACGGCGGCGGCGATCGCGTCGCGATGGGCCAGAATGGTTGCGCTCAGCCGCGCCAGCGCCGCCTTGCGCGCCGCCAGGTCAAAGCCCGTCCGCCGGGCTGCTGACCCGGCCAAAAGCGCGCTTATCCGGGGTGAGACTGTGTTGAGATCATCCATGGCTTCAGGCTACCCTGCAGACACGCCAACGCAAGCCCAACGTGGGGTCACCAAACAATCGGTTTACCCGCCCAATCAAAGAAACCACCAGTGTCCGCCGGGGTCAGTTGATCGAGAACCGTCAAGATATGGTCGCCCGCCGCATCCGGGCTGACCGAGGGCAGCGCGCCGCCAAACGGGGCCGACAGGCCCGTGGACACATGCCCCGGATGCAAGCTGACGACCACCGCCTGCGGATGGCTGCGCGCCAGTTCAATCGCGCCGGTGTGGATCAACTGGTTCAAGGCCGCCTTGGCCGCGCGGTAGGAATACCACCCACCCAAGGCATTGTCGCCAATAGACCCCACCCGCGCCGAGAGCGCCGCAAACCGCGCCGGTCGATCCCGTGGCAACAACCGCGCTGCATGTTTCAAGACCAACGCTGGGCCCATTGCATTCACCGCGAACTGACCCAAAAGCGCAGCCCCCGTCAGGCTGCGCAACGATTTCTCCGGCGTCATATCTCCCAAAGCAAGCGCGCCTGTGGCGACAATCACCGTGTCGAAAGGGCCCGGAAGCCGGTCCAGATGCGTGGCAATGCTGGCCTCATCGGTGATGTCCAGCCCATCGCGGCTCCGCGACAGGCCCAACACTTCAGCCCCTTGCCGGGAAAGCGCAGCCACGAGAGCCGCGCCAATGCCCCCACTTGAGCCAATGACCAAAGCCCGCATGATCCACCCCCTATTTTGCCAGTCTTATACGGCTGACTGGTCAGGCAGGATCACGTTTCTAAACTAGGGTGCGTCAGACCGCAGCCTCAACCGCGCCCACGATCTCGTCCACCACCTCTGACAGCATCACAGCGTCCTCACATTCCGCCATCACCCGGATCAAAGGTTCGGTGCCGGATTTGCGGATTAGGATGCGGCCCTTGCCCGCAATGCGCGCCTCATTGGCGCGGATCACGGTCTTGACCGCCTCGACATCGAGAGGGGTCTTGCCCGCCTCAAACCGCACGTTCTTGAGCATTTGCGGCACTGTGGCGAACTGCTTGATCAGGTGGCTTGCGGGCTGGCCGCTGCGCGCCATTTCGGCCAGAAACTGCAGCCCGGCCAAAAGCCCGTCACCCGTGGTGGCATAATCGGTCATCACAATATGACCCGACTGCTCGCCGCCAAGGTTCCAGCCGCCGCGCCGCATCGCTTCGACGACATAGCGGTCGCCCACGGCGGTACGCTCCAGCCGCAGACCCCGTCCTGTCAGGAAACGCTCCAACCCAAGGTTCGACATCACCGTCGCCACCAGCGTGCCACCCTGCAACCGCCCCTCTTCGGCCCAGCGGGCGGCGAACAGCGCCATGATCTGATCGCCGTCGGCCACCCGACCCTGCTCGTCCAGAATCATCACCCGGTCGGCGTCGCCATCCAGGCTGATGCCAACATGCGCGCCATGGGCCACAACGGCCTCGGCGGCGGTCTGGGTATAGGTTGATCCACATTTTTCGTTAATATTGGTGCCGTTCGGGGTCACCCCCACCGGAATGACTTCGGCCCCGAGCTCCCACAAAACCAGCGGGGCAGCCTTGTATGCGGCCCCATTGGCGCAATCGATCACCACCTTCAGCCCGTCCAGACGCAGGCCCCCCGGAAAGGTGGTCTTGGCATATTCCACATAGCGCCCTAAGGCATCGTCGATCCGTTTGGCGCGGCCGATGTTCTGAGGCTGAGCGGGGGTGATCTCACCCGCCACCATGGTCTCGATCTCGATCTCCGCCTCATCCGACAGCTTGAACCCGTCGGGGCCAAAGAACTTGATCCCGTTGTCATGATGCGGGTTGTGGCTGGCCGAAATCATCACCCCCAAATCGGCGCGCATGGACCGGGTCAAGAACCCCACCGCAGGCGTCGGCACAGGACCCAGCAACAAGACGTTCATGCCCGTCGAGCTCAACCCCGCCGTCAGCGCGTTTTCCAGCATATAGCCTGAAAGCCGCGTATCCTTGCCGATCACCACGCGATGCGCGTTGCTGCCATCGCGGCGGAAATAGCTCCCCGCGGCTTGCCCCAGCTTCAGTGCCATTTCGGCCGTCATCGGATAGGTATTCGCCCGGCCCCGCACCCCATCGGTGCCAAAAAGCTTGCGCGTCATCGTCAATATCCTTTTGTTGCGGCCTGCCACAGGCGCAAAGCCTGCCGCGTTTCAGCCACGTCGTGCACCCGGATCATCTGCATCCCCTGCGCCACACCTGCCAAAGCCACGGCCAATGACCCCGGCATCCGCCGCGCGGCCTCGACCTCTGCGCCAATGGTGCCGATAAATCGCTTGCGGCTTGCTCCCAGAAGGACCGGCACGCCCAGATCGTGAAATACACTCAACCGCGCCAAAAGCGCCAAATTATGCTCCAGCGTTTTGCCAAAGCCGATGCCGGGATCAATCGCCAGCCGGTCACGTGCAATGCCCGCCGCCTCGGCCACAGCCAAGCGCGCGGCCAGCGCGTCATAGACATCCAGCAGCACATCCTCATAGCGCGGATCGTCCTGCATGGTAGCCGGCGTCTCGATGGAATGCATCAAGACCACCGGCACGCCCGCCGCCGCCGCCACCCCTGCCATCGCCGGATCAAAGCGCAAGGCCGTGACATCGTTCAAAATTGTCGCCCCGGCGGCAAAGGCTGCCCCGGCCACTGACGCCTTGCGCGTATCGATCGAAATTGGCAAGGCCAGCCCGCCCTCGCGCAGCGCGGCAACCACCGGCGCGGTGCGCTGGGTCTCCTCCGCCGCGGACACGTCCGCCGCGCCGGGCCGCGTGCTTTCGCCCCCAATGTCCAGAATATCGGCCCCGTCCGCCATGCGTCGGGCCTGCATCAAGGCCGCCTCAGGGCGCAGAAACAGCCCACCATCCGAAAAGCTGTCCGGCGTGATGTTCAAGATGCCCATGACGCGCGGTGCATCCATCGGCAACCCACCGAACTCAGGGCGCGGGCAAGACAGCCGCGCGCGCTCTGCCTCTGTCAAATCCCCCAGACCAACAACACGTGGTGCCTCGCCCCGCGACAGAATTTCGACCCGGTCAAACCAGCACCAGCCCCCTGCCAAAGGCAAGGCTCCGGCCGGGCGGGCTGGGTCATTCATCGAGATCGGGCGCAGATACTGGCTCACAAACAGCCCTTCAACGTGGCGAAAATATCCTGCGGGGGGTCCGGGGGGCGCAAAGCCCCCCGGGGGGTGCCGCAAGTGATCTGCCTGCCGGCTTACG
>JBMSKG010000203.1:0-5502 GCA_049419625.1 Paracoccaceae bacterium | reverse complement strand
TCGCGTCCCCCGGACCCCCTGCGGGATATTTGGGCCACGTTGAAGGCGTTAAAGCTGGATCCAGGCGGTTTTCAGGTCGGTATATTTGTCGAGCGCGTGGAGGGATTTGTCATGCCCGTTGCCGGACTGTTTCATGCCGCCCAAGGGCACGGTGTTGTCAGCACCGCCGTAGGTGTTGACGTGGACCACGCCCGAACGAATGGCGCGCACCATGCGGTGAGCGCGGCTGAGGTTTGACGTCCAGACGCCGGCGGCGAGGCCGAATTCGGTGGCATTGGCGAGGCTGGTCGCCTCGGCCTCGGTGGTGAAGGGGGTGACAGCGAGGACGGGGCCGAACACCTCTTCGCGGAAGAGGCGGTGGGTCGGTTGCACGCGGGCAACCACGGTTGGTTCCATGTAATAGCCGCCGGTGTCGGTCATGGCGCGGTTGCCACCAAGGACCACCTCGCCGCCGTCGCGTCGGGCGTCTGCCACAAAGCCAAGGTTGCCTTCAAGTTGAACTTCGGAATTCACAGCGCCGATCTGGGTCGACAGGTCCAGCGGGTTGCCGAGTTTCATGGCCTGCGTTGCGGAAGATCGCCATGGCGGCGGCGCGGGCGGCGGCATCCAGATCGGGGGCGTCGGCAAAGACGATGTTGGGGGATTTGCCGCCAAGCTCGAGATAGCACCGCTTGAGGTTGGATTGCGCGGAGTATTGCAACAGGCGCCGCCCTGTGGGGCCGGAGCCGGTAAAGACCATCACATCGACGTCCATCGAGAGGGCCAACGCCTCGCCCGTGATACGGCCCGGTCCGGTGACGACGTTGAACACGCCCGGCGGCACGCCAGCCTCAAGCGCCAGTTCTGCCAGCCGGATCAATGTCAGCGAGGCGGTTTCGGCCGGTTTCAGCACGATGGAATTGCCCATCGCCAAGGCGGGCGCGATTTTCCACGCGCCGATCATCAAGGGGAAGTTCCACGGCACGATGGCGGCCACCACGCCCACGGCTTCACGGTGGACAAGGGCGAGAATATTCTCGGCGGTCGGGGCGATCTCGCCATAAACCTTGTCAATGGCCTCGGCGTAGTAGCGGAAAGTTCCGGCTGCCGAGCCGGGTTCCGCCTTCAGGGCCATGCCGATATCGGTGCCGTTGTCGCGCACGCCCAAGACGGCAAGCTCCAACGCGTGTTTGTCGATCAGGTCGGCCAAACGGTGCAACACGGCCTTGCGCCCTGCAGGTGCCATACGCGACCAGCGCCCCTCGTCAAATGCCTTGCGGGCTGAGGCGACAGCGCGGGCCACATCCTCGGCGCTGGCCGCCGCCGTGGTGGTCAGCTTTTGACCATTGATCGGCGAGAGCACGACGGTTTCGCCGCCCTGACCTTCGATCCATGCGCCGTCAATCAACAGCTTTTGCGGTGCCACGGGGGCAGAGGCGAGGCGGTCAATCTCGGCTTGGGTGATGGCCATGGCAGCACTTCCTTTCAGACATGAAAACGGGCAGCCCCTCACAGGCCGCCCGCAGTTTCTCTTAGGCCTTGGTGTTGCCAAGGGCCTTGAATCGGGCCGGATCACGCGAGGCCAGCATCGAAGCAAGGCCAAAGCCGATCAGCGCGAAGAGCGGCACCAGCGCCGGGATCATCCAGCCCAAGTTGCCCTCGGTACCGGTCAGAGCGCCAAAGTCGCGGAAGATGATGATGAAGAGATAACCCATCACCAGCCCAGTGATCAGCGGCAGCACCTTGGTTGCCAGCACGCTTTCGCCCATCGCGTCCTTCATGAAGAACATCAGCACCGAAAGCGAGGTCAGCGCCATCAGCCCCAGAATACCCAAGGTGCCCATCTGGCTCATCCAGACAAACAGGTTGAGAACCGGGTCAAGCCCGTTGACCAGGAACAGCGTGACCACAGCAAAGGCCACGATGGTCTGGATCACCGAGCCGCGGTGCGGCGACTGGTGGGTGGCATGGGTTTGACCAAGGGAGTCCGGCAAGATGCCTTCGCGCCCTGCCACGAACTTGTAGCGCGCCACCGCATTGTGGAAGGCGAGCACAGCGGCAAAGATCGAGGTCATGAACAAGACGCCCATGATCATGGTAAAGGTGGCCCCCACATAGGTTTCGCCCAGCATGAACAGGAACCCCGACGGGTCCCCCATTTCGGTCAGCGTCGGCAAAAGCTTGTCCACGCCAATGCCCATGGTCATCAGCCATGCGGTCAGCGTGTAAAAAATGCCGATCGACAGAACCGAGATATAGGTGGCCTTCGGCACGGTAACCGGCGCGTCTTTGGCCTCTTCGGAATAGATGGTGGTCGCTTCAAAGCCGATGAAGCCAGCAAAGCAGAACAGGAACGCGATCGACGGCACGCCGCTGGTGATCTGGCTCCAGGTGAAGGGCTTGAGGTTCAGCCCTTCTGCACCGCCGGTGAAGAGGATGGAGGCGAGCAGGATCAACACGATGCCAAACTCTGCCACCACCAGCCACATCAACACCTTGGCCGAAAGATCCACCTGACGATAGCCCAGCACCGCGACCAGCGCGATGGCGATATAGGTCCAGACGTACCAAGGCAGATCCAGCCCGAACTGAGCGAAGGTGCCCGAGGCGACCGCGCCCAGAAGGCCCATCAGGCCGACTTGCATGGCGTTATAGGACAGGATGGCGACCATCGCTGCAGCCCCACCCATGCGCCCGCCCAGACCTTGGGCCGCAAAGGCATAGAAAGCGCCCGCGTTTTTCACATGACGGCTCATCGCGACATAGCCGACCGAGAAGGCCAGCAGGATCAGCGTCACGATCAGGAAGCTGCCCGCGATGCCTGCGCCGTTACCGAACAGCATCGACGGCGGAATGCCCCCGCCTGCGCCTGTGAGCGGGGCAGCGGCCGACACCACCATAAAGGTGATGGCTGCAACACCGAGGGTATTTTTCTTCAACTGATTTGTGGGGGTACCGGCCTCAGCCATGCTGCGTCCCCCGAGTGAGAGTGGAAGTCATCGTTATGTCCCCTTCCTGATGGTGGATGACGCGGATGTTCATCATCCGTCGTTTCGGTTTAATATTTGAACCGATGGTTCGATTTCATTTGACAGCCTCTGTGACAATCTGTCAACTAAAATGAACCGCGTGCTGGAGTAACTGGCAAGCGTTAGATGCGCGAAACCGACAGGCCACCATGGGAACCGTCAACAAAGCCCTGGAACTCTTGAATCTTTTCACCCGACAGCGCCCGCTGATCGGGCTGTCTGATTTGGCGAGGCTGGCGGATCTGAACAAGGCAACCTGTTATCGGCTGGTGACCGAACTGTGTGAGTTCGGCCTTGTGGAACAGGTGGGCAGCGCGCGGGAGTATCGGCTGGGGCCTGCGGTCTTGCGGCTGTCGGCCTTGCGCGAAGCACAGGTGCCCACGCGCGAAGCGGCGATGCCGGTCTTGCAATCCTTGGCGCAGAAAACCGGCGAGACGGCCCATATGTCGATGCTGATGGGCGGGGCCCTGCACACGCTGGGCTTTGCCTATGCCCCCACCCATATGACCCGCGTCACCATGGAGGACGCCGAGGTGCTGCCGTTTCATGCCACCTCATCCGGGCTCGTGGTTCTGGCCTTTCAGCCCGAGGCCTTCCGCGAAGCGGTGCTGGCGCGGCCGATTCCGCGACTGACCGGCCAGACGGAAACCGCCCCCGAGGCGCTGCGCGCGCGGCTTTCTGAAGTCCGCAGCCGGGGCTTTGCCGAAAGCCGAGGTTCTTTTCAGGCCGAGGTCCATTCCATGGCTGTCCCGCTGTTTGACGCGTTGGGGGTCTGTGTGGGGGCTGTGGCGGTGGCGGGCCTCGCCTCACGCATGACCGAGGACCAGCGCCGACTGATCCGCTTTGCCCTCACCGAAGCCGGAAGCGAAATCACCACTCTTTGGGGCGGCACCCTGCCCGCCGACATAGCCACCCTTTGGCGCCTTGCCGCCTGAGGATTGAAAGGACTGCCATGAAAGACGAAAACTTCCTCAAGGCCAACAATGCCCGCAGCCTGTGGCATCCGATGACGGCGCCCTCGGACAGCCTGAAGAACCCGCCCGCGATCATCACCAGCGCCAGCGGAGTCCGGATCAAGGACATCGACGGGCATGAGGTGGTGGATGCCGTCGGAGGGCTGTGGAACGTCAACCTTGGCTATTCCTGCCAGCCGATCAAAGACGCCATCGCGGCGCAGTTGGATGCCCTGCCCTACTACTCGATCTTCCGCGGCACCTCGAATGACAAGGTCATTGAACTGGCCGAGGAACTGCGGACCTTCTTTGAACCCGACGGGCTGACGCGGGCGTTCTACACTTCGGGCGGGTCGGATTCCGTGGAAACCGCGCTGCGCCTCGCGCGGCAGTATCACAAGATCAAGGGCGAGCCTGCGCGGATCAAGTATCTTTCCTTGAAAAAGGGCTATCACGGCACGCATTTCGGCGGTGCCTCGGTGAACGGCAATGCCAATTTCCGCACCGCTTATGAGCCGCTTTTGGCCGGCTGCCACCACATCCCGGCCCCCTACCCCTATCGCAACCCCTTCAACGAGACCGATCCGGCCAAGCTGGCGCAGCTGTGCCTGCAGGCGCTGGAGGATGAAATCGCCTTCCAAGGTGCTGGCACCATCGCGGCCTTTATCATGGAGCCGGTCTTGGGCGCGGGTGGGGTCATTCCGCCGCATGAAAGCTTTATGCCCGGCGTGGCCGCGATCTGCCGCAAAAACGGCATCTTGCTGATTGCCGACGAGGTCATCACCGCCTTTGGCCGCACCGGGGCTTGGACCGGGTCGCGCCTGTGGGGGGTGCAGCCGGACTTTTCCTGCACCGCCAAGGCGATCACCAACGCCTATTTCCCCTTTGGCGCGGTGATGATCGCCGAGGGCGTGGCGCAGGTGTTTGAAAAGGACGAAACCGGCCGCGCGGCCATCGGCCACGGCTATACCTATTCCGGCCATCCGGTGGGGGCCGCGGCCGCACTGGCGACGCTGGCGGAAACCAAGCGGCTGCGGGTCAACGAAAACGCCGCCGCGCGCGGGGCGCAGCTGTTTGAGGGGCTGAAGGCCTTGAAGGCCAAGCATACCGCCATCGGCGATGTGCGGGGCGGGCATGGGCTGATGCTGGCGATCGAGATGGTGGGCGACCGCGCCACGAAATCGGCGCCGGACAAGGCGGTTCCGGCAACCGTGCAGAAGGTGGCTTACGAGTCCGGGGCCATGGTGCGGGTGTCGGGGCCGAACATCATCCTGTCGCCGCCTTTGGTGCTGACCGAGGCCGATGCAGCGGTGATCCTAAGCGCGCTGGACAAGGGGTTTGCGGCGCTGTGATGCCTAGGAGGGCATACGCCCCCCCTTTCTTCCCTTCGCCCGGAATCAAGGGCGAAGCCCGCCGGGCCGCGCCCTACCTCCCCCCGGGAGGGCGCGTCTGCAACGGTGGCCAGCAGAACTTCGGTGGGAGGGGTTGAGAGATTAAGCGCCTAGAACCAGCCTTGGTGCGCCGTCCCGAGGTCGGGGTGA
>JBMSKG010000202.1:0-5512 GCA_049419625.1 Paracoccaceae bacterium | reverse complement strand
CGACGCGACCCATCGCCTCGTTGAACACAAGGCCGATGATCCCGGCCAGAATCGCGTTCTTGAACTCGAAATCCACCTCGAAGGCCACTTCGCAGCCCCCCTCGGGACGATCGGCAAAGCGCCAGACCGATTTCAAATGCTTGAAGGGGCCGTCGATGTATTCGGTCAAGATCCGCTGATCCGCGCGCAACAGCGTCACCCGGCTGCCAAAGCGTTCGCGGAACACCTTAAAGCTGATGACCAGATCAGCCAGCATCTCTTCGCCCCCATCAACCGGCCGGGTCGAGCGGATGCGTGCCGCCGAGGTCCAAGGCAGAAACTCGGGATAGCGCGCCACATCGGCCACAAGATCGAACATCTGCGCCGCCGTGTAGGGCAAGATCTTGGTTTCGCTGTGACGGGGCATCGGCGGGCGTCCTGAGGGAAATATGGCGTGGTTGGTGGTGACTTCCCCCGGGGTTTTGGTCTAGGAAGGGGGGCAAATCAAGAGGGCCCCATGCCACACCGTCCCTATGTGATCGATCAGATGATCTCGGCCAAGGCCATCGCCGCCCGGGTCGAGGCCTTGGCGGCCGAAATCACCACCCATTACAAGGACTGCGACAAGCTGGTTGTGGTGGGTCTTTTGCGCGGGTCTTTCGTGTTCATCGCCGACCTTGTGCGCGAGATTGACCTGCCGGTTCAGGTGGATTTTCTGGAAGCGAGTTCCTACGGCGATGCCATGCACTCCAGCCGCGAAGTGCGGATTCTGAAAGACTTGCGCGGCGAGATTGCGGGGCAGGATGTGCTGGTGGTTGAGGATATCGTCGACACCGGCTTTACACTGAGCCACGTCAAACGCCTGCTTCTCAGCCGAGAGCCCCGCCGGTTGGAGGTGTGCGCGCTGTTGGACAAACCCTCGCGCCGTGAGGTGGACATCAAGGCAACATGGACCGGCTTTGAGATTCCCGATGAGTTCGTCGTGGGATACGGCATTGATTTTGCACAACGAAATCGCAACCTGCCCTATATCGGCAAGGTGCGCTTTACCGAACCGGAATGAACCTGGCCTGGCTCTTGCGTATGGCGAAATGGGCGCGACACCCGCCCTCGCCCGCGCGGGTCAGGCTGGTGCTATCGGTGGTGGCGATTTGCTTTGCGCTTTGGGGCGTTGAGATGATCTGGGGCTGGCCCGAGGCGTTAACGGTCAACAAACCCGCAAAGCCGTGATTGACCCGCTTGGCTGAAAGAACAGGTTAACTCTTGCGCCGGGTGGTATATGATCTTCAAGAATACAGAAGAGTTTGCTTGGCCATAGGATTTCGAATGACCCGTCGCGCCCTATTGATGGCATCCGGCCTTGCGCTTTTGGGATTCGCTGTCTTTCTTTTGGCGACCCAGCCCCGCCCTGCCCGTCAAACCGACCTGACCGGTCTGACACCTAATGCTGACAATGGCGCTTTGGTCTTTGCCGCCGCAGGCTGCGCCTCATGTCATATGGCGCCGGGGGCAACGGATGCGGAGGCGTTGGTGCTGGTGGGCGGCATGCGGTTTCCGTCTCAGTTTGGCACCTTTGTTGCGCCCAATATTTCACCCGATCCGACCCATGGCATCGGTGGCTGGACGCTGGAGCACTTTGCCTCGGCCCTGCGCGATGGGATTACGCCGGGGGGGCAGCATTACTTTCCCGCCCTGCCCTATACCGCCTATGGCAAGATGACCGGGCAAGATGTCATCGATCTTTATGCCTATCTGCAAAGCCTGCCGCCTTCGGCCACACCCTCGCAACCCCATGAGATCGGGTTTCCCTTCAACATTCGCCGCCTGATTGGCGGCTGGAAGCTGTTGTTCCTGACCCGCGAGTGGCATCTGACCGAAGCCCCCAGCCCGGAATTGCAGCGCGGCCGCTATATCGTGGAGGCGCTGGCCCATTGCGCCGAATGTCACACTCCCCGCTCGGCCCTGGGCGGGCTGGATGAAAGCCGCTGGATGGCCGGTGCACCCTCACCCGACGGTCAGGGCCGGGTTCCAAACATCACCCCCGCCAACCTGACTTGGAGCGCGGGCGAGATTTACACCTATCTGACAACCGGCTTTACGCCCGAATATGACAGCGTCGGCGGCCACATGGCGCATGTGGTGAACAATATGGCCAAGCTGCCCGAAGCAGACGTGCGCGCGGTGGTGGCCTATCTCAAGGCGCTGCCGGCTGTCGAATAGCCACGGCCCTGATCGTTCACCACCAACCGGTCAGATCAAGAAGATATCCCCCGCCGTCACCACTGCACCGGAAAACCAACCGGTATCTAAGCGCTTAAACCCGCCCCAGCTTTTCCAGCCGCGCCACGCGCAGCCGCGCGAAATCATCGCCCGCGTGATAGGATGATCGCGTCAACGGCGTAGCCGACACCATCAGGAAGCCTTTGCCAAAGGCGGCTTCTTCATAGCTTTTGAACTCATCCGGCGTGACGAACCGATCCACCCGGTGATGCTTCGGCGTCGGTTGCAGGTATTGCCCGATGGTCAGGAAATCGACATCCGCGGCGCGCATGTCATCCATCACCTGCAAGACGCCCGCGCGGGTTTCACCAAGCCCCACCATGATGCCTGATTTGGTGAACATGGTCGGGTCCAGCTCTTTCACCTTTTGCAGCAGCCGCAGCGAGTGGAAATAACGCGCGCCAGGGCGAACTTCGAGGTAGAGGCCCGGCACGGTTTCCAGATTATGGTTGAACACGTCAGGCCGCGCCTCGACCACCTTTTCCAAGGCGCTGGGCGGGCATTTCAGGAAATCGGGCGTCAGGATTTCAATCGTTGTGCCCGGCGCGCGGTGACGGATGGCGCGGATGGTCTGGGCGAAATGCTCTGCCCCGCCATCGTCCAGATCGTCCCGGTCCACCGAGGTGATGACCACATGTTTCAGGCCCAATTCACTGACCGCATGCGCCACCTTGCCCGGTTCAAACGCATCCAGCGCCTGCGGCTTGCCGGTGGCGACGTTGCAAAAGGTGCAGCCGCGCGTGCAGATCTCGCCCATGATCATCATGGTGGCGTGGCCCTGGCTCCAACATTCACCCACGTTGGGGCAGCCCGCCTCTTCGCACACCGTGACCAGCTTTTTCGATTTGAGGATGTCACGCGTTTGCTTGTAGCCCTCAGACGTCGGGGCTTTGACGCGGATCCATGAGGGTTTTTTCGGCTGCTCCTGATCGGGGCGATGCGCCTTTTCTGGGTGGCGCTGATTGGGCAACTTGAGATCGCGCAAGGTCATTCCCCTGAAAAAACGGTCGCTCAAGCTTTACCCCGGCGCTGGTCCAAAGGCAACCAGCCCACCGGCGCCAATCGGACGCGATGCCACCGCACGGTGTCACTCGGCGCCCTTTTCCAGAAAGCTTGATCCATGTCACAGAAGACGCCGGACTGCTGCGCCATCAGCGGCGCATGACGTTGATCCAGCTTGCCTTCGCCCTTCTGGCCCTTTTGGCCACGCCCGGCCCGACCAACACGCTCTTGGCGCTTGCGGGGGCACAAGCGGTGCGCCGACCGTTGCGGCTGCCACTCGTCGAACTGGCGGCCTAAGGCGCTGTGCACCACCTGACCCTGCCGATTTCAGAGCGGCCAAGGTTCCTCTGGCCTTTCTGCCCTGCCTCCTGTAAGGCCCGCGCCAAAGCTGACAAAGAAAGAGACCCCTCCCGATGGAGCTTCGCAACATCGCCATCATCGCGCACGTCGACCATGGCAAAACCACCTTGGTGGACGAACTGCTGAAACAGTCCGGATCCTTCCGCGACAATCAGGCGGTTTCCGAACGCGCCATGGACAGCAATGACATCGAGCGCGAGCGCGGCATCACCATTTTGGCCAAATGCACCAGCGTTGAGCACAATGGTGTGCGCATCAACATCGTCGACACCCCCGGCCATGCCGACTTTGGTGGCGAGGTAGAGCGCATCTTGAACATGGTGGACGGGGTTTGCCTGTTGGTGGACGCCGCCGAAGGCCCGATGCCACAGACCAAGTTCGTGACATCGAAAGCCTTGGCGCTGGGTTTGCGCCCGATTGTGGTGCTGAACAAGGTCGACAAGCCCGACGCCGAGCCTGACCGCGCGCTGAACGAAGTCTTCGATCTTTTTGCCAATCTGGGCGCCACTGACGAACAGCTTGATTTCCCGCATGTCTATGCCTCGGGCCGCTCGGGCTGGGCGGATATGGAGCTGGACGGGCCGCGCAAGGACCTGACGGCGCTTTTTGATCTGATCGTCAAGCACGTGCCGGCACCGCGCCAGATTGCCCAAGCGTCCGAACCTTTCCGGATGCTGGCCACCACCCTGTCGGCGGACCCGTTCATTGGCCGCATCCTGACCGGCCGCGTCGAATCCGGCACTCTGAAGGTGGGCGAGCAGCTTAAGGCGCTGTCGCGCACCGGCGACAAGATTGAACAGTTCCGCGTGACAAAGATTCTGGCGTTCCGCGGCCTGACCCAGACCGCGATTGATGAGGCGCAGGCCGGGGACATCGTCACCATCGCCGGCATGTCCAAAGCCACAGTGGCCGACACGCTCTGTGCGCTGGACGTTGATACCGCGATTCCCGCACAGCCGATTGATCCGCCGACCATCACGGTCACCTTTGGCATCAATGACAGCCCGCTCGCGGGCCGTGATGGCAACAAGGTGCAAAGCCGCGTTATCCGCGACCGCCTGATGAAAGAGGCCGAGGTCAACGTCGCGATCAAGATCGCCGACACTCCCGGTGGCGAAGCCTTTGAAGTTTCGGGCCGTGGCGAATTGCAGATGGGCGTGTTGATCGAAAACATGCGCCGCGAAGGCTTTGAGCTGTCGATCAGCCGTCCCCGCGTGATCTTCAAGGAAGAAGACGGCGTGCGGATGGAGCCGGTGGAAGAGGTCATCGTCGACGTTGATGACGAATACTCGGGCGCCGTGATCGACAAGCTGACCGGTGAGCGGAAGGGCGAGTTGGTCGAGATGAAGCCTGCGGGCGTAGGCAAAACCCGCATCATCGCCCATGTCCCTTCACGCGGGCTGATCGGCTATCACGGTCAGTTCCTGACCGATACGCGCGGCACGGGCGTGTTGAACCGCATCTTCCACGGCTGGACCCCGCACAAGGGCCCGATCCAGGGCCGCCGTCAGGGTGTGCTGATCTCGATGGAAAACGGGGTTTCGGTGGCCTATGCCCTTTGGAACCTGGAAGACCGTGGCCGCATGTTCATTGGCCCGCAGGAAAACGTCTATGAGGGCATGTTGATCGGCGAACACAGCCGCGACAATGACCTTGAGGTGAACCCGCTGAAGGGCAAGAAACTCACCAACGTCCGCGCTTCGGGCACCGATGAGGCCGTGCGGCTGACGCCCCATATCAAGATGAGCCTCGAAGAGGCGATCGCCTATATCGACGATGATGAGTTGGTGGAGGTGACACCAAAGATCATCCGGCTCCGCAAGCGCATCCTTGATCCGCATGAGCGCAAGCGCCTTGGCCGAAATTCCTAAACAAAAACCGCCCCTTGGGG
>JBMSKG010000201.1:0-5534 GCA_049419625.1 Paracoccaceae bacterium | reverse complement strand
GACCCGTTATGCACTAAGACTGAAATCGGACCACTCGATCGGGGCAGGCCACGAGGCGGTCTGACCGGCCCTTCGTTCCGCCCCTCATCGTCGCCCATTCGGGCGCCTCACGGCGTGTTCAAATCCTGCATCTGAAAGAATCTTTTGGCGCAGGGCGTCAGATGCAAGAAATCTGATGCAAGTTTGAAAACTCTTGTTACCACTGAAGGCAGAGCGACATTCTGACGCGGCTTTTCAGGAGGTGGGACCATGAAAAAACTGATCGCAGTGATCTGCGTGGTCAGCTGGGCCGGGTTTTGGGCCTTTGGCTATTTGGCGCTGTCGGCGCAGGATTATGACAGTGGGCAGGTGATGCTGGCGGCGCTGTTGGCCTTTGCGGGCATGGTCAGTGGCGTCTTTGCCTATATGTGGCTGGCGCGCAGCCAGCCACTCGACTATCGCCGCGCTACACCGAGCGCGTGATCCCGCCGTCCACCCGCAGGTTTTGCCCGGTGATGTAGCCCGAGGCGTCAGAGGCGAGGA
This sequence comes from Paracoccaceae bacterium, assembly GCA_049419625.1. GTDB lineage: Bacteria > Pseudomonadota > Alphaproteobacteria > Rhodobacterales > Rhodobacteraceae > Tabrizicola_A. The sequence continues at coordinate 5,012 of JBMSKG010000201.1, read as the reverse complement.
AGCTGACGGTTCCGGCGATTTCCTCAACCCGGCCATAACGGCCCATCGGGATGCGGGCGCGGAATTCTTCCTTTTCGGGCAAAGAGTTGATGAAGCCCGGCAAGAGGTTGTTGATGCGGATGCCTTGGGGGGCGTATTTGTCGGCGTAGAGTTTGGTGAAGGCCGCAAGCCCGGCGCGGGCGACGCCCGAGGTGGGGAAGGCCGGGTCGGGTTCGAACGTGGCGAAGGTGGTGATGTTGATGATCGACCCGCCGGTGCCTTGCGCCTCAAGGATCGGCGTCACGGCGCGGATGGGGCGGACGGCGGAGAGGAAATAGATGTCGATGCCCTGATGCCAGCCCTCGTCGGTGATGTCGAGAAGGGCGGCGCGGGGGCCGTGGCCTGCGGAGTTGACCAGCACATCAATCCGGCCAAAGCGCGCCATCGTGGCGTCAACCAACCGCTGCACATCGTCGTTTGATTGGTTTGATCCGGTGATGCCGACGCCGCCAAGTTCGTTGGCCAAAGCCTCGCCCTTGCCGGAGGAGGACAGGATCGCAACGGCAAAGCCATCGGCCGCCAGACGCCGTGCGGCGGCGGCCCCCATGCCAGAGCCGCCCGCCGTGATGACCGCAACCTTTTGCATTTCCGCCCCCTTGGTGATTGTCTGGGCGAACGGTGGCACGGGGGCGGGTCCGTCGCAAGGGATCATGCGATGGCGGGCCGGGGTGCGGTGAACACGGAGAAGGGTCATGCGGCAGGGCAAGCGCAATCTGATCACCGATGTTGCGGGGCTGCGCGTGGGCCATGCGGTGGATGCGGGTTTGCGGTCGGGCTGCACGGTGTTGGTGGGCGAGCGGCCGTTTACGGCGGCGGTGAATGTCATGGGCGGGGCGCCCGGCACGCGGGAGACCGATCTTTTGGCGCCGGATCGGTTGGTGCAGGAGGTGGATGCGCTGGTGCTGTCGGGCGGGTCGGCCTTTGGCCTTGATGCCTGTTCGGGTGTGGCGGATGGGTTGCGCGCCATGGGGCGCGGCTTTGCGGTGGGCGATCAGCGGGTGCCGATCGTGCCGGGGGCGATCTTGTTTGATCTGTTGAACGGTGGCGACAAGGGGTGGGCGCGCAACCCTTATGCCGATCTGGGGCTTGCCGCCTTGCAAGCGGCGGGACCAGAGTTTGCGCTGGGCAGTGCCGGGGCCGGTTATGGCGCGTTGACGGGGCGGTGGAAGGGCGGGCTGGGCAGCGCCTCGGCCGTGCTGAGCAGCGGGATCACGGTCGGGGCTTTGGTGGCGGTCAATGCGCTGGGCTCGGCCACCATTGGGGAGGGGCCGGGGTTTTGGGCGCATCCATTTGAGCTGGGGGGTGAGTTTGGCGGGTTGGGGGCAACGGGACGCTATGATGCGGCAGCGGAACCGGAGCCGATGAAGCGGATGGGCGAGGCGACGACGATTGCGATTGTCGCCACCGATGCGCGGCTGACCCAAGCCGAGTGTCTGCGTATGGCGACGGCGGCGCAGGATGGGATGGCGCGGGCCTTGGTGCCGTCGCATACGCCGTTGGATGGCGATCTGGTCTTTGCCGCCGCGACGGGGGACAGGGCCATGGCCGACCCCTTGCGCGACACGTTCCAATTGGGCCATGCGGCGGCAAGTTGCCTTGCCCGTGCGATTGCGCGCGCGGTTTATGAGGCGAGCCCGATGCCGGGGGACCGGCAACCGGCTTGGGCGGGGGTTTACGGGCGGCGCTAGGTTAGCTGGACAAGCCGCCCGCAAGGTCGGGCATGTCGAGCGCGGAAAAGCCGTAATGGCGCAGCCAGCGCAGGTCAGACTCGAAGAACGCCCGCAGGTCGGGGATGCCGTATTTCAGCATGGCGATGCGGTCGATGCCCATGCCAAAGGCAAAGCCCTGCCATTCGTCGGGGTTGACGCCTGCCGCCGCCAGCACCTTGGGGTGGACCATTCCCGAGCCGAGGATTTCCATCCACTTGTCGCCTTCACCGATGCGAAGCTGGCCGCCAACGTTGGAATAGCGGATGTCCACCTCGGCCGAGGGTTCGGTGAAGGGGAAATGCGAGGCGCGGAAGCGCAGTTCGACCTTGTCCACCTCGAAGAAGGCGCGGCAGAATTCTTCGAGCGTCCATTTCAGGTTGGCCATCGAGATGTCGCGGTCAATCGCCAGACCTTCGACCTGATGGAACATCGGCGTGTGGGTCTGGTCCATGTCCATGCGGTAGACGCGGCCCGGGGCGATGACACGGATCGGTGCGCCTTGTTCGGTCATGGCGCGGATTTGCACGGGTGAGGTGTGAGTGCGCAGGACGTGGGGCGGGCGGTCGTCGCCGGCGTCGCGGTGCATGAAGAAGGTGTCATGTTCCTGCCGGGCAGGGTGTTCCGGCGGGATGTTCAGCGCGTCGAAGTTGTACCAGTCGGATTCCACCTGCGGGCCTTCGGCGACGGCAAAGCCCATGTCGGCGAAAATGGCGGTGAGTTCTTCCATCACTTGGCTGACCGGGTGAATGGTGCCGCGGGGCCGGGGGCGGCCGGGGAGTGTGACATCCAGCCATTCTTCGCGCAGGCGGGCGTCCAGGGCGGCATCGCCAAGGGCCATTTTTTTGGCGCGCAGGGCGGCGTCGATCTCATCCTTCAGGACGTTCAGCATGGCACCGGCGGCTTTGCGCTGGTCGGGGTCCATCTTGCCAAGACCGGCCATCAGCGCGGAAATCTCGCCCTTCTTGCCAAGGGCGGCGACGCGCAATTCTTCCAGCGCGGCCTCGTCGGAGACGGTGGCAACCGCTGTCAGATATTTGGCCTTCAGATCGTCAAGCCCGTCCATCACGCGCCTCCTTTGAATGGCATTGGTGCTAGCGGGAAGGTTCCGCCGATGCAAGAGGCCGAAAGGGGGCGTTTTGGGGACGGTGGATCAGGCCGCCCGGCGCAAGGCGGCGGCGATCAGATGCGGGCGATTGGCGTGAAAGCTGTAGGCCGATGGCACGATCCCGCGTTTCAGCCCGCAGGCGGGCAGGGGAAGGGGCGCTTCGGCGGTGAAGAGCGTTTCGATGGTGGCCTGATCGTCGGGCATCACCGGCAGCCGGGCTTCGGCCTGCGACAGCGAGAGGCGTTGGTGCAAATCAATGCAGAAGGCGCGGGCGGCGGTGTCATCCATCGCGGGCGGGGCATAGATGTGCAAGCCCGCTTTCAGCGCGCGGGCCAGAAGGAGGAGGCCGGTCGCGCGGTCCATGTCGGGTTGCCGCACGATCCAGTGGGCGGCCAACAGCACGTCGATGGTGGCGTTCGGGTCGTCAAATTCGACACCGCGGGCAAAGGCATGCCAGACCTTGGGGCCTTGGGTTTCCATCCAGGCTTTCAGGCCATTGGGCAGGGGAAGGGCGCCCGTTTGTTCACTCTTACGCATCACATGACCTCCTATGGGTTCATGACTGCAGTGGTTGTGGACAAAGGCGGCACAATTGCGGTGGATTGGGGGAATTTTCGCAACAATGGGGCCGTGGCGGCCCGTTTGTGGCGCGGCGGCTGGGGTCATGGGCCGCCTAACCCCGTGACCGCGATCACGCGATCTGACGACTGTGTCACTGGGCTGAAACAATGGCATCTGGCCCAGACCGCCCTGCGTTTCGCTCAGGACGAGGCAATGATGCCGGTCGTTTTTCAGCAGGGAGTGCATTATGAAATTGAAGCTTACCTTGGCCATGCTGGCCTTTTCGACAACCGCCGCGCAGGCGGACTCCATCACCGCTATCGCAGCGGCGGATGAGCGGTTCTCTACACTTGTTGCGGCAGTCACCGCTGCGGGTCTGGCCGAGACGCTGGCGGGTCCCGGTCATTTCACCGTGTTCGCCCCGGTCAATGATGCCTTTGCCGCCCTGCCGGCTGGCACGGTTGAAACCCTGTTGAAGCCGGAAAACAAAGGGCAGTTGACCGATATTCTGCTGTATCATGTCGATGACCGCAATTTGCCTGCCGCGGCCATTCCGGCCGGGTCCAACTATTTCAAGCCGATGCTGACCAGCCAACGGCTGTGCATCACCGCCGGTGCGAATGGGGTGACGATTGCCGATGGCACGGGCGAAGTGGCCAATGTGATCATCGCCGATATCAAGGCCGACAACGGCGTGATCCATGTGATCGACAAAGTGCTGCTGCCGGGCAAGCGCCCTGCCTGCCATTAAGCGAGCTGCACCCGACCACTGCGCCCGCCAGAGCGATGCTTGGGTGGGCGCATGTTTTTGGGGTGGGGTGCCGGGCGTCGCCCGTTGGCCACCCGTTAGGAGCCGTCGGCGGCCATGAGCGCCTTGAGAAGCGCTTGGGCGTCAGGGCTGTCCCAATGGGCATCACCGATCAGGCGGCCAACCTCGTGGCCCTCGGCGTTGAGGATCACCGTCACCGGCAGGCCCATCACGCCCATGGAACGGGCGAGTTCCGATTTCGGGTCGCGCAGGTTTTCAAGGTTCTGGACCGCGGCTTCGGTGAAGAAGCGATCAATCGCCACCGGGTCGTTGCGCCCGGTGGCCAGGGGCACCACGGCGATCTCGGGCATGGCGGCCTGCAACCCATCCAGCGCGGGCATTTCCTCGCGGCAGGGCGGGCACCATGTGGCCCAGAAGTTCAGGACCACCCATTTGCCGTGAAACTCGGCCATCGCGCGCGGGGCGTCGGTCATGTCGATCAGCGCCGCCTCGGGGATTGGGGCGGGGTCGGAGAGCACCATCTTGGCCATGTCGCCGGTCACAAAGGCCGAGACATCCGCGTGGGCCGGGTTTGCACCAAGCACCAAGGCCGTATAAAGCACCGCTAACGCGTTTCGCATTCTACCCCCTATAGGCCAGATCATGACCCAATCCAAAGACACCGCCAATGCCATGTGGGGCGGGCGTTTCGCCTCTGGCCCCGATGCCATCATGACGGCGATCAACGCCTCGATCGGTTTTGACCAGCGCATGTATGCGCAAGACATTGCCGGGTCGCGCGCCCATGCCGCCATGTTGGCCGCGCAAGGCATCCTTAGCGATAGCGATG
>JBMSKG010000200.1:0-5560 GCA_049419625.1 Paracoccaceae bacterium | reverse complement strand
TCGCGTCCGTGTCCCTTGATCGGGTGGCGGCAGATTTGCGCCAGCCGTCCTGTCATTTCTTCTTGCTCTTGTCTGAAACCGCGGTGGGCGTTTTCGCCTTGGCCCGGATGTTTCCGAAGAAGTCCGGACGGCTGCCGTGGCTGGTCATGATGAGATATTGTTGGATGAAGGTGATCGTGTTGTTCGTGATCCAGTAGACGATCAGACCCGAGGCGAAGGTCGACATCATGAACATAAAGACCCACGGCATCCAAGCAAAGATCTGCTGCTGGATAGGATCGGTCGGCGCCGGGTTCAGTTTCTGCTGCATCCACATGGTGATGCCCAGGATGATCGGCAGGATCCCGATAAAGATCATGTGCGTCAGGCTACCCATCGCCGGTGCGTCCCAAGGCATCAGGCCAAAGAGGTTGTACAGCGACGAGGAGTCAGGACCCGACAGGTCATTCAGCCAGCCAAAGAACGACGCGTGGCGCAACTCAAGAGTGTTCGAAATCACCTTGAACAGCGCGTAGAAGATCGGAATCTGGATCAGGATCGGCAAACAGCCCGCTGCGGGGTTCACCTTCTTGTCCTTGTAAAGCTGCATCATTTCCCTTTGCAGCTTTTGCTTGTCCTCGCCTGCGCGCTCTTTCAGCGCCTCCATTTCCGGCTGTAGTTCTTTCATCCGGGCCATGGAGACATAGGATTTATAGGCCAAAGGCAGCACCAGAACCTTCAGAACAAGCGTCAGGCTCATGATGGCAAGACCCATGTTCCCGATCAGCCCATAAAGGTGATGCAGCAGCCAGAAGATCGGTTTGGTGAAGAAGTAGAACCAGCCCCAGTCGATCGAATCGATAAAGCCCGCAATGCCTTCGTCATTCTGATAGGCACGGATGGTTTCCCATTCCTTGGCCCCGGCATAGAGCCGTGTGGTCACCTCGCCCGAAGCGCCGGGAGCGATCGACATGACGTCTTGGTGCACTTCGGCCTGATAGATATCGCTTTGTGGCACATAGCGTGCGACAGACTTCCACGGCTTGCCCTGTTCGGGGACAAGGGTGGTCATCCAGTAGTGATCGGTAAAACCAATCCAGCCGTCCGTCGTTGCGTCTACCTTTTCGGCTGGCAGGGTTTCACCCTCGGCCACATCGAACTTTGAGAATTTGGAGTATTTGACTTCGCCAAAAGTTCCGTCGGTGCGCCGGATCAGGCCTTCGTGGACGACATAGGTGCCCATGAGCTTCGGCAAGCCGTGGCGCGCGACAATGCCATAAGGCGCAAGTCGGGCCTCAACGGTGCCCGCGTTTGCGACCTTGTCGGTGATGGTGAACATGAAGTTTTCATCTACCGACAAGGTGCGGGTGAAGGTCAGGCCTTTGGTGTTTTGCCATTGCAGGGTCACCGGCGCTTCGGAAGTCAGCGTGGCGTTGCCGATCACCGACCACTGAGTTTTAGCATCGGGGACATCGGATGGTTCAAGTCCGTTGCCGGCCAGCCAGCCAAAGACGGCATAATACGGGTGGTCCTTGCCCACAGGTGACAAAAGCCGCACCTCGGGCGAGGTCGGATCAACGGTCTCGCGATAGGTTTTCAGCGACAGATCATCGATCCGCCCGCCGGCGAGCGACAGGCTGCCCGACAGTTTGGGCGTGTCGATCACAAGGCGCGGCGCCTCTGGCGCAGGCGCGTTGCTGGCGGCAGTTGCGTCATCTGCCTCAGCCGGGGCGGCTGTGGCCTCAGGTGCCGCGGCGGGTGCGACAGCTTGCTGGGCCACGGGTTCCTCGGGGAACCATTGCGGAAACAACATCGGTCCGCCAACAAACCAGGCGAGGATCACCATAAAGCTGAGCGCGGTTGCGAGGAGAAGATTCTTGTTCTGATCGTCCATCCGGACCACCACCATTCCTGTTGTGGGTCAGCGGTGGTTCAACGCCAGGGGCGACAAAAGGTCAAGCGCTTTCCCCTGCCCAGGCCCTGGAAAGCGCGTCTTTTCGCGACAAGCGCGCCGCAAGCGCCCCCAGCTCTAGCGGGCGCGATGGCTGATGCGGGGCGTAGCCGAGGGCCGGGCGCGGTGCCGCTCAATCCAGTCCATGGTTTCGTCCACCGGCATGGGGCGGGCGATACCAAAACCCTGCACATCCCCACAGCCGAGTTGGGCCAACATGGCATGTTCGCCTGGCGTTTCCACCCCTTCGGCCAGGGTCTGCAATCCCAATCGCTCGGCCATCGACAGAATCGCTGAGACCATCTTTTGCTGGTCGCGGTCTTCATCGACCTTGGTGACGAAACTGCGGTCTATCTTGATGCGCCGAACGGCAAAGCGCCGGATCGACGTGATCGAGGCATGGCCCGTGCCGAAATCATCCAGATCAATGCCGCAGCCCATGCGGGCAAGTGCGGCAATGTTTGCCACGATCACATCATGATCAGTTTCGGCGACCACATGTTCCAACACTTCGACGCACAGCCGCTTCGGCTCCAGCCCAAACCGGTCCAGCTCCCATTTCAGCTTTTCCGCCAGCTTCGGGTTGCGCAATTCTGCAGCTGAGAAATTCACCGCCACCGTGGGCACTTCCAGCCCAGCCTTGTCCCAGCGTCCCAGCGCGGTCATGGCGTTGAACAACATTACCTCACCCAACCGCTCTGACAGGCCGGCATCCTCAAGCATGGGCAGGAAGTCTGCGGGCGGGATCAAGCCGCGTTCAGGGTGATACCAACGCGCCAAAGCCTCAAACCCCGTAATGGCCCCGGTGTCGGTGGAAATCTGCGGCTGGAAATGGGCGCGAATCTGCCCCTCATCCAGCGCCATCTCCAACTCTTCACGCAGCGCGTCGCGGTCGGCGCGGTGCCGCGCCATTTCGGGCGCATAGGCGCGAATGGCCCCCGGCCCGTGGCGCGCCGCCTCATCCGCCGCGACCTGTGCGGCGTCCAACAGTGCCATTCCGCGCGGCGCAGGCGCACGCTGGGCCAAGCAAAACCCAACCGAGGCCGAGACATAGATCCGCTGCGCATTCAAGGAAACCGGCACAGCGATCGCAGCCTGCAAGCGCGCGGCCAACTGCACCACGGTTTCCAGATCCAAACGGCGTACCGGGGCCAGCGCGATGCCCAAACCGCCCCCTTCAAGCCGGGCGACCAGATCACCGCTGCGCAAGACGGCGCAGATTCGCTCGGCGCAGCGTGTCAGCACTTCGGTTTGCGCCGCACGACCATGCCGGTCCAGAACCTGATCCATCTCGTCGAACTGCACCACGACACAGGCGGTGGTCTTGCCGCTGATCGGCTCATCGGCCACGATCGTCTCAAGCGCCGAGACCAGTTGCGCGCGCAGGCCAAGCCCGCCAAAGGCATCTGGCAGAGCAGGTGTCGGATCCGCCTGCCGAAACGCCCCGGCCAGTGCAAAGACAAGGGGCGCGCCAAGTGCCACCATGACCAGCACCCGCTCTCCACCGAACCAAAAGGCTGCCAGTGTGATGGCTGGCAAGAACAAAATCATCTCAGGCCGCCGCATCATGGCGGCAAGGCTGCGGGCAGGACGAGTCATTCGTGCGGCAAGTGAATGGGGCATCAACCATGTCTCTGGCGCGGCACCGGGACGGCCCCGGCACCGGAAACGCTAGGCAAAGAGACTGATGGCTTTATTAATCCGCGTCGCCAAGATGCGGAGGATTTTCGCTAATTGTTCCCATTTGCCGCAACAGGCCGGCAAAGTCGAACAGCCCGGGGTCAGCCAGATGCGACGGGCGCACGTTCATCAGCGCGCGGAACATCACCTGACGGCGCCCTGGCGTGCGCGCTTCCCAGTCATCCAACAGCTTCTTGACCTGCGCGCGCTGCAAGCCTTCTTGGCTGCCGCATAGATCGCAAGGGATGATCGGGTAGTTCATCGCGCGGGCGAAACGATCGCAATCGGCCTCGGGCACAAAGGCAAGCGGGCGATACAGGAACAGATCGCCCTCTTCGTTCACCAGCTTTGGCGGCATGCTTGCCAACCGCCCGCCATGAAACAGGTTCATGAAAAAGGTTTCCAGAATGTCGTCGCGGTGATGACCCAATACCACAGCGGAACAGCCTTCTTCCCGAGCGATTCGGTAAAGGTTCCCGCGCCGAAGGCGTGAACACAAAGAACACATCGTGCCCCCCGGCGCGATTTTCGAGGTCACCACCGAATAGGTGTCTTGATACTCAATCCGGTGCGGCACCTGCATACGCGACAGAAACTCGGGCAGCACCGTGGCCGGAAATCCAGGTTGGCCTTGATCCAAATTGCAGGCCAAAAGGTCGACTGGCAAAAGCCCGCGCCATTTCAACTCGTGCAAGATGGCCAAGAGCGTATAACTGTCTTTGCCGCCCGACAGGCACACCAACCAACGCGCTCCCGGTTCGATCATGCCATAGGTCTGGGTCGCCTCGCGCACGTTCTGCACCAGCCGCTTGCGCAGCTTTCGAAACTCGGTCGACTTCGGCGCGCCGTGAAACAGCGGGTGAATGTCGTCGGAAAGATCGTCGTCCAGCATGATGACCTCGCAGATGCTTTCCCTTCGCAGAAACGCGGCACTTGGGAAAGCCCTTTCATCTTGGCTCAAATACCCCCCGCGGAGCGACCTTCGCTGGCCGCGGGAGCCTCCGGCGGGGGTATTTGGACCAAGATGAAACCCCAGATGCGTCTTGATCTGCGGAGTCCGTCGGCGTTGCACAGTCTTTGTGGGGCCTCAGCGGGTCTTATCGAACTCGGGGTCCGTACCGGGTACAGGGTCGTAACCATGCCCACCCCAAGGATGGCACCGGCAAATGCGGTGCGCGGCCAGATAGCTGCCTTTCAGACCGCCATGACGCTCGAGCGCGTCGAGCGCATAGGCCGAGCAGGTGGGTTGGAAGCGGCACCCATGGCCGACCCAAGGGCTAAGCAGCAGGCGGTAGGCCCGCACAGGCAGCGCGGCCAAATGGGCAAGCGGCGTCATGGCCTGTGGATGCGGCCAAGTGCGCCGCGCAGATCGGCCAGCAAAAGCGCATAGTCGCGCAGCGTCGTGACGCCGGGTTTCGCCACCAGCACATAATCCCAGCCCGCGCGCGCGCCTGTTGGCAAGACCGCGCGCGCCACTTCGCGCAAGCGGCGCTTGGCGCGGTTGCGCGCCACGGCATTGCCGATCTTCTTTGAGGCGGTAAAGCCGACGCGCACAAAGGCTTTGTCATCCTTGCGTTCGCGCGCCTGCAAAAGAAATCCGCCCGTCGCTTGCCGCAGGCTGGACGCGGCGCGCAGGAAATCGGGGCGGTTTTGCAACGTCGATATGCAAAGCGAAACCGCCGGAGAGGCTTCGGGCGTGCAAGCATTGCTGCCTTGGCCCTGCATCTCCGGCGGTGTCATGTTCTTATCCATGCCGAGGCCTCCAAGCGAGGCCGCAGGGATCAAGCCGACAGCTTGTGACGGCCCTTGGCGCGGCGAGCGGCCAGCACCAGACGGCCGCCTTTGGTGGCCATGCGGGCGCGGAAACCGTGGCGGCGCTTGCGGACCAGGTTCGACGGTTGGTAAGTGCGCTTCATCGCGGCTCTCCATAAGACGGGTGCCCGAACCTTT
>JBMSKG010000199.1:0-5604 GCA_049419625.1 Paracoccaceae bacterium | reverse complement strand
TGCTTGCGGAACCAGACCTGCTCATTGCCGCGCCGGGTGCCATGACAGACCCCACGGGCAACCTGAACGCCCATCGCCCGCAGATAGGCCGACAAAAGCTGAATATGCTCTTCCGGCACCCACTGGTTTTCGATCTTCATCTTGTTGGCTTCGGTTTGCAGCCGCCGATAAAGGTCAATGTCCACCTTGCCATCCGGTGTATCATAGCGGAACAGCCGGAAATCTTCGGCCACTTGCACCTTTGCAGCACTCAGCCGCTCGACCGCCTCGGGCTCTAGCCGCCGCGCCAGACGGCGCATTTCCCCATCCTGAAATACCTGTTTTGCCATGATTGCCTCTTGGTCAAATGCACGTTTTGCCTCAATCCGCGCAGTTTGACCCAAGTTCTGGACCCAAACAAGCAAACGGCCGCCCTTTTCAGAGCGGCCGTTGCAATTTTGGTCACGCGGGCTGGAGGCCCGCCAGTCTTTAGGCGGTGGCCGAGGACAGGTCCACCGAGACGCCCGGACCCATGGTCGAGGACAAGGAGACCTTCTTCAGATAGGCGCCCTTGGCACCGGCCGGCTTGGCCTTGGACACGGCATCCACAAATGCGCGGACGTTTTCGGCCAGCTTGGCCTCATCGAACGACACCTTGCCGATGCCGGCATGGATGACGCCAGCCTTTTCGACCTTGAACTGCACTTCGCCGCCCTTGGCTGCTTCGACGGCGGATTTAACATCCATCGTCACGGTGCCAACCTTGGGGTTCGGCATCAGGTTGCGCGGGCCGAGGATCTTACCCAGACGGCCGACCAGCGGCATCATGTCCGGGGTAGCGATGCAGCGATCAAATTCGATCTTGCCGGACTGGATGGTTTCCATCAGGTCTTCTGCACCGACGATATCCGCACCAGCGGCCTTGGCTTCATCAGCCTTGGCGCCACGGGCGAACACAGCCACGCGCACCGTCTTACCCGTGCCGTTGGGCAGTTGGACCACGCCACGAACCATCTGGTCCGCATGGCGCGGGTCAACGCCCAGGTTCATCGCGATTTCCAGCGTCTCGTCGAACTTGGCCGACGCGGCACCCTTGATCAGCTTGACCGCATCCTCAACCGAGATCAGCGACTTGCCGGCGAAAACTTCGTTGGCCTTGGCCGAACGCTTACCGATTTTTGCCATGATGATCAGCCCTTCACTTCGATGCCGCAGGACTTGGCCGACCCAAGAATGATGTTCATCGCCGCTTCGATCGAATTGGCGTTGAGATCTTTCATCTTGGTTTCAGCAATCTTGCGCAGCGCTGCGGTGGTGATGGTGCCAGCCACTTCACGGCCCGGCTTCATCGAACCCTTGGCGCGGGCGCGCTTGCCCACGGCCGGCAGACCAGCGGCCTGCTTGATCAGGAACGACGCAGGCGCGGTCTTCAGCTCAAGGCTGAACGACTTGTCGGCGTAGTAGGTGATGATGACCGGGGTCGGGGTGCCGGGAGCAATCTCGGCGGTCTTGGCGTTGAATTCCTTCACGAACGCCATGATGTTCAGCCCGCGCTGACCCAGCGCCGGACCAACCGGGGGCGACGGGTTGGCCTGCTGGGCCTTCACCTGCAGCTTCAAGCTGCCAATAATCTTCTTGGCCATGTGGCCTCTCCTTTATCACTGCGCCGCCCCTCATGGGCATTGGCGCGGTTTAGTGGTCCGGTCTGCCAATGGGGTCTTGCCCCAAAAGCGCGCCTCCCACGCGATACACTCAGAGGTTTTTCGACACCTGAGTGAATTCCAATTCGACCGGCGTCGCGCGCCCAAAGATCGAGACCGAGACTTTCAGGCGGTTGTGCGCCTCATCCACATCCTCAACCATGCCGTCAAAGCCCTCGAACGGGCCATCGGTGACCTTGACCTTTTCGCCAATGTCAAAGCGGATCAGGTTGCGCGGCGCAGCCTCGCCTTCCTCGACCCGGTTCAGAATCTGGTTCACCTCGGCGTCACGCATCGGCATCGGCTTGCCCTGCGGACCAAGGAAGCCCGTCACACGGTTGATCGACGAGATCAGGTGATAGCCGCGGTTGGTCATCTCCATCCGCACCAGTACATAGCCCGGCATAAAGCGACGTTCCGACGTCACCTTCTTGCCACGGCGCACTTCGATCACCTCTTCGGTCGGCACCAGAACTTCGTCAATCTCGTCACCAAGATTGGCATCAGCGACAGCCGTACGGATCTGTTCTGCGACCTTCTTCTCGAAGTTCGACAGCACGCTCACCGAATACCAACGCTTGGCCATGCCCATTCCACCTTAACTTGCCAGCCCCGCCAAGGGACTGAATTTCCTGCATTATCCGGGAATTTCCCCGGCTCTTTCGGGAACAAAAAACAGCGCGCAACTCGAATCGCTGCGCGCCGTGTTCCCGTGGTTGTGGGCGGGATAGCCGCCAACAGCCCTCATTTCAAGGGAATTCCGCGGGATACCCCGCTTAGACGCCGCCGATGATCAGCTTCAGACCAAACCGGATCGCCATGTCGACGAGGCTGAAGAAGGTCGCGGTCAGCGCCGCCATGATGAACACCATGATCGTGGTCAACAGCACCTCGCGGCGCGTCGGCCAGACGACCTTGGCCACCTCGGCGCGAACCTGAGCGATGAACTGCGTGGGAGAGGTCTTGGTGGCCATGATAAAATCCGATGCTTCTCTATGGCGCGAGATACGCCGAACCCTCCCGGAATTCAAGCCGCTTGGCTGGGGGAACTCAAATCACCGGAGCAAGGCCCACCCTGCCCCAGTGATCTTGGCTCACAGCAGACGCACCGTCTGATAGATGGCTAGCCCTGTGATCAGGATCCCGACCAGCACCATCAAGACCCTGTAAGGCAGGATGCGGGTGACATATCCGGCAAGGGGAGCGGCGGTGACACCACCGACGATGAGCCCCGCGACAGCCCAAATGTAGCTGGTCAGCCCCTCAGCCTCTGACCAATGCCCGGTTAGCAGCGCAACCAGAAAGGTGACAGAGGCAGCCACAGTGAGAAGGAATTCAACCGTGTTGACCGTGCCGATCATGTGTCGGGGCGCGCCGCCGGTTCCAATCAACCCAGTGGTGACCACCGGTCCCCAGCCGCCGCCACCGATGGCGTCAGCAAAGCCGCCAACCGCGCCAAGCGGTGCCACAAGGGCCGGGCTGTGGTTCTCGATCGGTGTCGCGCGACGATAGGCCCGATACAGGATGTAGAGCCCCATTCAGCCCAGGTAAGCCGCGATATAGGGCTTCATAACGTCTCCATCGATTGCAGTGAGGACATAGGCACCCGCGACTCCGCCCAAGATGCCCACCGGTGCGAGAATGCGGAACAGGCGCCAGTTGACGTTTCGATGCCAGACGTGTGATCCCGCCGACGCTGCGGTTGTAAACACGTCGGCAGCATGGACGCTGGCCGAGGCCGCCGCGGGGGGAACTCCAAAAGCCAGCAGAACCGAGGACGAGACACGCCATAAGCCATGCCAAGCGCACCATCGACGATCTGCGCCAGAAATCCCACGATCAAGAATAACAAGAAACTATCTTCCATCTTCACCTCCATCTTTATCACGACACCATCTATCGAGATTAAAGATTTTCAAGCGCTGAGGTGACCTTTTGAAAAATACGAAGAACATTCTTGCATCGCGCCAAGGGACGAGAACATTGTTTCTTCGCAGCCCCACAGGACGGAACCTGCGTGCTTCGGCCAGCGCGCAGCAGAAACGGCAGGCTGCGGGGCTGAAAGCGAAATGCCGGAGAGAACGGGGCGTGCCAGCCGCGCCACACGCATGACCTCGTGGCATCAGCCGGGACACATCCGGCCTGACATGCGAGCAAAACAAAAGCGTGAGATTTGGGCCTTGGCAGGGGCAGCAGGGATCGAACCCGCGACCTACGGTTTTGGAGACCGTCGCTCTACCAGCTGAGCTATACCCCTAGGCCTGCGGGCGAGTTACGGCATGGCCCGAGGGAAATCAAGGGGCCGCAGCGGGGAATCTGGCTTGGCGAGAAAGAATCCCGCGCCTAGGCTGGGGGCATAGGGGCAGCGCGATGATCACCAACCCAGAAGAGTTCTTTCAAGATGGCTGCGGGCGCTGCACCAGATTTGCCAGCGATGCCTGCTCTGCCCGTGTCTGGTCAGCCGCGCTGGCGGCTCTGAGGGCGCTCTGCCTTGAGGCCGGTCTGGCCGAAACGGCCAAATGGGGCCACCCATGTTACATGCACGCAGGTCGCAACATCGCCATCCTCGGCGCCAATCGCGGGGATGTCCGGCTGACCTTCTTCAACGCGAGCCTGCTGCAGGATGCCGCGGGCGTGCTGACCCGGCAGGGCGAAAACACCCAGACCCCCGATTGCGCCCGCTTCACCGATGCCGCGCAAGTCGGACAGTTGGCCCCAGCCCTGCGGGACCTTCTGACACAGGCCAAGGCCCACGCCGAAGCAGGAACCAAGCCCCCAAAGATCGAAACCGTTGTGGTGTTGCCCGATGAACTTGTCTCAGCCCTTGATGCCGATCCGCATCTGGCCGAGGCCTTTCACGCCCTGACGCCAGGCCGGCAGAAAAGCCACGCGCTCGCGATCGGATCGGCCAAGGCGAGCGCCACGCGGGCGGCTCACGTCGTCAAACTGACGCCGCTGATGCTCGCGGGCAAGGGCGCGCTGGACCGGTAGGGCCCATGCACCTCGAACGGTCAGTCCCGGGTGCCGCTCGCATTAAACAGGCTTGCCCACCAGCGTGGCAGCGCGCTGCGGTAGCTGTGGGATATGGGGGCGAGGGCCTTGATCCCGGCGCGATCGAACGATCCGCTGACCAGACCGATGGTCGGCGCATCATCAACCGCGCCCAAGGTTGATCCACAGCGCGGACAGAATGCGCGCGAGGAATAATCGGACGACCGCCAAAGTGCAGGCATGCCGCCCGGTCCGTCCCAAACGACCGCATCTCTGGGATAACTGACCCAGACGAGAGCGGGCGCACCAGAATGGCGCTGGCACATATGACAGGAACAACTGTGCGGATGCTGCGGCGGCCAGTTGCCGTGAACCGAATATGCCCACACAAACACTCGCCAGTCAGCTGCATCATGTCACCCCTGATTTGCGCCAATGGTCCGTCGACATGTGGCTGGATCAATCGCACAGCAAGAGTCTGGCAAAGAAAAAAGGCCACCCTGCGGGGTGGCCCTTTCCAGATCGATATCGCTCAAATCGGGCGATGATCTTCGACACGCCTTTTGGGGCGCGTCTCGGGATCATCAGGCGATGATCTTCGACACGACGCCTGCGCCGACGGTGCGGCCGCCTTCACGGATGGCGAAGCGCAGCTTCTCTTCCATCGCGATCGGGGCGATCAGCGTCACGTTGAACTTCAGGTTGTCGCCCGGCATCACCATCTCGGTGCCAGCCGGAAGCTCAACCGTCCCGGTCACGTCCGTGGTGCGGAAGTAGAACTGCGGGCGGTAGTTCGCGAAGAACGGCGTGTGACGGCCGCCTTCTTCCTTGGTCAGGATATAGGCCTCGGCTTCGAACTTGGTGTGCGGGTTCACCGACTTCGGCTTGCACAGCACCTGCCCACGTTCCACGCCTTCACGGTCGATACCGCGCA
>JBMSKG010000198.1:0-5606 GCA_049419625.1 Paracoccaceae bacterium | reverse complement strand
CAACGTTTTCCATGGGGCCTTCGCAAAGCTGACGCGCCTATCTAGGCGCAAGGGGCGGGTGGCGCAAGGGGCTTGGCGGGGGGGCGCGGTCTTTGGCCGGGCGCCCCTTGCCCGCGCGGGGAAGCCTCCGGCGGGGGTATTTGGGCCAAGATGAACCGGCGGGCGCGAAGCCGGGTCTTGACTGGGGGCTTTGACTGGGGGCTTTGGCGGCTAGCCTTCGCAGACGGCCGAGAGCTTGTTGCCGTCGGGGTCGCGCAGGTAGCAGGCGTAAAAGCCCGCGCCATAGGGGCGCAGGCCCGGCGCGCCTTCGTCCGACCCGCCGGTGGCGAGGCCTGCGGCGTGGAAGGCATCAACCGCGGCGCGGCTGGGGGCGATGAAGGCGGGCATCGAGCCATTGCCGACGCTCGCGGGTTTGCCATCAAAGGGCCGTGTCACCCAGAAGCGGATGCGCGCGGGCGCGGGGTCGCCATATCCGGCCTCATCGGCGTTCAGAAAGCGACGCTCTAGCCCGAGGCAGGGCATGACCGCATCATAGAAGCGGCAGGCGCGATTGAGATCATTGGTGCCCACGGTGATATAAAGCAGCATCTTCCCCCCTTGCGGCCATTTTGCTGTTTCGCTGGCCGCGACGGCCCGCTATAGGGGCCACGGTTTTTCCATAGCGCAAGGATATGCCATGGCCAATGTCGTCGTCGTCGGAGCCCAGTGGGGGGACGAGGGGAAGGGAAAGATCGTGGACTGGCTGAGCGAGCGCGCCGATGTGATCGCGCGCTTTCAGGGCGGTCACAATGCGGGCCATACGCTGGTCATTGATGGCAAGGTTTACAAGCTGTCGCTGTTGCCGTCGGGCATCGTGCGGGGGGGCAAGTTGTCGGTCATCGGCAACGGTGTGGTGGTGGATCCTTGGCATCTGGTCACCGAGATCGACAAGCTGCGCGGCCAAGGCGTGGAGATCAGCCCCGAGAATCTGATTCTGGCGGAGAACGCCAGCCTGATCCTGCCGATCCATGGCGAGTTGGACCGGGGCCGGGAGGCGCAGACCGGGGTGGCCAAGATTGGCACCACCGGGCGGGGCATTGGCCCGGCCTATGAGGACAAGGTGGGCCGCCGCGCCATTCGCGTGGCCGATATCTTTGACGAGGCGACGCTCGACACAAGGATTGGGCGGCTTTTGACCCATCACAACGCGCTGCGGGCGGGCTTGGGGTTGGAGCCGGTGGATCCGGTGGCGCTGAAGGCGCAGATTTTGGAGATTGCGCCGAAGATCAAGCCCTATGCAGGCCCGGTCTGGAAGGTGCTGACGGAGGCGCGGCGCGCGGGCAAGCGGATTTTGTTCGAAGGTGCGCAGGGGTCTTTGCTGGACATCGATTTCGGCACCTACCCCTATGTCACCTCGTCGAATGTCATTGCCGGGCAGGCCGCGACGGGTGTGGGCCTTGGGCCGACGGCGATTGATTTCGTCTTGGGCATCGTCAAGGCCTATACCACCCGCGTCGGCGAGGGCCCGTTCCCGGCCGAGTTGTTTGATGCCGATGGTGAGCGTCTGGGCGAGCGGGGGCATGAGTTTGGCACCGTTACGGGGCGCAAGCGGCGCTGTGGCTGGTTTGATGCGGTGCTGGTGCGTCAGACCTGTGCGACGAGTGGGGTGTCGGGCATTGCGCTGACCAAGCTTGATGTGTTGGACGGCTTTAAGACGCTGAAAATCTGTGTGGGCTATGAGTTGGACGGCAAGCGGATGGACTATCTGCCGACCGCTGCTGACCAACAGGCGCGCTGCACGCCGATCTATGAGGAAATGGACGGCTGGTCGGAAACGACTGCGGGCGCGCGGTCCTGGGCCGATTTGCCGGGGGCGGCGATCAAATATGTGCGGCGGATTGAAGAGTTGATCCAATGCCCGGTCGCGCTACTTTCCACCTCGCCCGAGCGTGACGACACCATTTTGGTGACCGATCCGTTCGCGGATTGATGGTTCGGGTTCCTCCTCATCGTCGTCTTTGACGCGCGTCGGGGGCGACCCCGAGGAGACAACGCAGTTGAACGACGAGGCGGTCATGGCCCTAAGTTACAAGACGCGCAAACGACTGTCCTTGCTGATCCTTTTGGTCGGCATGCCGGCCTATGTCGTCGTGGCGGTGACGGTGATGAACGCGCTGCCGCGCCTGCCTTTGTGGGCCGAGGTGCCGGTTTATCTGGTGTTGGGCTTTGCCTGGATCGTGCCGTTCAAGGCCGTGTTCACCGGCATCGGACAGCCTGATCCTGACCAGCCACCGCCACCGCCCGAGAATTGAGACAGGTGGGTCAAGCCCAATTTGGCGACCCACCTGCTGTAAGGTCCGGGAGGCAGCCCGGCCTTGGTTCTTAACCAGCGAGCTTGCGCGCTTCGGCCAGATAGGGCGAGCGGTCGGTCAGGGCGAACATGCCGCGCTTGACCTTGGTGATGCGGCCTTGCCGCAAGAGCGTGCCAAAGCCGCGCAGATACTCTTCGCGCGCGGTTTGGGACTGGCCCGGCAAGGCGGCGAGTTGGCGCATCACCAACGGGCGCGAGAATTCGGGGCGCTGCAGCACCTCGGCGCAATAGACCGCGGCGGCCTCGAGAAGGTCGGGCAGGGCCTCGGCACCCAGTTGATCGGCGAAATCCTGAAAGCTGGTGGCATCCGAGAAGAGGTTTTCGGCCTCTTCCAGGGTCAGGGCCTCATCCTCGTCAAGCTCAGCCTGATCGGGTTCTTGCATCATCGTCTGATGCGGGGCAACTGCATCCGGGCCGGGTTGGGCGAGAACGGGACGCCGCGGGCGCACCGGCATCACCACACGGGCCGTTGCCAGATCGGGGGTGGCCGATTGGGTCGCGGCGGGGCGGGGTTGGTCGATGCGCTGGGCTGACACCAGCACCAGCGGGGTCGGGCGTGCGGCTGCGTCGGGCACCGCCGGCGGGCGCGGCGTTGTCGCCTCGACCTGCGGGCGGCGCGGGCGCACCACGCGCTCGAGATCGTCGCGGTAAGGCTCCATGCGCTGTTCGCCCTGTGCCGAACGTCCGCCGGTGACGGCGCGATCGGCCTCGGTCGCGGCGACGGCGGCCTTGAGATGGGCAATGGCCGACTGGCGGCGGCGGGTTTCTTCGCCGCCCATTTGGGAGGCAGCCTGCGCCATCAGGCGGCTGACGGCCTCATCCTCGGCCGGAACGTTGATCGGGCGCGGTGCGGCGGCGGGTTCCGGTGCCGCAGCAGCGGCGAGAGGGGCGACTTCGGGAGCAACCTCGGGGGTAACCTCAAGCTGGGCTTCGGGTTCGATGGCCTCCACCGTGCCGCCCAGTTCTGCCTCCAAAGCGGCAAGCTCGGCTTGCAGCGCGGCCTCGGCCTCATCCGACAGGACGCTGGTCGTGGCGGGGCGGGCATCGGGCTTTGCGTCGATGGCGGCCTCTAGGGCGGATGTCGTGTTTGTATCCGCTTCGGGAGGTGCGGCACGGCGGATGCGGATGACGCGGGCCCGGACGCGCGGCGCGGCCTCGGTGGTCGGCTCATCGGGCATCATGTCCGCCGGATCGGCGTTGACGTCGGCCGGGGCATCCTGTGCAATTTGATCGAGGTTTTCGATCATCATCGGCGGCTCATCCGCCTCAATTGCGGGATCGGTGTCGGCTTCGGCTTCGGCGTCAATCTGGGTCTCGGGGAGCGACTCAAGCGTCAGATCTTCGGTGTCATCCAGATCTTTTGTCTCGCTTGGGGCCGTTGCTGCCCCGATCATGGCAAGGCTGGCGGCAAGCGACGCGTCTACAGCCTGAACCTCGTCCGTGGCGGGGGGCAGGTCTTCCGACAGGCTCAGGCGCGACAACAGGGCGTCTTCGTCCACG
Organism: Paracoccaceae bacterium; assembly: GCA_049419625.1. Lineage (GTDB taxonomy): Bacteria > Pseudomonadota > Alphaproteobacteria > Rhodobacterales > Rhodobacteraceae > Tabrizicola_A. Next base: position 1,756 of record JBMSKG010000198.1, on the reverse strand, counting down.
TCGGCGTGATCTGCCGCCTCAAGCGATGCGACCTCTTCGGGCATGTCCATCGGGTCAACGTCCGACAGAGCTGCGGCAAGATCGGCGCTGTCGCTTTGCTGGTCCTCGGGAAGATCCTCATAGGGTTCGGCGGCCCGTGCGGCAGGCTTGTCGTCAAGCTGTTCGGCCAAGCGCGCAAAGTCGATCTCTGCGGCCTGTTCGAATTCCTGATCGTCATCTTCGATCATGTCTGCCGGTGGTGTGACGGGGGCTTCGACGGGCAGCAAAGCCGCCGCAGTGACCAAAGGAGCCTCGGCGTCAGCCACAGGGGTGTCAGAGATCAGGGCTTCGGGCACGTCAAAGGCGGCATCCGAAAAGCTGGAGGCGGGCGCAAAGCTGTCCGTCACATCAGCCTGATCGAAGGGCTCGATCTGTGCCGCCGCAAGCGCCACGGGGACCGGCAGATCATCAGCATGCTGATCTTCGGTGTAATCGTCTTCGACGGCCGCCGCCGCCGTGACGCGCGGCGCCTCTGCCGCGCTGGCCGCAACAGCGGCCGAAACGGGCGCAGCTTGGGCGTGGCGGGCCCGAATACGCTGCAAGCGCGCGGCGACGCTTTCTGCGCCGGTTTCGGGCAATGGGCACGGGGCGTCCAGCAAGGCGGGGCGCGCGACAGGCTCGGCGGTGGGGGCCTCGGCAGCATCGCCGGCCCGCAAGATCACGCCGTTGTCTTGAATCTTCGCCTCAACCCGGCGCTGAATCTCGCGCTCGGCAATGCGGTGCAACATGGCGGCATCGGGAGTGGGCGGTTCAGCCCCGAAATAGCGATCCCCGGCGGCTAAATCGCGGAAATACTCCGCAATGGCCTTCATCGTGTTGAAAGGGTCGTCAAACCCCTCCAATGTGCAGGAGAAGGTGCCATAGGAAACGGTTAAAATCTTACTCGCACCGGTCATCAGATGCTCGCCTTCTGCAATACTCTATCGGCTTAAACTGCCTGTGATCCTGATCGAATCCGTGGACAGATCGGGGTCATTTGAAGGATTGATTGTGTCCGAGGAACAGGCATTTGCCGCAATTGAAAGAACAGTATCGGCATGAATCACCCAATTGTCGACTCTTTGCAGGGGGTCACGCTGGTGGGCGGCGGGCCCGTCAGCGCCGCAGCTTTGGCAAGGGCGCGGGCCTTGGCCCCAAGGGTTGTTGGGGCGGACAGCGGGGCGGATCGGCTGTTGCGTCTGGGGGTGACGCCCGAGGCGGTGATCGGGGATATGGATTCGCTGAGTGCCCCGGCGCGGGCGCGGCTTGCGGACCGACTGTTTCCGATTGCTGAACAGGACACGACGGATTTTGACAAGGCGCTGCGGCTGATTGCGGCGCCTTTCGTGCTGGGGCTGGGATTCGCGGGCGCGCGCGCCGATCACGGTTTGGCGGTGCTGAACACGCTGGTGCGCCACCCGGACCGGCGCTGCTTTATCATCGGCGCCCGCGATGTGATATTTCTATGCCCACCCGAATTGCGGCTGGATTTGCCGCGCGGCACCCGACTTTCTTTGTTCCCGATGGGGCCGGTGCAAGGTGACAGCGAGGGTTTGCGCTGGCCGCTGTCTGGTTTGGACTTTGGCCCTGACGGCATGATCGGCACCTCAAACGAGGTGTCAGGCCCGGTGCGCCTGCGGATGCGGGCGCCGAAGATGCTGGTGATCTTGCCGGTCAGATATCTGCAGGTCGCGCTGCACGGGTTTCCGTGCAGAGGGGGGAGGAGATCACCTCGTAG
>JBMSKG010000197.1:0-5648 GCA_049419625.1 Paracoccaceae bacterium | reverse complement strand
ATCAGCCAAGCGAACCGCCCTTCACCTCAATCACCCGATGCGGATAGGGCATCTCAATCCTAGCCGCCTTCAGCGCGTTCCAGATCGCGAAATTCACCTGACTGGCGTATTTGTTCTTGCCGTCATCAATCCCCGCCACCCAGTATTCCACCGCGAAATCCACGCTGCTTTCGCCAAAGCCGCGCAACTCGCAATCCGGGCCATCGGGGTCTTGCAGCACAAAGGGCAAAGCGGCGACAGCCGTTTCAATGATCTCGGGCACGCGATTGATATCGGTGTCATAGCTCACCGAGAACGGCGCCTCATAACGATTGGCACTGCCTTGATCGGAATAGTTCACCACCCTTGTGGTGATGAAATGATCGTTTGGCACCACGATCCATCGGCCGTCAAAGGTCTCCAGAATACAGGCGCGGGCGGTCATCTTGACGATGGTACCCTTCTCGCCGCCATCCAACTCCACATAATCGCCGACCGTGGTCTGTCCTTCGATCAACAAGATAACGCCAGACACGAAATTCGCAGCAATCTGCTGCAAGCCAAGCCCAATGCCCACGCCCAAGGCCCCGCCCAGAACCGCCACCGCCGTCAGATCAATGCCCATGATCGACAGCAAAAGCAGGAAAGCCGCGCCGAAGATCATCATCTCTACCGCCTTGACCGCCAATTCGCGGGTGGCGGGGCGCAACTCGTCCTGCGCCTTGATGTAGCTGGCACTTTGCCGGTTCGACCAAGACCCCAGCCAGAACAACACCGCCCCGGCAATCCCCCCGCGGATCAGCGCCAGCACCGAAAACTGGATGTTGCCCAGCGCAATCACGGTTTCATCCAGCCGCTGCGTGATGTCATCCAAGACGCCCAGCACATACAGCGCGGCGACCGGGATCAGCACGTATTTCCCCAAAAGCCGCAGGAAACTGTCGGTCAGCACCTCGCGCACAAAGATGAGGGCGGCAAGGAGGATGAACACCCGCTTGCCAAAGGCAATCACCTCGCCCGAGCCAAAGGTGGCGCGTGTCACCTCCTCGCCCATCGCGGTCAGCCCATAGGCGACAAGCGGCAGCATCAAGGGCACAAAGCGCAGGGCAAAGCGGCGGGCGCTGGCGATAAGACCAACTTTGGCGGCGGGATCCAAAAGGCGGGTGACAAAGGGTGTGGCACGCGCGGTGGCGATGCGGGCCACAAGATAGGCCATGGCCAGAAGGCCAAACTGCGACCACGCCGCAGGCGAGGACAGCCAGCCCAGCGCAATCTCAGCCGCCTGCTGCGCCCAGCCCGTTACAGTCGCGGCAAAATCCCCTTGCCCGTTCATCTTTCGCATTCCCTACCATTACTGACTTGCCAAGGTCATGCCCCGGCCCATCCTGTGCCAGCACAAGACTGTGGAGACAAGATGACGAATCCACCCGAGTTTGGCGAGCCTGATCCCACCTGCCCGCTGTGCCTGCGCCCGATCCCGCCCGATGTGCCGCAAAGCCTGCATCATCTGGTGCCCCGGTTGAAAGGCGGCAAAGGCGGGCCGGTCGTGCTGGTGCATCATATCTGTCACAAGGAAATCCACGCCCGCTTTACCGAAACCGAACTCGCCCGCAGCTTTCACACCGTCGAGGCCCTGCGCGGGTCGGATCGGTTGCGGCCGTTTCTCGACTGGGTGGCCAAACGCCCGCCGGGTTTCCTCAGCCGGGTGCCGGGCGGTCCGCGTCGGCGGGGGTGACTTGCCCCCACCCTGACCCTCCCCATGGGGGGGGAGGGAAGCGCCCGGTCGGCCAGCTTGGGACAACAGAACCTGTTTCGCTCCCATCACAACGCCGGGCGCCGCACGGCTCCCCTCCCCCGCGTGGGGTGGGGCTGGGGGGGGGGCCACCGCCCTACCTCCCCCGCGTCCAGCCGCTACTTTTCCCCCACTTCACAGCCACCGACACAGCCGCGTAAACCCCAAACCCCACCGGGTCTTGCGCCGCCAGACGCGCCAGCCCACCCGCGCCCAAGGGCGCCTTGCCTTCCCGCGCCAATAGACCGGGATACAGCCGCGCAATCTCGGCCACCCCGGCATCCTGACGGCGGCGCACGCGGGTCAGCGCGGCAAAACCCTCGATCATCGGCCAGTCATAAAGTCCCGGCACCTGCACACGTTCTTCGGGCGCAAATTGCGCCCGCACGAAGGTGTCGTCAGACATCAGCGCAGGAAAGTCACGCCCGCGGGTGCGCCCCTTGGCGTTCAACGCAAAAAGCCCAAAACCCGGGGCGACGCTTTGGGCAAAGGGTAGGCGCTGCCAGAACCGGGCATAGGCGCGGGTGGCTGCACTGCGCGCAGGCGGGATGCGGGGGGTGGCCCCGCCATAGCGCGGCCGGTCAATCTCCAGCGCTTGGGCCAGTTCAGCCATCACCGGCGGCGTTACGATCACATCGGCATCAAGATAGGCCCGCATCGTGCCATTCGCGGCCGCATCGCCCGCGTTCAACGCGCCCGGTCTGCCGCCCTCAGCCCGCTCCAGCACCTGAAACCCCCAGCCTGCCGCCTTGGCCGCCCCGGCCATGGCCCGCGCCCGGTCCGCCGTGGCATCGCGGCAGCCATTGGCCACCACCACCACCTCGGCTCCGCCGGGCACGGGGTGACTGGCGAAAAGCGCCGTCAGACAGGCGCCGATATAGGCCTCCTCATTTGACGCGGGCAGGATGACGCTCAGCACCCGTGGCACCCTTTGGCCAAAGCCTGCCAGCGCGGGCTGTCATCGCCCAGATGCCGCAACGCCCCCCAAGACCCCCATTTTCCGGGGCTGTAAACATCGACAAAGGCGTTGAACGGCTGATCCGAAATGAGCGACCAACCCGCCAGCAATTCCCCATACAGCGCGCCCATCTCGGGGGCATAGTTCAGCTGGCTGAAAAACGCGGTCAGCTCCGCATCCTCCATCTGCGCACCAAACCCCACCACATGCGTGCCGCCCTCATACATCACCAAGGCCAGCCCCCGATCAGCGGCAATGCTGGCGTGATAGGGCAGGGTTTGCCCCAAAAGCGTGGTCAGCGTGTCCTCGGTCTGGCCAGTGACCCTGCCATCGCGCAACTCATCCGCGGCAATGGCATTGGCCAGCGCATAGGGATAGGCCGGATCGGCATCGCGCGATTGCACAAGCCACCCCTTGACCGTCAGCGCCTTGTCATCGGCCCCCAGAAGTGCCGAGAAATACCCGGTCACCGCATAGGCATCAAAGCTTTCCACCGGGGCCGGGCGGCCTTCGGCGACGACCAAAGGCGCATCCAAAATCTGCTCTTCCAGCCCCAGCCAGCCGGTCTGCACCGCAATCACCCGCACCAGCCGCGCGGGGTCATCCTTGAACACATCGGCCCAGATATTCGCCACCTCCGCCGCGCGGCGGGCATAGAATTGCAACCATGTGCCGTCTTGGTTCCACAGCGCCTTGCCCTCAGCCTCGGCCCAAGTGGCTTGGGCGAATTGCCAGTTCCACACCTCGTTGGAAAACTCCACATGGGCGACAAGGCCGGGGGCCAGTTCCGATTCCACCAACTCAGCCCAGTCCAGCACCAGCGCATCCTCGGACAGGTGCGGCAGGGTGAACCACGGGTCGGCCTTAAGCTCATTGGCCAGCGCGATCAGGGTTTCCATCGGCACACCGGCCCGCGCCCAAGTGTAATCGGCGGGCTTTGGCCGATCGGCGACGCGTGACAGCGTGCTGTCATTGGTCGCCATCCAGTCCATGAACCGCAGTCCCTTGGCCCCCCGGATCCGCGCCAGCCAATCTGGGTTGAAGATCTGGCCCGACGCCAGCGCCTCGGCCCGGTCCTCACGCACCACCACGATGCTGCGGATCGGGTCGGCCGGATCAATCGCCGTCAGCGTCACGATCACCGCACCGGGGCCGGGAGTATAGTCAAAGACAATCCGGCCGGGCTGGGCATCCACCAGCACCGCCCGCCCTTCCAGCGCCAGCGTGCCATTGCCTTCCCATGTCAACACATAGCGCCCGGCAACCCCGGCAGCATCCTCGGGCAGGTCGGTCAAGATCAGCGTGGCAATGGCCGAAAGCTCGCTCGGCAACGATTTTGGCCAGCCGTTTTCGTCCAACACCCCCTTGGCCGCGAGATCCTCGTGGTCCCAACCGCCCCATTGGCCGGGCAGATGCCCCACCCAAGGCCGGGCGGTTTTCATCACGTCCAGAAAGGGCTGCTGCACCGACCAGTCATTCACCCCCGCCAAACCAAAGGTGAGGTTGGGGTTGGTGATCGGGTCAAATGCTGGAAAGTCGGGGGCTTCGACAGCCGGTTCCACCGGGGCAGGATCGGGCAAGATCGCAGCGGCGGGTTCAGGTTCAGCGTCCGGCTCAGCCCCAGCCGTGGTCGCCAAGTCAGTTGGCACCCCGGCCGAAACCGCCGCCCAAGCCACCCGTTGCAAGGCGCGCGCCTGCTCTTCGGTCAGATGGGCGTCCCGGTTGGCCCAACTGCGGGTCAGCTTGGCCGGCAGCCCCTCGGGCGATTGCCCCGCCACCGCCCCCGCAATCACCATGGCGACGAAATACTGACCCTTGCCACCCAGATGGATCTCATCGGAAAACATCGCATCCAGACTGTCGATCCCCGGCACAGACCCGGCGGCAATCTCGTCCTCCAAAAGTACCAGCGCCTGCCCGGCGGGAATAATCTCCACCCCTTCACCCGCCGCGCCCTGCCACAAGGGCAGATCTTGCGCCAATTGCTCGCGCCACGGCAGCCCCTCACCCGACCGGGCGGGCCAGCCTTCGAACAGATAGACCCGCACCTCAGGGTTCGCCTCACGCGCCAGTTCGGCAAAGCGCGCGACATTGCCCGCCGTGTCCGACCATTTCACATGTTCTGACACCGGGATCGCCTCGGTCAGGATCAGCGCATCGGTCGGGCGCAGCGCCAGACGCGCCCGCGCGTCCACTCCTTCGGCATTGGCCGAGTTTTCCCAGTTATAGGCCAAAGGCGCGCCATTGATGATCTGCGCCTCAACCACCGTGGGGCCCCGCATCTGGCGCAGGGCTTCTTCGGTCAGCACCGGCAGGTTACCGCCAAACAGGCTGTGGCCCACCATCAGAACATCTGCCAAAACCGAAAACACTGACATGGGTTACCCTTTCGCCACTCCACTCGCAGGATAGCCTGTCACCACCTGCCAGACCACCTTTTGCAACGCCAATGCGGCATCAGTCGGCGGAGGCGTGGCCGGCGTGCCATCGGCGCGGGCCAATTGGGCGGGCAGACCCTCGGGCGTGCGGTGATACAGCACCGCGTAATGGGTCATGGCGATCAGCCATGCCCCGATGTCGTTCAGATGGATGTCATCGGTGAAGAATTCCTCGCGCCGGGTCAGGCCGGGCACTTGGCCTGCCTCCACCGCGCGTACGGCGGCGGCCATGACTTGGCCACCGGGAATGACATGGATCACACCCGCCTCAAGACCGGCCCGAGCCATCGCAGGGCGCAGCACCTGCCCCGCCCACAGCGCGGGCAGATCAGCGTCGATCCGCTCCAGCCAGCCCGCAGGATCGCCCAACCGATGCCATGTTTCGTAAAGGTAAAGCCGCACATCCGGCCGCGCCTTGCGGGCCAGCGCGGCCCAATCGGCCAGCCTTGCTGCGCTGTCGTGATAGCGGATGGCGTCCTTC
>JBMSKG010000196.1:0-5797 GCA_049419625.1 Paracoccaceae bacterium | reverse complement strand
CTAGGTCGTAGAAGACATAGTTCATTGGTTGCGCTCCTAGGGCTGGCACATCAGGTGCCTTGTCGGCTGATACTTTGAGTACTCACGCATTGGTCGCAGGGGAGTCCACATCCAGCGGTTTTGCTGCTGCTACATCCCGTTTATTTAAGGCTACCGAATTAGCAATATTGCTTACAGGTCGTCACTAAATCAGGCTGCCAGCACTGATGAGCGATTGCCCCGGTGCGCGCGCGCGACACACCTGTTTGGCAATTTACTAGCGCTCTGCTAGCTCAAATCACAGTAAAGCCTTTGCACTGCCTAGGACTCAATATATTACTTAACTCATGAGATGGCGAGAATTTGGCGAGCAATCATTTCGACCAAGTTTTCAATATCTAAGCATATGATTTATATGATAAAAATGATCTGGCCCCGTAGCTCAACGGATAGAGCGTCCCCCTCCTAAGGGGAAGGTTGCAGGTTCAAGTCCTGCCGGGGTCGCCAGCCCAGAACCGCGAGGCGAAGATGGTGCGTTCTTCCGCAGTGCAAGAGTTTCTGAACGCCGCCGAAATCAGCCTGAAACGGGTGACAGGCCCGGGTGCGGATGTGGCGCAAAAAGTCGTGGCGCGGTGGAAAGACCCGCGACCAAGCCATGCGCAGCCGGTGCGGCTGCCAGTCTGCGACTGGATCGTTCCGGCGCTTGCAACGCAGGATAGCCCTTTGGCGCGCAGCTTTGCCCGGATTGAGGCGCAGCTGTCATGGGGGCGGCGCAAGACCGCAGACCCGGCGAATCTGGCCTTTTGGGATGGTCATGCCAATGCGGTGATCTTGGGTCCGGGCGGGCTGGAAGAGCGCAGCGATTTGTGGCTGGGTGCCACGGTCATGGCGCCTGGTGTGCTTTATCCCGACCATGACCACGCGCCAGCCGAGGTTTATCTGCCACTGTCTGCCGGAGAGTGGTGGAACGCCGAAATGCCATGGACGGATCCTGGCCATGGCGGGTTCATCTATAACCCGCCCGGCATCTTACATGCGATGCGGGCGGGTTCGACGCCGTTCTTGGCGCTGTGGTTTTTGCCGCTTTAGGCGTCAAGATTCTCGACGCTAAGGGCATTGGCCTGAATGAACTCACGACGCGGTTCCACGACATCGCCCATCAGCTTGGAGAAGATGTCATCGGCATCGGCCAGATCGTCGATCTTCACCTGCAACAGCGTCCGCGCTTCGGGGTCGAGCGTGGTTTCCCAAAGCTGTTCGGGGTTCATCTCACCCAGACCCTTATAGCGTTGCAGGGTCAGGCCCTTTTCGCCTTCGGCCAGGATCGATTTCAGCAGGTCAATCGGACCGTAAACCATCTGCTCGCGGTCCTTGCGGACCAGACGGCCAGGGGTGGCATAGACGTCGCGGTGTTGGGCGGCCAGATTGGCCAACCGCCGCGCCTCGCCCGAGCGCAGGACTGCGCCATCCAGCGTACGCAGCTCCTCAACCCCGCGCAGAATGCGGCTGAGGCGGATGCCGTGTTCTTGCGTGATCCGGCCAGTCCAGCCCTTTTCATACTCCACCGCAACAAGATTGAGCCGCGCGGCCACGGCATCGGCGACCGCCTGCAAATCGGCATCGGCGCGGCCCGCGTCAAAGGCGCCCGCAAGGGCCGCCTGTTCTAGGATGGGGCGCGGGTAATGGGTGGGGAAGCTGTCCAGCGCCTTGCGGAAGGCGCGGGCTGCTTCGACGACGCGGGCAAGGTCAGCCCCAGCAATTTCCTCGCCGGTCTGCAGGCGCAACACTGCGCCTTCGATACCCATTTCCACCAGATAATCTTCCAAGGCGGCCTGATCTTTTAGGTAAACCTCGGACTTGCCGCGCGCGACCTTATAAAGCGGCGGCTGGGCAATATAGAGATAGCCACCCTCAATCAACTCGGGCATTTGCCGGAAGAAGAAGGTCAGCAAAAGCGTACGGATATGCGCACCGTCCACGTCGGCGTCGGTCATGATGACGACCTTGTGGTAGCGTAGCTTGCCGATGTTGAACTCATCCCGGCCAATACCGGTGCCTAGCGCGGTGATCAGCGTGCCAATCTCTTGGCTGCCCAACATGCGATCAAACCGCGCGCGTTCCACGTTCAGGATCTTGCCGCGCAGGGGAAGCACGGCCTGATTGCTGCGTGAGCGGCCCTGTTTGGCCGATCCACCCGCGCTGTCACCCTCGACGAGGAATATCTCAGACTTTGACGGATCGCGCTCCTGACAATCGGCCAGCTTGCCGGGCAAAGACGCCACATCCAGCGCCGTCTTGCGCCGCGTCAACTCGCGCGCCTTGCGGGCTGCCTCGCGGGCGAGGGCAGCTTCGATGATCTTGCCGACGATGATCTTGGCATTGGCCGGATTTTCTTCAAACCATTCAGCCAGCTTTTCGTTGACCAAATTCTCCACCGCTGGGCGCACCTCAGAGGACACCAACTTGTCCTTGGTCTGGCTTGAAAACTTCGGATCGGGCACCTTGACCGACAGCACACAGGTCAGACCCTCGCGCGCATCGTCGCCGGTGAAGTCCACCTTTTCCTTTTTGGCGATACCGCTCGATTGGGCATAAGCATTGATCGTGCGGGTCAGCGCCCCACGGAAACCTGCCAAATGCGTGCCGCCATCGCGCTGCGGGATGTTGTTGGTAAAGGGCAACACCATCTCATTGTAGCTGTCGTTCCACCACATGGCGACTTCCACGGTGATGCCCGCGCGTTCGCCGATCATGTAGATTGGCTCGGCCATGATCGAAGATTTCGACCGGTCGATATATTTGACGAATTCGCGCACGCCACCTTCGTAGAACAATTCGGTGCGCAGGGGTTCGGCAGGGCGCTCATCCTCGATAATGATCCGAACGCCGGAATTCAGGAAGGCCAACTCGCGCAGGCGGTGTTCCAGCGTTTTGAAGCTGTAATCAAGGTTGGAGAAGGTGCCGTCCGGTGCATTGGTCTTGGCCGATGCCAAGAACCGCACCTCGGTGCCGCGCATGCCGGGGGCGGGGCCCACCTCATGCACATGCACCACGCAGTCGCCATGTTCGAACCGGGCGCGGTATTCGATGTCATTGCGCCAAACCCGCAGCTCTAGCCACTCTGACAGCGCGTTCACCACCGAAACGCCCACGCCGTGCAGACCGCCCGAGACCTTATAGGCGTTGCCGCTGTCGTCGGTGTTGTTGAATTTGCCGCCCGCGTGCAGCTGGGTCATGATGACCTCGGCTGCCGAAACGCCCTCTTCCTTGTGCATATCCACCGGAATCCCGCGCCCATTGTCGCGCACCGATACGCTGCTGTCGGCATGGATTTTCACAGTGACGGCGGTGGCATGGCCTGCCAGTGCCTCGTCAATGCCGTTGTCGACCACCTCATAGACCATGTGATGTAGGCCCGACCCATCGTCGGTGTCACCAATATACATGCCGGGGCGCTTGCGGACTGCTTCCAACCCCTTGAGAACCTTGATGGAATCGGCGCCGTAGCTTTCGGTCTTTTTGGGCTCTTCGGCCATGTGGTCTTATTCCCTTGAAGTGCCCGCGATTTATAGCGGTTCAAGGGGGGAATGTCACGCCTTGGACACAAGATTTGGTGGTCAAAGGAAGGGGATGACCAAGCCGACCCCGATCAGCAGGATGCCCGAACCGATGTTCAGTTTCCGCACGCTGTCAGGGCTTTGCACCAGCCGCCGCGCCCGGTCCAGAAACAGCGCAAGCGCCAGATTTCCCGCCATCGGGATCAGGGCCGAAATCCCGATGATCAGGCCAATGTCGACCGGCATCAGACTGCCCAAGGTAAAGAAGCCCGGCAGCGCGCCCATGTAGAACAGGATCGCTTTAGGGTTGCCGATCACCGCCGCCAGCCCTACCGAAAACCCCGCCCACAGGCCGGGTTTGGTCAATCGGCTGTCGGCATTGCCAAGGCTGCCGGATTTGCGGATCAGCAGATAGCCCATGAAAAGGAAGATCACCGCCGCGACCCAACGCAGTATCGACAAGATCTCGCCATAGGCGCTTTCCACCCAAGACAGCCCCAAAATCGCTAGCAAGGGCCAGACCAGATCACCCAGCGCCACCCCAATCGCTAGGGGCCAGGCCGCGGCAAACCCGCCTGACAAGGCGCGCGCCATCAGGGCAACCCAGACCGGGCCAGGAACCATCCAAAGCCCAATCATTCCAAGGGCATATAGGCCCAGCTCATACCAGCTTATCGTCATTACGCGCTTTCTGGCAGGGTCAGGCTGCCATCTTCATTCAAGGGCCAATAAGGGTTCAACGCCACTTCCCAGACATGGCCATCTGGGTCAGCCCAATAGCCCGAATAGCCACCCCAGAATACCTTTCCCGGGGATTTCAGCGCAGTGGCCCCCGCCGCCAGAGCCTCGTCAAAGGCGGCGTCTACCTCGGCCTCAGTGGTGAAATTCTGCGCCAGAGTCATCGCGCCTGTGCCAAGAGCTGCCCCCGCGCGGCCCTGATCGGCTGCCAGATCGGACCGACCAAACAGCGCCAAGGCCTGTCCCTGCATCTGAAAGAACGCCACCCCTTCAGGGCTGGAGTTTTCCACCCAGCCCAGCCGCGCATAAAACGCCCGCGCCGCCTCCAGATTATCCACGCCAAGCGTGATAAGTGTCACCCGCTGCCGGTTCATCCCGCAACCCTCGATTGTCCGCCGTCATCGCGCACTGCCAACACCTGCCCCCGATCCCCAAGCGCATCAAACAATTCGCCTTCGGTCCCGGTCATGATCGCCTGAGCGCCCAAGGCGCATATCTCGTCATAAAGTGCCACCCGCCGGTCTGGGTCCAGATGCGCCGCAACCTCATCAAGCAGAAGAACCGGCGCGCGGCCCAGATCCGTCGCCAAGGCACGGGCGTTGGCCAAGATCAGGTTAATGAGCAGCGCCTTTTGCTCTCCGGTCGAACATTGCCCCGCCTCGGCGCCCTTTGACGCATAGACCGCGCGCAGATCGCTTCGATGGGGTCCTTGCAAGGTGCGGCCCGCGGCCATGTCGCGCCGCCGCCCTTCGGCCAAGGCCAGCGCCAGATCCTCGATCGGCAGATCAGGCTCCCCATCCGGCCCGGTCAGCGAGAGGTCAGCCCGGGGAAAGGCCGAGCCGCTATCTTGAGCCTCAGCCAGCCGAGCCAGCGCCGTCTGCCGGTTCGCCGCAAGGGCTGTGCCCGCCTCCACCATCTGAGCCTCGAGCGCACCATACCAGCGCGCATCGATCACCTGATCCTTCAAAAGGCGGTTGCGGTCGCGCATCGCCTTTTCATAGGCCAGCGTCACATCAGCATGATCAGGGATGAACGACATGGCGATGCGGTCCAAAAACCGCCTGCGCCCCTCAGCCGCCTCGATCCAGAGCCGGTCCATCGCGGGCACCAACCACAAGATCCGCAGGATGCGCCCCAAGGCCGTCTGCGGTGCAGGTTTGCTGTCTATCCGCAGACTGCGCGGTTCACCGGGTTCGGCTCCCGTTTCAATGTCATGATCCGCCGTAATCCCTGCGACCTGAGCCCGGATTTTCCAACCAAGCGCTTCGGGCCGTCGCGCCAGATCCTCTGTCGCCGCACGCCGTAAACCCCGCCCCGGCGATAACAGCGACACCGCTTCCAGAATGTTGGTTTTGCCTGCGCCATTCGGCCCCACCAAAGCCACAGGCCGACCGTCAAAGGCCAGACGCGCCGCCTTGTGGCTGCGGAAATGCGACAGCGTCAGCGATGTGATGGCAAGCCCACTCAACGCCCACGCCTTTCATCTTGGCAAAAATACCCCGGGGGTCCGGGGGCTGGCCCCC
>JBMSKG010000195.1:0-5851 GCA_049419625.1 Paracoccaceae bacterium | reverse complement strand
GCCGCCGCCGCCCGCCATCGGCGCCACCGCCCGAGCCGGAGGTGTTGAAACTGACATCGGGCAGAGTGACAACAAGGCCAAGCTCGGGGAAGGTGTCGACCGAGTTCGGGATGGCGCTGGCATTGACGAAATGCTCTTGAAAGCGCGGCTCGATGGCGGTTTCGACCTTGTGGATCTGATGCACCGTCGCCTCAATCGCATTGCGCGCGCCCACGTTGCAAAGTGCGATCCGCGCGCCGGTGCCAGCGGCATTGCCAGCAGAGACCACCTTGTCCAAAGGCACGTCAGGGATCATGCCCAAGACCATGGCGTGCTTGGGGCTGATATGGGCGCCAAAGGCCCCGGCGAGGGTCACCTTCTCCACCCGCTCGACACCCATTTCATCCATCAAAAGCCGCGCCCCGGCATAAAGCGCCGCCTTGGCCAACTGGATGGCGCGGATGTCGCCTTGGGTGACCGAGATTTTCGGCCCGCCCGTGGCACTGCCGTCATGCAGCACATAAGAATGGGTGCGGCCCTCGGCCTCGCAGCGCGGGCTGCCGACCTGATCGGGGCCACCGATCAGACCGCCTTGGTCGACGATACCCGCCATGCGCATCTCGGCCACGGCCTCGATGATGCCCGAGCCGCAAATGCCGGTGATACCGGTGGTGGCGGTTGCCGCCTCAAAGCCCGCATCGGTGGACCACAGGTCCGATCCGATCACCTTGAAGCGCGGCTCTTTGGTGATGGGATCAATTTCGACCCGCTCAATCGCGCCCGGCGCGGCGCGCTGGCCGCTGGAGATTTGCGCGCCTTCAAAGGCCGGGCCAGTGGGGCTGGAACAGGCCAGAACCCGTGTCTTGTTGCCCAAAAGAATCTCGGCATTGGTGCCGACATCGACAATCAACACCATCTCATCGGATTTGCCCGGCTCTTCCGACAGCGCCACAGCGGCGGCATCCGCACCGACATGGCCGGCAATGCAGGGCAGAACATAGACGCGCGCGGCGTCGTTGATGTTGGACAGGTCCAAATCACGGGCATCCAACGACAGGCTGCCCGAATTGGCCAAGGCAAAGGGCGCCTGGCCAAGTTCGACCGGGTCAATGCCCAGAAGAAGGTGGTGCATGACCGGGTTGCAGACGAACACCACCTCATAGATCGCGCGGGGGTCAATCTTGGCCTCTTCAGCAATCGAGGTGGCCAGCGCGTTGATCGCCTCACGCACGGCGCGCGTCATCTCGACATCGCCGCCAGGGTTCATCATGGCATAGCTCACGCGGCTCATCAGGTCTTCGCCAAAGCGGATCTGCGGGTTCATCAGACCGGATGAGGCCAGAACCGCCCCATCGCGCAGATCGCACAGATGCGCAGCCACGGTGGTGGACCCAAGATCGATCGCCAGACCGTAAAGCCCACCCTCATAGAACCCGGGCTTCACATCCAATATGCGCGGGGCTTGGTCATGGTTGCCCTTGTTCAAGACAACAGTGACCTTCCATTCGCCCTTGCGCAGCACCGGCTGCAAACGGCGCAAGACGCCCAAACCGGCCTCAGGGGCCTCAACGCCCCATTGGGCGGCAAGCGCCTCTTTCAAGCGTTCGAAATCGCCCGATGGGTTGTGCATGTCAGGCTCGGTCACCTCGACAAACAGGGCGCGCGTCGCCGGGTCCATCACGATATCGCGCTGAGTGGCGGATTTGCGGATCACCTGCTTGTGGACTTGGGACTCGGGCGGCACGTCGATCACCACATCGCCCATCACCTTGGCCTGACAGCCCAGCCGCCGGCCCGGCAACATGCCGCGCTTGGACTTGTACCGCTCTTCCACCGCGTTCCACGGGCTGACGGCGTCTTCTTCAACCGTCACACCATGCTTGGAAAACTCACCATATCCCGGCGTGATCTGGCACTTGGAGCAAATGCCACGGCCCCCACAGACCGAATCAAGGTCAACGCCCAATTGGCGAGCGGCCTGCAAGATTGGGGTGCCAATCGCAAAGCGCCCCCGCTTGCCTGAGGGGGTAAAGATCACAAGCGCGTCTTCGGACATAGGTTTCCTCCTGTTCGCCCTGTCTTTCTAGCGGTCAGGTTGGGGGCGGCAAGGCCGGAAAGCGTCGCCTTTGTCGTTGGTTGCGGCGCAATTGCATCCGAGTGGCAAAACCAACAGGTCCCCGGCTTTCATCTTGGCAAAAATACCCCCCGCGGAGCGTCCTTTGCGTGGCCTAGGGAGCCTCCGGCGGGGGTATTTGAGGCCAAGATGAAATCAGCGCGGCGAGAAGCGGTAGGTGATCTCGTCAAAGCTGTCGGCGGCGAAGGTGTAGAACCAACGCAGGGTTTCATGCGCCACGGGAATGCCATGTTCGGCGTCGCCGGGGATGAAGAGGGCGACACCGGGCGAGAGTTCGTGCGGCTGGCCGTCGATGACAACGGTACCGCGGCCTTCAAGGCCGAAATAAACCTCGGCATGGGCATGGCGGTGGGCGGCGAAATGTTCGCCCTTGTGAATGATTGCAACCCCGCATGTCAGGCTGTCGCTGGCAGTTTCACCTTTGGAGAACAGGCTTTGCCAATGCAGCGTACCTTTGGCAGGGTCGTCCCAAGTGGCAAGCGGCAGGGTGGTCGTGTCAAGGCGCAGTGGGCGCGGGGTGTTCATGTGTTCAGCCAGTTCAGAATGGCCGCGCGGTCGCCGTCGAGGGTGGGGGCGGCGGCGCGGGAGGTGAGTTCGGGTAGGGTGGAGAGTTTGATCGGGTTGCCTGGCGCCGTGAAGCAGTTGCCATGGGTGTCAGGCGCGATGGGCAGCACCATGGCGCGGGCCAGAATCTGTGGGTCTTTCAGTACTTCGGCCATATCCTGCACCCGGGCGGTGGGCAGGCCTGCAGCCTCAAGCTTTGCGATCCAATATGCGGCCGGATGTTCGAGCGTCACCGCTTCGATCAGCCGTTTCAAGAGCGCATGGTTGTCGCAGCGCGCCGAATTGGTGGCAAATCGGGCGTCATCGGCTTTCAGCGGCAGATCAAGAGTTTTGCAAAGGTGTCCAAACATCGCATCATTGCCAGCTGCGATCACCAAAAACCCATCCGCTGCCCGGTAGGTTGAAAACGGCGTGATCGTGGGATGGCGCGCGCCAGTGCGGCCGGGGGCTTTGCCCGTGGCGGTGGTCAGGGCGATGGAATGTTCCTGAATAGCCAATTGCGCATCCAGCATGGCAATGTCCACTTTCGCTCCGCCTCCGCTTCTCTCGCGGTCATAAAGGGCCGCCAGCACGCCTTGGGCAAGATACATGCCCGCCACGATATCGCCGATCGATGCCCCAACGCGCACCGGGGGGCCGCCCTCTTCGCCGGTGATGCTCATCACCCCGCCGCGCGCCTGCACCACCATGTCATAGGCGGGCTTGCCTGCTTCGGGGCCGGTATGGCCAAAACCCGAGACCGCGCCATAGATCAGACGCGGGTGCTTGGCGTGGAGTTTCTCCCAGCCATATCCCAACCGCTCCATCACGCCGGGGCGGTAGTTTTCCAAAATCACATCCGCGCGGGCCAGAAGCCTGTCGAAGATGCCACGGTCGGTGGGGGATTTCAGATCAAGCGCAATAGACTGTTTGCCCGCGTTCAGCGCCGCGAAATAGGCGCTTTCGCCCCCCAAGAATGGCGGGAAAGCGCGGGTATCGTCGCCGGTGCCGGGGCGCTCCACCTTGATGACATGGGCTCCGAGATCTTGCAGAGTGTGGCTGCAGAACGGGCCTGCCAACACATGGGTCAGATCCAGAACAGTGACGCCTGAGAGCGGGGCCATGGCTTACTCCATTCGGAATTGCTTGGCGAGCTTAAGTCCCTGTCCCTGATAATTCGACGAAATTCCCGCGCCATAAAGTGTGTCAGGCCGTTCGCTCATCCGCTCATAGACCAGGCGACCAACGACTTGGCCGTGTTCCAAGACGAAGGGCGCCTCATGGCAGCGCACCTCTAACACCCCGCGAGAGCCGCTGCCGCCCGCTGCGGCATGACCAAAGCCGGGGTCGAAGAAGCCTGCGTAATGCACCCGGAACTCGCCCACCATGGCCAGATAGGGCGCCATTTCGGCAGCATAATCGGGAGGGATCGTTACCGCCTCGCGGCTGACAAGGATGTAGAACGCACCCGGGTCAAGGATGATGCGGGCGTCGGTGGCGCGGACCTCTTCCCAAAAGTCGCGTGCGGGGTAGTGGCCGATGCGGTCAAGGTCGATCACCCCGGTGTGGGGTTTGGCGCGGTAACCCAAAAGATCGCCCTGCGCGGGCTTGAGATCCACCGAAAAGCCCAGGCCTTCCGAGATCACTGCCTCGCCCGAGACCAAGGGATCGACCGCATGAAGCGCGCGCAGTTCCGCATCGCTCAGCACCGATTGCCCGGCGCGAAAGCGAATCTGGTTCAACCGTTGCCCGGCACGCACCAAGACCGAAAAGGACCGGGGGCAAACTTCGGCATAAAGTGGGCCAGTGTAGCCTTCGGGAATTCGGTCAAATTCTGTGCCGCCGTCGGTGATCGTACGCGTGAGCAAGTCCAGCCGCCCCGTCGAGGATTTTGCATTGGCCACTGCGGTAATGCCAAGGGGCAGGGCCAGCGATTCCATCAACGGCACGACATAGACGCAGCCCTTTTCCAAGACCGCGCCATGGGTCAGGTCGACCCGATGCATCTCAAACTCGGCCAGACGGTCGGCGACCTTTGCCCCGTTGCCAGCCAGAAAAGAGGCGCGAACGCGGTAGGCCACGGTGCCGAGGCGCAGATCAAGACTGGCGGGCTGAATTTGGTCCGGCACAATCGCGGGGCTGCCGGTCAGGGTGCCTGCGGCGATCATCTGGCGCAGGGCTTGGGCGGGCAGAACTCCGGCTGTGGTCATGGCTTTGGCCCCTTTTAAAACGAAACCGCCCGCGCTGCCGGGCGGCAGGCGGGCGGCTTTGTATTGGTCGGGCCGGAGAGATTCGAACTCTCGACCTCCCGCCCCCCAGACGGACGCGCTAACCAGGCTGCGCTACGGCCCGACGAATAGGCGCTTTCATAACGATATTCCGGCGGCTCGCAAGCGGGAAAGCACATTCCTTGGCGTTCAAAGCGGGTTGGCGGCGGGTGGGGCCGCGACGCGGGCTTGCAAGCTTGCCAGACGGTCGCGCAAGGCGCGCGCAGCCGGGGTGTACAAGCTGCCCGGGGGCAGTTGACGCAGCCGGTCCACCAGCGGCAACGGTGCTGGGGCAGGGGGGGCTGACCGTGCAAAAAGCGGCAGTTCGTCAGCCGGAGCGGTTGCGGGTTTTGGGGTAGCCTCAGAGGTGCCGTTGACAGCAAGTGTTCCTGCCGGCGGGTTGGCTTGCTCTGCGGCGGGTATTGCGGTGGATGGGCTGGGGTCCGCAGTACCAATATCGTCGGGCTTGGCGGCTTGACCGCGACGCGCCTTCAGCGCCGTTTCCAAAGCCACGATCTGCGCGCTTTCAGCGGCTTCTTGCGGCAACACCTGATCGGCGGGCGGGGCGAAATTGGCGGCAAGCGCGGCCTCAAGTGCAGCCTCTGCGTTGGCGCTTTCATCGGGCACATCCTGGCCTGACAGGCCGGCAACATGCCGAACCCCTTGTTCACGCAGCATTTTCTGCACGCCGCGAATGGTCAGTCCTTCTTCATGCAAAAGATGCTTGATCCCCGTCAGCAGGGCCACATCGGTGGGTCGGTAATAGCGCCGCCCACCCGCCCGTTTCACTGGGCGGATCTGCGGAAAGCGGCTTTCCCAGAAACGCAACACATGCTGCGGCAAATCGAGATCGGCAGCGGCCTCGCTGATGGAGCGGAAGGCTTCCGACGACTTCTCGACGAATGCGAACGCAGGTGACGACAATGCT
>JBMSKG010000194.1:0-5885 GCA_049419625.1 Paracoccaceae bacterium | reverse complement strand
ATCTGTTCGACCGCGTCCACTTGATCCGGGGCAATGTGGTGGAGGAAGTGGCCAGTGTGACCTCGCGCGGCAAGTTGGCCTGACCGGGCAGCATGCATCAGGTCAACATGTGTCCGCCGCCTGCAAGGGGCAATATTTCTGTGAAGATGTCCCACCAAGATGCAATTCAGCGGCACAGTTCAGCGTGAAAATGGCGCGCGATATACGTCGGCATGCTCGACTGACAGGGGAATCGCACGATGCAATGGTCAACAGCCCGCAAAAACTCGCTGGTAACCATCACGACGGCCTAGTGATGTCTGCCGGATCTAATACCGAAACCCAATGCAAGCGCGCGAACAAAGGCATAGATCGCCCTGGTTGGGCTTTCGCGTTTCACGGCCAGCTTTTCTGAGTGGCTTTAGCACTGCAGGCTCCACGTGCATGACAGGTCATTGCGGTGGCCAAGAACGAAGAACCAAAGCAGGAATCAGCCTTTGGCACCTTTCCAGACGCGGCGGAAACTGTGACAGTGCCCAGGAATGACGGGCAAGCTGAGATTGGCTTGACACATAAAGCGATAATGGCTGCCTTGGCCCAGGCCAGACGGCAGCACGAACGGGACGGACCGCATGGAACTTGAGACGCGAAACTTTATCGCCGGGACGTGGCGCAACGGCGCGACGTTCGTCGAAAACCGCAACCCTTCCGACCTTGCAGACGTGATCGGCCAGTTTGCCCAAGGCACAGCGGCGAATGTGGATGAGGCTGTCATGGCAGCCAAAGGCGCGCAGCCGAAATGGTGGGCGGCTGGTATCCAGAAGCGACATGATGCGCTGATGGCGATTGGTACCGAATTGATGGCCCGTGCAGCCGAAATCGGCGCGCTTTTGTCGCGCGAGGAAGGCAAGCCTTTGGCCGAAGGTAAGGGCGAAGTTTACCGCGCTGGCCAGTTCTTTACCTGGTTCGCGGCCGAGGCTCTGCGCCTTCAGGGGGACCAGGCCGAAAGTGTGCGCCCGGGCGTCGAGGTTGAGGTACGCCGGGAACCGGCTGGGGTCGTTGCGCTGGTGACGCCTTGGAACTTCCCAGTGGCGACTCCGGCATGGAAGATCGCTCCTGCGCTGGCTTACGGGAATGCGGTGGTCTGGAAACCTGCAAACCTCACGCCGGCCTCTGCGGTCGCGCTGGCCGAGATCATCTCCCGCGCCGGGTTGCCGGCGGGCACCTTCAATCTGGTCATGGGCCCAGGGCGCGATGTTGGCGATCATCTTGTTGGACACGTGGGTGTCGATGCGGTCAGCTTCACCGGGTCGGTCGATGTGGGGCGCGGCATTGCCGCACGCGTCTTGGGCAATCGGGCCAAGCTGCAGATGGAAATGGGGTCGAAGAACCCCATGCTGATCATGGATGACTGCGATCTTGACCTTGCCGTTACCCATGCCACCAACGCCGCCTTTGGCGGGACGGGGCAGAAATGCACTGCTGCCTCGCGTCTGATCGTTCATTCCAAGGTTCTGGACGCTTTCACAGAACGCCTCGTCAAGGCCACAAAGGCGCTTCAAGTAGGGCATGCCTTGGCCGAGGGCACGCAAATCGGCCCAGTGGTCAGCGAAAGCCAACTGCGGGGCAATCTTGACTGGATCACGCGTGGCCGCGCTGAAGGGGCCGAGTTGCTGATCGGGGGTGATCGGCTGGACCGGCCAACTCAGGGATATTTCATGTCCCCTGCCATCTTTGCCGAGACCACGAATGCGATGGCGGTGAACCGCGAGGAGATGTTTGCGCCGATCACCTGCATTATCGCCGCCGATAGCTATGCCGAGGCGCTTTCGATCGCAAACGACACCCCCTTTGGGCTCACGGCTGGAATCATGACCCGCAGCCTTGCTCGCGCTGCGCATTTCCGGTCACATATGCGGGCGGGATGTGTCATGGTTAACCTTCCCACGGCAGGCACCGATTACCATGTGCCTTTTGGCGGTCGGGGCATGTCTTCCTTTGGTCCGCGCGAGCAGGGACGTTATGCCGCAGAGTTTTTTACCACAGTCAAAACTGCCTACATGGCTGCTGGGGTGCCCGAATGAGTTACCTGATCGACGGTTTGCAGTATTCGAACTGGTCCGAAGAGGTCTTTCAGCAGCTTCGCGAAGGCGGTGTGGACGCGGTCCATGTGACCCTAGTCTATCATGAGACTTTCCGCGAGACGGTCGCAAGAATTGAACGCTGGAACCGCTGGTTCGAACAATGGCCAAACCTGATCTTCCAAGGCTTCACTGCAGAAGATATCAAGACCGCCCGTGCCACGGGGCGCACCGCGATCTTCTTTGGTTCACAGAACCCCAGCTGCATCGAGGATGATATCGGGTTGGTCGAGGTTCTGCATCGTCTCGGCATGCGCTTCATGCAGCTTACCTACAACAATCAGTCGCTCCTCGCGACGGGCTGTTACGAGGCGGAAGATACCGGCCTCACCCGCATGGGGCGCGAGGTGGTGGCAGAGATGAACCGTGTCGGAATGGTCGTCGACATGAGTCATTCGGGAGAACGGTCGACTCTGTCGGCGTTGGAACACTCCGTTCGCCCCATCGCCGTCACCCATGCCAATCCTGCAATTTGGCACGCTGCACGGCGCAACAAGTCAGAGACGGTGATCGGTGCGCTTGCACAAACTGGGGGTATGCTTGGCTTCTCGCTTTACCCGCACCACCTAAAGGGCGGCACTGCCTGTCAGTTGGATGACTTCTGTACGATGATCGCGCGGACGGCCGAACGGTTTGGAACGCATTTTCTGGGTATCGGGACAGACCTTTGCCAAAACCAGCCGGACAGTGTTGTGGAATGGATGCGTGCAGGGCGCTGGACCAAGTCGGTAGATTATGGAGAGGGCAGCAAGGACGCACCAGGCTTTCCCGAAATGCCCTCATGGTTTCGTGACAATCGTGATTTCGGAAACCTGAGCACCGGATTGCGTGCCGTCGGGTTTTCCGGCGACGAAGTGGCCGCGATAATGGGCGGCAACTGGGAGCGCTTTTTCGCAATGTCCTTCGGGACGGCGGGTCAGGGTACAGTGGAAAGGGCCGCGGAATGAGCCTGCTAGAACAGACCCAGAGTGCGGCTGCACTTGCTTTGCGCGATCCAGATATTGTGATGCGCCTGTCACGGCTGGGGTCAACCCATCCGATGCGGCTCTCTTTCTTGCGGGTTCTGTTGCGCCGCATCGAGAAGGAGGGCTGGCGCTTTGATCGCCCGGTATGGGAGGTTGACGACCGAGGCGTCGGCCGCGCCGTTTATCGTGCTCGGGGGCCAGAGCGGACCTACAGCCTTGTCGCGTTCGCGCATGATCTGCCGGATGAAATGCGATCAGACCGGGTGATCGCCACCGCTTGGGACGCAACCTTTGCACTTGTCGACGGCGAAGCCACGACAGCCGATCTTGACCGTCTGGCGGATAATGTACCGCTGCAAGAAGCCGGGCGGATCAGTCCGAAGGAGCTTGCACTCAGCCGTGCCAATCGCTCAGTCCGGCTTTTCTCGCATGTGGTGGATAGGCTTAGCAAAGGCCAACAACCTGATCTCGCTGAGATTGACGCGGTCGGCTATTTGATGCGCACAACCGCCGTGTATGGATCGGGCAAGTTCGGTGCTGCCGATCGTGAGGACATCTGTGATCGGCCCGAGTTGAAAGCCCCGTTTCAGGCCGAGATGCTTTCGGTCTGGCTGACTCGGGCATTTACCGTGGACATCGCCGAACACCTTGCCCGCGTGCGCGGAGGGGTATCTGCAGCGCGGCTAGACGCAGATTTGCGGCGCCGCCTTGGTGTGGGAAACTCTACGGGCCTTGGCATGGCACCGTTTCTGGTGCGCCATCCCGCACTGCTGAACGCATGGATGACCACGCGCGAAACTGCACTGGCCCGTGTTCGTGCTCTGACTGTTGCCACGCCTGAAGAGCTTTCGGCCTTCCGCAACGCTTTGGCAGACGCACGGCAGAATGCGGATTTGTGGCACAGCGAACACCCGGCGCAAGTGGCCAAACTGGCTGCGCTGCGCGCCGATCTGGCGCAGCTTGCCCTGCACATCGAGACAGGATGGGGCCATGGCGCGCCGCAGCCTTGGAACGACTTGTGGCTTTGGGGCGAGGCGCAGCTATCTGAAGAGGGGCAGGAATGCCTTCTGGCGCTGGTGCTAGAACCCTACGGAGACATTGTCGACGACCTCGCAGACGGTCTCGATGCGGACGAAACCGCCCGATTTGCGATCGATGGTGCTATGACAGTGGGTCGCTTGCGCCGACTGATCGCCGAAGATTATGGCTGGACGCGCCGATTTGATTTCGCCGACCCTGCGCAATCGGCGCGGTTTTGGTATGTCTCGGAAGAGAAGCTGGAACCCCGGCTTGGGGACCGCCGCGCCGAGGCGGGCCAAGAACGGGAGCAACCACTTGGCATCGCACGGGCCGTCTCAACCCTGTCCAACGCCTTGGCAGGTTGGGAGGACAGCGACGGTCTTGCACGCTTTCTTCTTTCGCAGCCGGAACACCGGCATACGGTTCGTCGTATCCAAATGTTGCACGGCCTGCCCTACGCCGAAATCAGAGACAACCTTCTGGATGTAGGAATGCTGCCAATCGACATTCTGCGGTGCAAGCTCGCCTTTTTCGGTGCAACTCGGTTTGACCCCCGTTCCGACCGGTGGGTGCGGATCAGCCTGTTTCAAGGCATGCCTTATCCCGATGAGCTTGGCGCATGACCGAGACCATCTCCTTGGCGCTTTCGGAACTGCGCAGCCTGATCACCAAGGCAGCGCGCGGTGCGGGCCTTAGTTGGGGGCTGGCCGAAGAGGCCGGCTGGGCCGCCGAATGGCTGGCACGTCGCGGGATGCCAGCAGCGGACTGGGCAACGCTCTGGCTCGCCGCGCGCCTTGAAGGCGCAGTAACTCCGGTCGAAGTCGGTACCGCTTTGGCTGACGAGTTCGCCAGCGCTCCTGAGATGCAGGACATAGCCTTGCCAGACGGCTTGGTGTCCCCGGGATATCTTTTGCCTTTCCTGCACCGCATTGCCCAAGCCGGAACTCCTGTATCGATCGCGTCGCCGGTGGGTCAGGTGGCGCTCGTCTCAATCGCTGGTGACGTGGCGTTCGGACCATCTTGGCAGCTGAAATCGGATCGTTGGCACATGTCTCGCACCACAAGCACAGAAAATGGGTTTGGCCGTGCTGGCCGAAGCAACGTGTCGGGCTCGGTCCTCGAATGCCTCGACGAACTGGCGCTTTGGACAACGGTCCCGCAATCCGAATCCTCACGCCGCGACGCGGGTTCATCGGTCAGTGACAACGACTGAACCTATCCGGTCCATAGCTCGTGTGGTGGAGCGGTGTCCTTCGCTGGGACACTGAGAAAGGACGGAGCGAAGTGTTGCTGGATCTCAAGATTAGATGCTGAGGTACTCGAGCATTTGATGCCGAATGGCATTAAACAGGCGCACCGACGCATCCCATTGGATTTTCAAACAACACATGCTTTGAACGTGTTGTCCCTGATGCGTAATCAAGGCTTTGGTTTGGAGTGAGGTCAGACTAATCGCGCACTTTATGTGGATGTTTCTTTTTGGGCACCCTAAATGCATGTTCTCATGAACCAAAGTGAACCGCCCTTGGCGGCCGACCTTAGCGCGGGGAGACCTGGGGCTATTTGCGGACGTGGCTTGGTGGAGCCCCAAAAGTGTGATGTGCTTGTGGTCTTGGGTGGTGGGGGATGTTTTTGCTTTGGTTTCAAAGCAGACACTGAGCGGACACGGCCTTTTGGCGTGTTGCTGCTGTGTTGTGTAAGTGTTTGATTTATTTGGTTGCGGGGGCGCGCAACCGCCGTAGCTTGTTTGGGCTGAGTGCCAGCATTTAACACCGGGACG
>JBMSKG010000193.1:0-5934 GCA_049419625.1 Paracoccaceae bacterium | reverse complement strand
GTGGCCGGAACCGTGGGCTTTGCCACAACGTTCTGGCTGGCGCAGGAGGGTGCGCGGCAGGGCGAGGAAATGGCCTCGATCGCGGTGACGCGTGTTGTGGCGCTGGCGGCTGTGTTCGCCATTGTGCTGGCCGCGCGGTCGCCTTGGCGCGCGCCAAAGGGCACGGGGCGCAGTCTGGCGCTGATGGGGGTTCTGGATGCCATCGCGATCAGCCTTATCACCGTCTCGGGCCGCCTGCCCGACCCGGAATACGCCGCCATCAGCTCATCGCTGTTTGGCGTACTGACGATCCTTTTGGCGTGGAAGATCCTGAAAGAAGCCGTGCTGCCCGCGCAGTGGTTGGGGATTGTCACGGTGTTTGCCGGGATTGCGGCGCTGTCGTCACAAGGCTGAGGTATGGCCCAAAAGCGTGGCGTCGCTATTCCGCCGCCACTGGAACGGCCCGGCTGAGGCCAGAGGCCAGACGCCGTTCATCCTTTGGGCTGACGCCGAACAGTTCCTGATAATGCCGCGCCATCGGGGCCGGTGTGAGGTAACCCACAGCTGCCGCAATCTCGCGCAGGGGATCGTTGGAATACAGCACCCGCTGCCGCGCTTTGGCCAGCCGCAAGTGGCGGTAATAGCGCAAGGGGCTTTGCCCGGTTTCGCGTTTGAACAGTCGCTCAAAATGCCGGCCCGACATCGACACCGCCGCCGCGACATCGGGGATGCGCAAGGGGTCTTCGACATGGGTCTCAAAAAGCCGGATCGCCTCACGGATCGGGGGTGTCAGACGGTCTGCGGTGGAGGCGGTGCGCGCCACGGGGACCTTTTGGCTGGCATCTTCGTCGCGGACAAAGGGGTGCTGGAACCAGCAGGCCACCTCGGTCATGCATTGGCGGCCTAGACGTTCCTCGATCAGGCGCAGCATCAGATCAAACACCGCGCCCGCGCCCGAAGCCGTGATGCGCCGCTTGTCGCGCAGGATCACCGCCTCGGACGCCTTCACATCGGGGAACTCGGCCTTGAAGGCGGCCTCATAGCACCAATGCACCGAACAGCCGCGCCCCTCCATCAGCCCGGCACGCGCCAGCGGGAAGATCCCGCCAGAAAACGCGCCCAAGGTCAGGCCCGTCCGCTCTAGCCAGCGCAGGCGGGCGGGGCTTTGGCGCGGATCGACGAATTCGGCCGTTGGCGGCGAGATCAGATAAAGATGATCCACGCCCGCCAGATCGGCCAAGGTGACGTCAGGTTCAAACCGCACCTCGGCTGAAGATCGCACCGGCGCGTGGGTCTCTGACACCAGCCGCCATTCAAACTCACGCCGACCCATGATCTCATTGGCGGCCCGCAAAGGCTCGATCGCGGAGGTCAGGCAAGCCATAGGGAAGCCCGGAAACATCAGGAAACCCAGACGCAAGGGGCCTTCGCTTGGCATATCCGGTCTCCTGTCAGTCTTCGGGCCACCAGCCGGGCGAGGTGGGCTGGCCATCGTCATACTGCGACAGCCACTGAGCCATCGCATCGCGGTTGCGGATAAAGCCCTTGTAGGCGGCCAGATCGGGGTGCAGATCGCGCACCACCCGGTGCAGGCGGCGGCCCCATTTCGGCACGGTGACCAGCTCTTCGAACTTGCCAAGATAGGCGCGGATGTCAAAGCAGATCGCGTTGGAACGCGGCAGACGATAGAGCGTCTGCAACTCCACCCGCAGGTGCATCATGTGACCCATGTTTTCCTGGGTCAGCGCTGTGCGCATGTGGCCCCACTCGGGGTAGGTTTCCGGCGCGGTATCCAACAGCGGGTTCACCGTCATCGTCCAGTTGTAGCGCCGGACAGGTGCGCCGTGCTGGAGCTTCAGCAGAAACTTCAACGCCCGGTCAAAGATGCCCTTTTCATGGGCCAAAGGCACCGGTGCGTGCCATTCGTGGAAGTTCATGCCGATGTTGAAATCAAGCGACCAGTCGGCCTGTGTGGTGACCATGCCCGCATCGACCCAGAGCGTGCCTTCGCGTTCGTCCTGCAAGGTGAAATCGCCTTGGGTCTGGCGGCTGATGTATTCCATCGGGCCATAAGGCAGGGTGGATTCGTCCAAGAAGGTGAACTTCTGATCAATGCCCAAGGGGCGGTTGATCCAGTGCCAGCGATTGCCGTCCTTGGTCAGCGAAAACCACTGCGGATAGTCCCGCGCCTTGGTTTCCATGATCAGCTCCAGCAGGTCCCAACCTGCAAGCGTCATATGCGGCAGGGATTGGCAGCGCAGCGGGTCCTTGGCCAGGACCCGCGCCCGGTCGCGCATCTCGCTGAGGTAATGCTCGTCCACGTCAAAGGTATGCTCAAAGACCGAGCCTTTGCGCCCGGGTACGTGCGGCTCCATATTGACCGAATACATGTATTCATCGCGGTCAAACGGGAAGGGAAAGCGCCGAATTCCCGCGGGCGAATTGCGATAGGTGAAGTCGTCGCAATAGGTCTCGTCGCGGAAAAAGTCATCGAAGCCGTATTTGAAATCAAGGCTCATCGGTCGCTCCTATCGGTCGATCACAAGCGCCTTGCCGGTGAAGCGGCTGACGCAGGGCATGATTTTGGTGTTGCTGGCCATTTCGTCAGGCGACAGCCAATGATCGCGGTGGTCGATATGGCCATCACAGCGGATGACATTGGTCTCGCACTGGCCACAGGCCCCGCCGCGGCACAGATAGGGCGCATCGACGCCCGCGGCCTCCATCGCCTCAAGCAGCGATTGGGTCGGGCCGACCGAGATGGTCTTGCCCGATGCGGCCAATTCCACCTCGAACCGGTCGCCGGTGCCGGGTGCGGTGAATTCCTCGAAATGCACAGCATGTTCGGGCAGGCCCGCCGCAGCGGCGGTGGCGCGCACCCAGTTCAGCATCCCTTTTGGCCCGCAGCAGTAAAGATGCGTGCCAATCGGCTGGCGCGCCAGAATCTCGGCCAAGGGCATCTGCTGGCCCATCTCGTCAAAATAGAGGTTCACCTTGTCGCCATGCGCCGCCTTCAGCGCATCGCCATAGGCGCAGAGTGCTGGGTTGCGGGCGGCATAGTGGAGTTCAAACTTGCCGCCAAAGCGTGTCAACTGGTGCATCATCGCCAAGAAGGGCGTGATCCCGATGCCGCCGGCCAAGAACAGGTGCTTGCGCGCGCGGTTGTCCAGCGGGAAGAGGTTCATCGGGTGCGACAGCACCATCTCCATTCCCGGCTTGACATGCTGGTGCATGAACAAAGACCCACCCCGCCCCGCATCATCGCGCCGGACCGAGATTTCATAGCCCGAGCGATCCTCGGGGTCGGACATCAGCGAATAGGGGTTCAGCCGCCGCGTGCCGTGGTCGTCCATCTCCACCACGGTATGCGCGCCGCCCGAAAAGGCGGGCAACTCGCCGCCATCGCGGGCGACAAAGCGAAAGCGGGTGATGAGGTCGTTGACCTTCACGACCTCGGCCACGCGGACATTCAGTTTTGCACCACCGCTCATTTGAACCGCTCCACCGCCGGGGGGATCTGCCCCTTGTCTTCCGCATCAATGTTCACGCCCTGAAAGGCCGCGAGCCTACGCGAATAGTGGTCGCGCACAAACAGGTGCAATCCGCAATGGCTGCACTGGAACGGATCGGTTTTGACGTTTTCGGTAATGCCCTTGCAATGCACGCATTGCACGCGCCGCACGGTGGACCCCCGATGTTCCTTTTGAATATCAACATGGGGAAAGCCCAAAGCCATGACATCGCGCTCGGCCTGCCCCATCAACCCCTCGGTGCCGGTCAGGTAAACCTGCGCGCCCATCGGGGCGTCTTGCAGCACGCGGGCCAGCCGGAACAAAAGCGTCGGGATCGAGGCAGCCTTTTGTGCCTGTGCGGCCCCGATGGCTTCGATCTTGGACCATTGATCGGTGCCGTTTGGACCTGCGGTATACAGAATATGGCTCTTGGCCAGCATCGCGGCTGGATCCGCCGCCTTAGCGACCATTTCGGCCACCGCCTCGGCCCCTTCGCCATCGGCAACGATCAGGTGAAAAGCCCCCGGGCGCGGTTCCAGCACGCCATAAACGGGGCGGCTGATCATCGCAGGGGGAAACTCGGTCTTTGTCATCTCGTCCTGTGCCTTATCGTTCATCTGCGCCGCTCGGCCAAATCGGGCAGCCAAGTCTGGTACCCAACTCATTCACCTGGCCCAAATACCCCCGCCGGAGGCAACTGCCGCCGGGCGAAGGTGCTCCGGCGGCAGAAATTTGATCAGCCCTGCGCGCTGCGACGCTTTTTGTCGACGTCGTAGAACGGCAGCGCGGCCGACTTGCCCTTGATCGGGCCATGGGTGCCGCAACGCACTTCCAGCGCGGTGCCGTTGTTGGCATCGGCCACCGGCAGGCGGGCGATGGCGACGGTCCAGTTGTTCAGCGGCGAGTGCATGGCTTGGGTCACAACACCCACCTGCTTGCCGTCTTTGAACACTGGGGCGCCGTTGCCGGGCACGTTCTTGCCTTCCAGCATCATGCCGGAAATCTTGAACCGCTCTTTGCCCTTCAGCCGGTAATGCTCTTCCGCACCACGGAAGCCAACCTTGCCGGGCGAGACGGTGAAATCAAGCCCAAGTTCCCACAGCGTGTCGCCCGGGCCTTCGTTTTCGAACGGATACATTTCCGAATTGTCGAAGGGGAAGAACAAGAGATACGACTCGGTGCGCAGCATATCGAGCGTGGTAAAGCGGCAGGGGATGATGCCCATGGCCGCGCCTTCCTCAAGGATGCGGTCCCAGATCATCACGGCGTCTTGGCCACGGCAGAAAATCTCATAGCCGCGCTCACCGGTATACCCGGTGCGGCTGATGGTGATCGGCTTGCCAAAGAGGCTTGCGCCCATGTGGCTGAAATAAGCGAGGTTGCGGATGCCCGGAATGTGCTTTTCCAGATAGTCCACCGCCAGCGGGCCTTGCAGCGACAGGTCATGCAGGTTGTCGTCAAAGCGCACCGACACATCGCGGCCGGTGGCGGCCATGGTCAGCTGCTCATGCCCCTGACCCGAGCCGTGGACGACCATAAAGCTGTCCGGCCCCATGCGGTAGATCACGCAGTCGTCGATGAACTTGCCCGCGTCGTTCAGCATGCAGGCGTAAACCGCCTTGCCCGGCATCAGCTTTTCCATGTTCCGCGTGGTGGCGCGTTCAATCACATGGGCCGCCGCATGGCCGGTGATGTGCACCTTCTTCAGGCCAGACACATCCATAAGGCCCGCCTTGGTGCGGATCGCCATGTATTCGGCATCCGGATCACCCTTTTCGTAAGACCAGGCGGTACCCATGCCCGACCAGTCCTCCAGATTCGAGCCCAGCGCGCGGTGGCGATCACCAAGCGTTGAAAAGCGCCAAGAATTGGTCATCTGCAGTCTCCCTGAAGTGCGTTCATTTTCGACAAGTCTGTTAGGGTTCGCGACGAAAATCAATACTCAAATGCAATTTATTTTCTTCTGAGAAAACACTCCTTGCAAAAAAAGGGGCCGCTTGCGCAGCCCCTTGTCTTATTGTGGCGTGACGCGCGCCCTTAGGCGGGCAGCACGAAGAACCAGTTGGCCCACAGCACCACTGCGGCCCCGAGGACAAGCGCCAGATAGGGCTTGATCCCGGCCTTGCGCGCCCCAAGCTCGCCATAGGGCAGGCCAAGGTCTTCATAGGCCTCTTTCGGGAATTTGCCGCCGTCCACGATGTAATGGCGATACCAGAACACCGGGAAGATGAAGGAGGCAAAGATCAGACCCGACCACAGCGCGTTTTCATAGCCCCAGACCTTGGCGCCCGCGCCGAGGAAGAGGGCGTTGACGAAGGCGAGGCAGGTGTTCACCCCGATCAGCCAGGTCGGCGCCTTCCAGGGGCGCTCCATATGGGCCGAATCGATCCGGTGGATCCAGCCGGCGTTCAGGTTCAGGAAGTTGAACAGGATGTAGCCGACG
>JBMSKG010000192.1:0-6024 GCA_049419625.1 Paracoccaceae bacterium | reverse complement strand
CGCAGCCCTGATCCTGTCAGGTGTCAAAACCGCCACCTCCTCGCTGCCTGCCGATTTTCAGGGCACCGCCCCACCCAGCCCCGGCAGCGTGTCGCTCCTGGCCGGGGCGGCCGGCCGCCCGATGGGCATCATCGAGACGCTGTCCATCACGACCCTGCCCCTTAACCAAATGGACGACGCCTTCCGCGTCGCCTACGCGGAATGGCCCGACCAAGCCAGCTTTGTTGAGGGAATGATCGAATGGTATCAAGGGGTTGATCCCGACTTTACCGCCGAGACCCCACTTCTGGCCGAGCGTTTTCGAGTGATCTGGCAAAAGCCCTAAAGCCCCGCCCGCCCTCCGGTGCGGGCGAGATCACCCCCACGACGCGCCTCACAGCCCTTTGTGCGACCCGTCACAAAACGCGCCGTTCTTCGACTGCTTGCAGCCACACAGAAACGCGGTCTTGGCCTCTTCCGCCGTCACCTTTGTCGGCACGAACGAGGTGCCCTTATGGCTGCCGTCACAAAACGGCTGGTTCTTCGATTCGCCACAGGCACACCAGAAATAGGTTTTGCCCGCCTCCATCTCCACCTTGTAAGGGGCTTTTTGGGCGATCTTCGGCACGTCGGTCATGGGCTGATCCTTTCAAGGGTTTGCTGCCCCCAGAATGTGCGGCAATCCCCCCAGAAAACAAGCCCGACACCTGTGCGCCAAAAAGAAGGTCACCCGGCCCATTCGCACAAACAAAAACAGCGCCCGAAGGCGCTGCGTTTTTCGTCCAAAGTCTGGTTGGTGGAGCCAGGGAGGATCGAACTCCCGACCTCTTGAATGCCATTCAAGCGCTCTCCCATCTGAGCTATGACCCCGTTACCAACTCTCGCCGCGTGGGCCGCTGCGATGGGCGGTGTTTACGAAAGGCCGCGGGGGGGTGCAAGAGGGAAAATGCACCATTTTCGCGGCCCTTCGAAGAACTTAAAGCTCTTCCTCGTCGCCAGGGACATCCGCCAGATCATCCAGCGAAACGGTGTCATCGGCGTCGTCTTCCAACAGCTCATCGTCCAGCTCGGCATCATCCGCCACGCCAGCAACCAAGAGGTCGTCATCGGCTTCCAGATCGTCGACCAGCACCTCGTCGTCCTTCTCAGGAACCGAGCGGCTGATGACAGCAGCGGCCATCTTGCGGCGCGCAGATTCGATATCGACGACCTCCCCCGTGTAGGGGCTGACGATCGGCGAGCGGTTCAAGTCGTAAAAGCGTTTCCCGGTGGTGGGGCAAATCCGCTTTACGCCCCATTCGGCCTTGGGCATGGTGTTCCCTTTTCAGGCTGGCATTGCAGTATCGCAGGCGATTGCCACAAGTGTCGGGCGGTGTCAAAGGCTTTTGCCAACAAACCTGCCCGCCTCCCGCTTTGCCGCTTGGGCCAAGCTTGCGAGCCTTCGACAGATCGCTATGCTCGGCCGCCCAAGCCTTGAGGTGTCATGCCCATTCTGCCCGGCCCTCCCCCGGTTGAGGTCACCCTGCGCCGTTCGGCGCGGGCCACGCGCTTTTCGCTGCGTGTGTCGCGGCTGGATGGCGCGGTGACGCTGTCACTGCCCCTGCGCGCCCGCGAGCAAGAGGCGCTGGCCTTCCTTCATGCACAAGAGGGTTGGCTGCGCGGCGCGCTGGCCCGCATGCCGCGAAACGCCCAGATTGGGATGGGCACCTCGCTGCCGGTCGAGGGGCGCAGGCTACACCTTGCTCCCGGCACAGGCCGCAGCCTGAGGGTCGAAGGTGACCATCTCTTGGTCCCCGGCGATCCTGCTCAGGCTGGCGCGCGGGTGCAGGCTTGGCTCAAGGCGCTGGCACGTGACCGCTTGGTGCAGGCCTCCGACCATTACGCCGCCCGCATCGGGCGCAGCATCACCCGCGTGACCCTGCGCGACACCCGCTCTCGCTGGGGATCTTGCACGGCCGAGGGTGCCCTGATGTATTCTTGGCGTCTGATCATGGCCCCGCCCGAGGTGCTGCGCTACGTCGCCGCCCATGAGGTCGCCCATCTGGTCGAGATGAACCACTCGCACCGGTTCTGGGCTGTGGTTGAGGGGCTTTATCCCGGCTGGCAGACCCAGCGGGCCTGGCTGCGCAGCCACGGCGGCGCGCTGCATGGCTTGCGCTTTGGCACAACAGGGGATTGACCCCGACCAAGGCTTGCTGTTTCGCTTTGCCCATGGCCACCACACCCCGCCTTGCCGACCCCAACGCCGCCGCGCATGAGCGCGTCTACCGCGCGCTGCGTCAGCAGGTCATGCATGGCGAGTTGGCCCCCGGACAGGCCTTGACCTTGCGCGGCATGGCCACACAGTTCGGCGTCTCAATGACCCCGGTGCGCGAGGCTGCCCGCAGGCTCGCCGCCGAAGGCGCGCTCAGCTTTTCTTCCTCAGGCCGGATCGCCACCCCCGACCTCACCCCCGAACGGATCGAGGAACTCGCCGCCATCCGCGCGCTTCTGGAGCCTGAAATGGCCAGCCGCGCCCTGCCCCGCGTGCATTTCGCGCTGATCGACAGGCTTGCCACCATCAACGCAGCCAACCAAGAGGCGGTGATGAACCAAGACGCAGTGTCCTATGTGCGCACCAACCTTGAGTTTCACCGCACGCTCTACCTGCGCGCCCAGACCCCGGCGATGCTGGCAATGATCGAAACCGTCTGGCTGCAACTGGGCCCAACGATGCGCGCGCTCTACCAAAAGGTCCGCCGCCGTGACTTGCCGCAACACCACCGCCTGATTCTGGCCGCCCTGCGCGCGGGCGATGAGCCGGGCCTGCGCCTTGCCGTGCGCACCGATGTGACCCAAGGCCTGCGCCACCTGATCAGCTAGCCGCCGCATAAGGTCTTGCGCCTTTCCAAATACTCAAATTTGCACGGCCCGCCGCCTAAAGCTGCATCAAACCACCCTGCCCCCGACGAGAAGCGCCGCAGCGCGCCCGAGAAGGTGGCAGACCATGTCAGCCGATCAGCACCACCAGCCAGGCAACCCCTCCGGCAATCGCCGTCACGGCCACGGCCGCACTGCCGCAATCCTTGGCCTTCTTGGCGCGCGGATCGCGGTCGGTCGACAGGTAGTCCACCACCTCTTCCAGCGCCGTGTTCATCACCTCGGCCGCCAGAATCAAAAGCCCCAGCGCCAAGATCAATGCGCGTTCGCCCGCTGTCATCTCGACCATCAGACAGGCCAAAACCGACAACACATTCACCAGTGTCCATTGCCGCAGCGATTTCTCGCTGGCCCAGGCTGCCGCCCAACCCTGCCACGACCACAGGCACGTGTTTCCAACCCGCCTTAACTCGGCCCCGATATCCAGTTTCACAGCCCGTCTCTCCCTCTTGCTGCGCACCGTATTACCCCCGCGCCTCAAGATAGGCACGCGTGCAGGTGACCACATGGGCAAACCGGTCTCCTCCCAGATGCACCCCGCCATACCAACGGGTCACGACCACGATATGATCAACCAGCCCAGCCCGTTCCAGCATCTTTAGGATCACAGCGCCGGCACCCGCCTCTCCGTCGTCGTTCTTCATTGGCCCCGCATCCGAAAACACGCAAGCGCAGGTGTTGTGCGTCGCCTTGGCGAACTTCTTGGCGCGTTTCAATTCAGCCAAGAACGCCTCGGCCCCGGCGCGGCCCTGCACGGGGCCGCCCGAGACAGCATAGCGTGACCCCCGGTCGCGCAGGACATCTTCGATCTGCAACATGGCGGGCACCCTAGCCGGGCGGCCTGGCTCTGTGAAGTCCACCAAACCCCGCACTGGCCGCGCCGCCCCCCCGCATGCTAGGCTGATGCCGTCCCCGTTCGGAGCTTGTTGTCGTGTTCGCCCGCCATGTGCTGATCTCCTCGCTCAAGAACGAAGGACCGTTCATTCTGGAATGGGTCGCCCACCACCGCGTTCTGGGGTTTGACGCGATCTATGTCGCCTCCAATGATTGCAGCGATGGGTCTGACGCGCTTTTGGCCGCTCTCGACCGGGCTGGGGTCATCGGCCATGTCCCCAATGAGGTGGCGCCGGGTGTCATCCCCCAGCACGCGGGCTATGACCGTATCCGCGCCACCTATCCCATCGACCGGACGGACTGGCTGATGATGCTGGACACCGACGAATTCCTCAACATCCACATCGGCCAAAACCGGGTGCAAGACCTGACGATGCGCGCAGGCGCGGCAGATATCATCGCCGTCAGCGCCCGCAGCTTTTCCGATCTGCCGCAAACCCATTGGGAGCCCGGCCCAGTGACCCGTGCCTTTCCCATGGCGCTTGGGCCAACCCACCGCGCCAATCAGTCCGTGAAAACCCTGACCCGCGACCCGGCTCGCTTTCGCGGCATCCACAACCATCACATGGTGGGCTATCGCGGCAAGACGAGTTTGCAGGTCTTTTGCGCGCAAGACGCCAGCACCTACCCGCTGGAACCTGGCACCCCCTTGGGCGACAAGTTCCGCCATATTCCGAAAGAACAGGTCGGCTACGATCTGGCGCAATACAATCACTACCCGATCAAGACGCTGGACAGCTATCTTCTGCGTCAAGCGCGCGGACGCGGGGCGGCGGCCAAATCCGACGCCGAAAACAATCGCCACACGATGGAGTATTTCACCTTACGCGCCGGGCGGGGCAAACCCGAACACTCGATCCGCCGCTACGACGCTGAGGTTGAGGCGCTGATCGCCACTTTGCTGGCCGATCCGCAGATTGCCGCGGCCCACCACGATTGCGAGGCCGCCCACGCCGCCGCGATCCGCGCCTATCTGGACAAGCTGGCGGATGCTGGCGACAACCCGCGCGCTTAAGGCTTCAGCGCCGACAGCGCCTGTGCGTTGGGGCAAAACTCCGGCAGGGCGCTTGCTTCGACCGTCTTGGCCAGCCAAGTGGTGCATTGCTGCGTCTTGCCGCAGGTCTCGCACACCTCGACCAACGCGCCCAATTCATCGCGGCTGAGCCAACCGTCCACCACCGCATCGGTCAGCGAACAGCCAATGGTGCGCGCCATGCCGCGCGTGAACCCCCAAGCCCGGGGTGCCTGTGGATAAGAGAACATGACACGCCCTTTCGCCAAGCCCTGTCAAAGCAGTCTGCCGCAGCTTGGCCCCCCTGACCTTGACACAAATCAACTGAGCGCGGGGTGCTGAGGCAGGCTCAGCCGCCCAACTGGGCCACGGTATCAGCCACCACGCGCTTGCGATCGGCATTGGCGGGATGGCTGCCCAAGAACTGATCGCCCGGATCGGGGATGCGGTCAAAGAACGCCGCCCCGACCCGTGGATCAAAGCCCGCCACATAAGCGATCTCGGCTCCCAAGCGGTCAGCCTCCAACTCGAACTCCTTGGAATACTGCCGCGCGCCGACAAAGGCGCCGAACTCTTGCGCGCTGGCAATCGCCTGCTCACCCCCGCCGCTGACTTGGGCCAAGATGCCCGCCAAGACAGCCCCGGCCACGGCCGTATTCTGTTGGCGCGGCAGGTGACCTGCGATGTGATGCGCCGCCTCATGGCCCAGCACAAAGGCCAATTCGTCACGGTTGCGGGCATCGCGGATCAAGGGGACGGTAAAGGCCAAAATGGGCCGTCCTGCCCGGTCTACTGTCTGAAACGCATTGGCGGGCTGGCCGGGCCGGTCATCAATCACGATCTGGAAATCGCAATTGGCCACCCGGCGCAGACTGCGGCAATAGCTCTCGGCCACCGGTTTGACCTGCGCGACCACGGCGACGAAGTTTTCAGCCGCCTGATCTACTGACAAAACCTGCGTTGCCCCAGCCGCAGCGGGCGGCACCGAACCCCGCGGCACGGGCATGGGCTGCACGCAGCCCGCCAGCGTCGCCAGCACCACCAACACCGCGCCAAAGCCCCTGATCCCCATCGCCGTTCCATCCCTGTGCGTCACTCGCACCCCATGTAAAGCACCCTCCGAAACCGGACCAGCCCTTCACGGAAAACTGAGCGGGCTGGCCCTGTGGTCCTTGCTCTGCGGCCCTTGTGAGCTTACCATTCCCCCATGTTCACCATCG
>JBMSKG010000191.1:0-6070 GCA_049419625.1 Paracoccaceae bacterium | reverse complement strand
GGCTCATGTTCTGCTGCGGCATCGAGCACGCGCGCGCGGTGCGCGACGAAGCGCAGAAGCACGGCGTCGCCTGCGAGTGCGTGTTCGGGGACACCCCAACCATCGAGCGCGACAGCATCGTGCAGCGGTTCAAGGCGCGCGGGCTGACCCCGGTCTGCGCGATGGAGTTGGAGTTCTTCCTGATCGACGACTCTGGCAAGACGCTGCAAGTGCCCCCCTCGCCCCGCTCGGGCAAGCGGCGCAAGGCGGCGGAAACCCTGTCGATCCGGGCGCTTGATGCCTTCGACACCTTCTTTACCGACCTCTACGATGCCTGCGAGGCGATGGACATTCCCGCCGATACCACCACCTCGGAAACCGGGCTCGGCCAGTTCGAAGTGAACCTGATGCATTGCGATGACCCGCTCCGGGCTGCCGATGATGCATGGCTGTTCAAGATGCTGGTCAAAGGCTTGGCCCGGCGGCATGGCTTTGCGGCCAGCTTCATGGCCAAACCCTACCCGGAATACTCCGGCTCGGGGCTGCACACCCATTTCAGCCTGATCGACGAGAACGGCGACAACGTGTTTGACAGCGGCGGGCCGAAGGGCACGGCATTGCTGAAAAACGCGGTGGCGGGCTGTTTGCATGCGATGCGCGATTCCGCGCTGATCTTTGCCCCGCACCAAAACAGCTACGAACGGCTGGTGCCGGGCAAACATGCACCCACCTCGATCGCTTGGGGCTATGAAAACCGCACCACGGCGATCCGGATTCCGGCAGGCTCTCCCAGCGCGCGGCGGATCGAACATCGCGTCGCGGGCGGGGATGTGAACCCCTATCTGATGCTGGCCGCGATCCTTGGCGCGGCCTTGGACGGGATCGAAAACCAGATGGAGCCCGCAAGCCCCATCGTCGGCAATGCCTATGCCCAAGAGGGGCTGCCACAAATTCCCGCAACATGGGAAGACGCGATTGACGCCTTGGAGCAAAGCACCATCGTGCCGCGCTTCCTGCATCCCGAACTGATCAAGAACCTGATCCAGACCAAGCGTCAGGAGTTGCACTATATTGGCGAGTTGACCCCGCAAGAGCGGATCGATCTTTATCTCGACACCGTGTAACACCCGACGTCTGAAAAGCCGCTGCGATGTCTTGTAAGATAGCGCAGCACACCAAAACCTGCAGCTTCCCCCCTTGACCAACCGGGGGGGCGCTGCGCTAGGCTCCCCGCAGGATATCTTGGAATTTCCATGCAGATCGGCATTTTGCAAACGGGCCTCGCGCCCGAGATGCTCGCCCCGAAAATGGGCGACTACCCCGACATGTTCGCCCGGCTGTTGGACGGCAACGGGTTCACGTTCCGCACCTACCGGGTGGTGGATGGTGAGTTCCCCGATAGCGTGACCGACTGTGACGGCTGGCTGATCACCGGCTCGCGCCACGGGGTCTATGAAGATCATCCTTGGATCCGCCCCTTGGAAGAGTTCATTCGGCAAAGCTTTGCCGCCCATGTGCCGATGGTGGGCATCTGCTTTGGCCACCAGATCATCGCGCAAGCGATGGGTGGCCGGGTGGAACGTTACCCCGGCGGCTGGGCGGTGGGGGCGACCGACTATGATTTCGGCGGCAAGACCATGACCCTGAACGCGTGGCACCGCGATCAGGTGATCACGGCTCCGAAGGGGGCCAAGGTGATTGCGTCCAATGAATTTTGTACCAACGCAGCCCTTCTATACGATGATTATGCGCTGACGGTGCAGGCCCATCCCGAGTTTCGCCCCGAGTTCGTGGATGGCCTGATGCAGACCCGGGGCAAGGGTCTGGTGCCCGACGAGGTGATGGCCAAGGCCGCCGCCAAGCTGGATCAGCCCCTGCAAGACAAGACCATGGCGGCCCAAATTGCTGCCTTCTTCAAGGCCCCCCGGTCCCGCGCGCCTGCCAAGGCCTGACGGTGTCCGGGGTCAACCCGAACAAACAAAGTGTGACCCATGTCCAAATGGACCGACCAGCTGCCCGAGGCAGCCCGCGAATACATCGGCAACCGTCGTGTGGATGAGGTGGAATGTGTGATCGGCGACATTGCCGGTGTGGCACGTGGCAAGGCGATGCCTGCGGCCAAGTTTGCCAAGCAAACCAACTACTTCCTGCCGAACTCCATTTTCCTGCAAACCATCACCGGCGAATGGGCCGACAACCCGTTTGACGCCTTCACCGAACCCGACATGATCTTGGAACCCGATTGGTCCACCGCCACCGCCGCACCTTGGACGGCGGATGTGACCTTGCAGGTCATTCATGACGCCAAGGACCAGCAGGGCAATCTGGTGCCCTATTCCCCGCGCAACGTACTGCGCCGGATTGTAGACCTTTACGCCGCCCAAGGCTGGAAACCGGTCGTGGCACCGGAAATGGAATTCTTCCTGACCGCGCGCAACATCGACCCCAATCAGCCCGTCATCCCGCCGATGGGCCGCTCGGGCCGCCGCGCGGCGGGCAAGCAGGCCTATTCGCTGTCAGCGGTGGATGAATACGGC
The DNA here is from genome assembly GCA_049419625.1 of Paracoccaceae bacterium. Classification (GTDB taxonomy): domain Bacteria; phylum Pseudomonadota; class Alphaproteobacteria; order Rhodobacterales; family Rhodobacteraceae; genus Tabrizicola_A. Next base: position 3,554 of record JBMSKG010000191.1, on the reverse strand, counting down.
AAGGTGATCGACGACATCTATGACTTTGCCGAGGCCCAAGGCCTTGAGATTGACGGCATCTTGCAAGAGGGCGGCGCGGGCCAGATCGAATTGAACCTCGCCCACGGCGACCCGATCCGCCTTGCCGACGAGGTCTTTTTCTTCAAACGCCTGATCCGCGAAGCCGCGCTCCGCCACGATTGCTTTGCCACCTTCATGGCCAAACCGATTGCCGATGAGCCGGGATCGGCCATGCATATCCACACCTCGGTGGTGGATAGCCGCACCGGCAAGAACATCTTTTCGGGGCCCAAGGGCGTGGAAACCGACGCCTTCCACCATTTCATCGGCGGCATGCAAAAGCATCTGGGCGCGGCGGTCGCGCTCTTTGCGCCCTACGTCAACAGCTATCGCCGCTACGTCCCCGATTTCGCCGCCCCCATCAATCTGGAATGGGGCCGCGACAACCGCACGACGGGCATCCGGGTTCCGATCTCCTCGTCTGCCGCGCGGCGGGTGGAAAACCGGCTGCCGGGGATGGACACCAACCCCTACCTCGGCATCGCCGCCACGCTGGCCTGCGGCTATCTGGGCCTGATGAACAAGGTGGCCCCGCGCCCCGAGTTTTCAGGCAACGCCTATATCGACAGCGACGAGATCCCCACCACCTTGGGCGATGCGCTGGACATGCTCGAAGAGGACACGGCCTTGGTCGAGGCCATGGGCCCCGATTTCTGCAAGGTCTATGACAGCGTCAAGCGCAACGAATACAAAGAGTTCCTGCAAGTCATCAGCCCGTGGGAGCGTGAGCACCTGCTTCTGAACGTCTAAGGGGCGACGATGAACCTTTTGCATGTGAATGACAGGGCGGGGGAATATCCCCCGTCCTATTACGCCGCCACTCGGGCCGAGTTCGCCCCCTGCCCCGCCCTGCAGGGCGAGGTCAGGGCCGATGTCTGCATCGTGGGTGCGGGCTATACCGGCCTGTCAGCAGCGCTGCATCTGGCGGACAAGGGTCTGTCGGTGGTGGTGCTTGAGGCCCATCGCGTCGGCTTTGGCGCCTCGGGCCGCAATGGCGGGCAGGTCGGGTCTGGCCAGCGGCAAGATCAGGTCTGGCTGGAAAAGACCGTGGGGCGCGAGGCTGCCCACAAGATGTGGGCCCTGGCCGAAGATGCCAAGGCGCTGGTCAAGGATCTGATCGCGCGCCATGCCATGCCGGTGACCTTTTACCCCGGCATCGCCCATGCCTGCTGGTCCGACGCCGAGGTCCGCGATGCCCATGCCTACGACGAAAAACTGCGCCGCGACTATGGCTATGACCAGTTGGAACCTTTGGACCGCGACGGTATCCAGCGCTTGATCGGCTCCAAAGCCTATAAGGGCGGCGGGGTGGACCGCGGCGCCGGCCATGTGCATCCGCTGAACTATGCCATCGGCCTTGCCCGGGCCGCGCAAAGGGCAGGTGCGACGCTGCACGAGACCTCTGAAGTCATCCGCATCGAGGCCGGACAAAAGCCCGTGGTTCACACGGCCCAAGGCCGGGTGATCTGCGATCAGGTCATCTTGGCCGCCAATGGCTATCTCGGCGGGCTCGAGCCTTCGGTGGCGGCCAAAGTCATGCCGATCAACAATTTCATCGTGGCGACCGAACCTTTGGGCGACCGCGCCGCCGAGATTTTGGCGGAACCCGTGGCGGTGGCCGACACCAAATTCGTGGTGAACTACTGGCGCCTGTCCGAGGACAACCGCCTGTTGTTCGGCGGTGGCGAAAGCTATGGCTACCGCTTTCCCGACATCATCAAGACCGTCCGCAAACCCATGCTCGAGGTCTATCCCCAACTGGCCGAAACCCGGATCGATTACGCTTGGGGCGGCACGCTGGCGATCACCATGAACCGGATGCCCTGCTTTGCCCGCCCCCAGCCCAATATCCTGTCAGCTTCCGGCTATTCAGGGCACGGGGTGGCAATGGCCAGTCTTGCGGGCAAGCTGATGGCCGAGGCAGTGGCGGGCAATGCAGGCGGTTTTGACCTGATGGCCTGCCTGCCGCAGCCGCGTTTTCCCGGTGGCGTGGCGCTGCGCTGGCCGCTTTTGGTGCTGGCGATGACTTGGTATTCGATGCGCGACCGTGTCGGAATTTGACCACCGTGATCGGCGGATTTCGCACCCGCGGGCAAAACGTCACTGGCCTGTTACCAAAGAAGTCTTTAAAGCTTTCCTGAACATGAGTTTCAGGAAAGCTTCACATGGCTGCTGACGGTCAACCCATTGCCCCCAATGTTTATGACTCTGAACCGATCCCAGACGCGGCGCGCGCCGAGATTGATCAGCTCCTAAGCTCGGGCGATCTGTTCCGTTACACCGCTCCTGAAGGCGCACCGGTCGCGCTTTTGGAACAAGAGTTTGCCGATCTGATGGGGTCAAAATACGCGCTGGCGGTGGCCTCGTGTTCGGCCGCGTTGTTCTTGTCGCTGAAAGCGCTGGACCTGCCGCGCGGGGCCAAGGTGCTGATCCCGGCCTTTACCTTTGCCGCCGTGCCCTCGGCCGTGGTGCATGCCGATTGCGTGCCGGTTCTGGTCGAAGTGGGCGAGAATTACCGCGTCGACATGGCTGATTTCGCCGCAAAGCTGGACGATGCGCAGGCGGTTCTGATCAGCCATATGCGCGGCCATACCAGCGACATGGATGCCATCATGGCGCTGTGCGATGCGCGCGGAATCCCGGTGGTGGAAGATGCGGCGCACAGCTTGGGCACCGAATGGCATGGCCGCAAGATCGGCACCATCGGCAAGATCGGCTGCTTTTCGTTCCAGTCCTACAAGCTGGTAAATGCGGGCGAAGGTGGCATCCTCATCACCGATGATCCGGAACTGGCCGCGCGCTGCGTCATCATGTCGGGTGCTTACGAATCAAACTGGAAAAAACATCCCGGCATGCAGAACAGCTATATGCTGTGGCAAAACAAACTGCCGCTTTACAACATGCGCATGCAGAACCTGTCGGCCGCCGTGATCCGTCCGCAATTGCCGCTGGTGGCCGATCGCGTGGCCAAGGGCCGCGCCGGTCATGACCGTGTGGCCGATGTGCTGAACGCCTGCGCCCATCTGACGGTGCCCGCCGCCCTTGCGCCCGAGGACCGCGCGCCCGATTCCATTCAGTTCAATCTGGCGGGCGATTGGTCGGACGCCCAAGCGCTGGCCTTTCAAGCCGAGGCCAAAAAGCGCGGCGTCTCGGTGCAGGTCTTTGGCCTGTCCGAGGGCAACGCCCGCGCCTTTTGGAACTGGGAGTTCCTTGGCCCGGCCCCGGACCTTCCGCGCACCCGCGCCATGCTGATGCGGGCCTGCGATGTGCGCCTGCCGACGCGGTTGACCGAGGCCGAACTGGATTTCATCGCCGCCGCCATCGTAGCCGCGGCCGACAGCGTGAAGTCGCGGCTGGCGGCATAAATCACGCCGAAGCCTGCGGTTTTGCCCTTGCACAGGCTGCGGTGATCTCTTATCTCACCGCCATCTGATCGGTATGCGGGCGTAGCTCAGGGGTAGAGCATAACCTTGCCAAGGTTAGGGTCGTGAGTT
>JBMSKG010000190.1:0-6097 GCA_049419625.1 Paracoccaceae bacterium | reverse complement strand
CGACGAAAAACAAGGACAATAAGCCAATGGCCGCCGATAAACAGAATTTGCAGGATGCCTTTCTCAATCAGGTTCGGAAGTCCAAGGTTCCGGTCACGATTTTTCTTATCAACGGTGTAAAACTGCAGGGCGTGATCACCTGGTTTGATAATTTTTGCGTGCTGTTGCGCCGCGATGGACAGTCGCAGCTGGTCTACAAGCATGCCATTTCCACCATCATGCCCGGCGGGCCGTTGAACCTGTACGAGGGCGAAGACTGACCCCAGATCTTCCCGAGGAAGAGTTCGAAGATGACCCGCTGTCGCAGGACGGCGGGATTGATGCCTATGAAACCGCCAAACCCCTCACCCGCGCTTATGTGCTGCACCCCGACCTAAAGTCGGCTCGTACGCGCCGTCTGGCCGAACATGGGCTGGCCGAGGCTGTCAGCCTTGCAGCCGCTTTGCCTAACCTTGAGGTCTTGGGCGCCGAAGTGGTGCGCCTGCCCAAGCTGCATCCCGGCATGCTGTTCGGTGCTGGCAAGGTGGAGGAGTTGACGACCCGTCTCAAGGCCTTGAAGGTTGATCTTGTGCTGGTTGATGGCCCGGTGACCCCGGTGCAGCAGCGCAATCTGGAAAAGGAATGGGGCGTCAAGCTTTTGGACCGGACCGGTCTGATCTTGGAGATTTTCGCCGACCGCGCGCGCACCCGCGAGGGTGTATTGCAGGTGGAACTCGCCGCGCTGTCCTATCAGCGCACCCGTCTCGTCCGCGCTTGGACCCACTTGGAACGCCAACGCGGTGGCTTTGGCTTTGTCGGCGGCCCGGGCGAGACCCAGATTGAAGCTGACCGCCGCGCGATTGACGATCAGGTGATCCGCCTCAAGCGTCAACTCGACAAGGTGGTGAAAACCCGCGAGTTGCACCGCGCTTCGCGGCGTAAGGTGCCGTTTCCTCTGGTGGCGCTTGTGGGCTATACAAACGCTGGAAAATCCACGCTCTTCAACCAGATGACGGGGGCGGATGTCTTGGCCAAGGACATGCTCTTTGCCACGCTGGACCCCACGATGCGCGGCGTGGTCTTGCCCGATGAAAAGGGCGGGCCGGGGCGCAAGGTGATTGCGTCTGACACAGTGGGCTTTATTTCGGACCTACCGACGCAACTGGTCGCCGCCTTTCGCGCCACACTCGAAGAGGTGCTGGAAGCCGATCTCATCTTGCATGTGCGCGACATCAGCCACCCTGAAACCATGGAGCAGGCCGCTGATGTGTCGGATATTCTGACCAGCCTCAAGGTCAACCCCAAGGTCCCGGTGATCGAGGTTTGGAACAAGCTTGATCTGGTGGATGCCAGCCAGCATGAGGCGCTTTTGCAGCAAGCTGCCAATCGGGCTGGGGTGTTTCCCGTGTCCGCGCTGACCGGGGCGGGGATTGACCGCTTGCTTGCGGCGATCAGCACAGTCTTTGGCGAAGAAAAAACCCATGACCGTCTGAAGCTGCCCTTTGCAGCCGGCAAAGCGCGGGCTTGGCTGCATGGCGAAGGGGTGATCGAGGCAGAAGAGATGGGCGAGGACGGCTGGCAGATTGACGTCCTATGGACCGCCCGACAGCACAAACGCTTCCGCGAGCTTTGATTGCTGAAGTTACGCTGTCGCGTAGATTCGCCGCATCAGGGGAACAAAGGGGTGCGCCCGCCGGGCCGCCGCCTTCAACCTTTCGCCATCCTTCCGCCGAGCCTCCACACGGGCCTGTTCGGCGCTTTGACGCAGGACCTCAACTGTCTCGGGGGGCATGACCAGCGGCGGTGACATGTCGCGCAAATCGGCGACTTGGGTCGCACTCGCCGTCCATTGGCGCGGGGCAAAGCCATAGTAACGAAATCGCGCATCCCCGCGCGGCAACAGCGAAATGTCAGGTCGTTGTGCGGGGTTCAAAAAGCCCAAGACCGGGACATGCACACTTTCCGCATCTGAAAGCCAGCCCGCCGCCCAAGAAAAGGTGCTGACTGACAGCGCCAGATGACGCGCACGGCGCATCGCATCGAAATCGCCGCGCACGCCTTGGCTGGGCAGAAACCGAGCCATCGGAAACGCGTCGCGCAACAGCCGCGAATAGCTGTCCTCACCCAGTTGCCCCATGAACACCGGCTTGAGGCCCGTTTCGCGCAACACCGCATGATAAAAACCTAAAGGGATTGGTCCATAATCTGGGTGGCGCGCCTTAAGGATTTCCTCGGCCCGCACATTCAGCAAGATCTCATCTGGGCCAGAGGTTTCGACCGGGCTATCGCCCAGCGGCAATAGTCGGCGAAAGCGTTCAGGGTCGCCCCAGGCTTCGGCCTGCAAAACCATGCAGCGAAGGCGGGTCAGCGGCATCTGTTCGGACCGCATCATATCGGCCACCATCGCAAGATCGCTGTCTTGCTCCACCAAAGCGCGCAAAAAAGGGCTGCTGGCGCCGATAACCGCCTGCTGCAAGGCCCCAGGGTGGCAGGGCGAAATTGTGCAAGGTCAGCCCCGGAACTTGCCGCGCAAGGGTCATGCCCGTGATCCATTGCAGGATATGGTTCCCCAGCCGACCATGCGGTCTCAGGATCAGCGCTGGGGTCATTCAGCCGCCTTTGGGGTCAACATCGTCACCCCAACGGCAGCCGCGCGGGCCAAAGCAGGATCAAGACTCATCGGAATATACTCGCCGCGCCGCCACAACTCGGACAGGTCGTCATAGAACCGTGACAAAGGATGGCCTGACTGGCCTGTCGACAGGATGAACACCGAACTGTCGGGATCAGCGAAATCATAAACCCCGCGATAGGCCCCGGCATGCACGTTGAAGAACGGCTCGGGGCCGGTGCCCTTTGTGCGTCCACGCATTAAGGTGGTGTCGCCGCCGCTGGAAGATTGGCGGATGTTCACGAAGAACTTTAGACCCGGCACTTCGCCCAGAACGGGATGATCATGGGTGGCCTGATGCGCATCGCCCCAGCGCCAGCTTTCCAGATTGGGGCCCCAACGTTCCACCAGCCCCAAAAGCGCCTCATCCAGCGCGATACGGGCAATGTCGGTGCAGGTTTCGACCGCCGCGGACTGGATCACATCGCACCAGACCGAGGCTCCGTCGATGTTCTTGTACACCCGTTCGAGAAACAGCGGTTCCGGATGGGTAAAACCATCGGCCAACGGGCCAATCTCATCGCGCGACAGCCGATCCTGCAGCGCGCGCAACCAAGCTTCGGCGATCAGGGGTTCGGGCATATGCTCGTTCATCTCGCCGTTCCACTCGGCCAAAAGCGCCAGCGCACGCTGGCGCAGACGTTCAGGCGTGCCGTCTGGTGCGGGCTCGCCCGTAAACCACAGATCCGCACCGATCAAGGGCAGGATATTGCGCGCAGTCGGAGACACGGTGTCGAGCTGTGCCTCAATGAAACTGTCGCGGGTATGCACCTCACGCGCAGTCATCAGGGCCAGCCAACGCTGCACGCGCTGGGTATCGCCCCAATCAAAGGAGACATGGTCGGGGAAGGGGCGGCTTACGGTCTTGTTGTTGGTGTTGCCGACAATGCCGCTGGTGGGGTTCATCACGCTGGGGTTGGTGGCATAGGGCTGTACACCTGTCCAGCGGTTCTTGCCCTCCCATCCCGGCGCGGGCATTCGGCCTTGTGTCACATGAGAAGCATCGCGCCGGGGAACCGCGCCAATCGTTTGCAGCGCAATCGATGTTTCATCGGCCAAGGTGAGGTTCTGGCTTGGGGCCACGAACAATTCCCCCGCCGCCATCGCCTCTGAAACCGATTGCGCCGTCATCAACCGAAGCCCCGCCGTCATCGAGGTGTCCGCCCCCGAAAGCGCGGTCCATTCCACAGCCGCAACCGTGCCGGGCGGGGTGACCGAGGCCAGATCGTAATGGCTGCCCGGCAGGATCGGGCCGCTTTCGCTCCACCGTTGGGTGATGGTGATCGGCGCCTCATCCTTCACCGTGATGATGGTCTGAGCGGTGCGGAACGGCTTTGGTCCCTCGGGCGTCAGGTATTACTCGCTGTTGTCGGGATTGACCTTCTCGATCACCACATCCTGGTCATCGACATAAGCCGAGGTCAGGCCCCAACCTATCTTGTCCGATCGCCCGACCAGCATCAATGGCATGCCCGGTATCGTGCCGCCAATCACGCCGCCGGTCGGCAGTTCCAGCCGCGCCAGATACCAGATCGAGGGCGCAGTCAATCCCAGATGCGGGTCATTGGCCAGCAGGCTGCCACCGGCGGCCGAGCGGCTGGGCAAGGCGGCAAAGGCGTTCGAGGCGCCCGCAAACGCGCGCGAAACGAAAGGTGACAAAGGATCGTCGAGATAGGCCATTGCGCTGGGGTTTGGCGCGGCATAGGGGCCGGGCATCAGGCTGGCATAGGGGGGGAGTGCCGCAATTCCCTGCGTCGGGTCGTCCGGCAGGATGTCGGCCAAACGCGCCGGGGTCAGGATTTGCGACAGTTGGGCGCGCTCAATCTCGGTCTGCAAATGCGATGACATCTGCAACGCCATCAGCTTGATGATGGCGATGGAATCGGCTGGGGCCCAAGCCGCGATTTCGTTGGAAAAGAAAAAGAACTCTGGGGCGCCGCGGCCGCGTGCACCGGTATTGACCTCGGTGATCCACGCGTTCACGCCGGCCGAATAGGCCTCAAGCGCAGCTTTGGTGCGCGCGTCTTGTGCGGCGACCGACTGCAGCGACAACTCATAAAGATCCAGCCGCCGCAACAGCTCATCAATCTTCACAGTCCGGTTGCCAAAGATCTCGGACAGTTTTCCTTGCGCCGTGCGTCGCAGCATCGTCATCTGCCACAGCCTGTCTTGGGCATGCACAAAGCCCAAGGCGTAGAACACATCTGCCTCATTGCCCCCAAAGATATGCGGCACATTGGCGTTGTTGCGCACAATCTCAACCGGGGCCGAAATGCCCTCCAGCGTGAAGCTTTCCGAATAGTCAGGCAAAGAGCGCGACAGAATGTAATAGGCCATCCAGCCTGCCAGCAGGACCAACAGAACAAGGCCAGCAAACACGCGCAAGGTCCAACGAAAGGCAATCAGCATAGGAGCAATCCTTGGGGCAATCCGGATGGAATTCCGGGGGGCGGTCCTTGACGGCATAGCCCGGATGCAGTCCTAGTGCATCGGCACGCGATCGGCAATCTTCTGGGGGGGCATCATGGCAAAACTGGCGTTTTTGGGTCTGGGGGTCATGGGCTCTCCAATGGCGCGGCATCTGGCGGCAAAGGGCCATAGTGTGACGGTCTACAACCGTAACCCTGCCAAGGCCGCCGCATGGGTGGACCAAAACGGTGGCGCCTCGGCACCCACCCCGCGTGAGGCAGTTTTGGGGGCCGAGTTTGTCATGGCCTGCGTTGGCAATGACGATGATCTGCGCCAGGTGTGCCTTGGTCCCGACGGGGCCTTTGCCGGCATGGCCAAAGGCGCGATCTTTGTCGATCACACCACGGTCTCGGCCCAAGTCACCCGCGAATTGGCAGCGGTTGCGGCCTCCCAAGGCTTTGGCTTTGTCGATGCGCCGGTGTCCGGCGGCCAAGCCGGGGCAGAAAACGGTGCCTTGTCCATCATGTGCGGCGGGCCAGAGACACATTATGCCGCCGCCGAGCCGGTTATGGCGGCTTATGCCCGCATCTGTCGCCGTCTGGGCGACACAGGCGCAGGGCAACTGGCCAAGATGATGAACCAGATTTGCATCGCAGGCCTGATGCAGGGCCTGTCCGAGGCGTTGGCCTTTGGTCAGAAGGCCGGGCTCGACGGCGCGGCGGTGGTCGAGGTGATCAGTCAAGGTGCCGCCGGCAGCTGGCAGATGGTCAACCGCCATAAGACCATGCTGGCTGACACTTTTGATTTTGGCTTTGCAGTAGATTGGATGCGCAAGGATCTGAAAATCTGCTTGGAAACCGCCGACCAAATCGGTGCGGCGCTGCCTGTCACGGCGCTGGTCGATCAGTTCTACAAGGATGTGCAGCTGATGGGCGGTGGGCGCAATGACACCTCAAGCCTGATCCGCCGCTTGCGTTAAGGACGCCGCGTAAGGTCTTGCGCCTTCTGAAATACTCTCTGGGGGTGCGGGGGGCGAAA
>JBMSKG010000189.1:0-6117 GCA_049419625.1 Paracoccaceae bacterium | reverse complement strand
GCTTCCACAAGGACCCCGCCGCCTTCGCCGATGCCTTCGCCCGCGCCTGGTTCAAACTGACCCACCGCGATTCCGGCCCGAAGGCGCTTTATCTTGGCCCGGAAGTCCCGGCTGAAGACCTGATCTGGCAAGACCCGGTTCCGGCCTGCGACCACGCGCTGATCGACAGCAGCGATATCGCGGCGCTCAAAGCCAAAATCCTTGGCGCGGGCCTGTCCACGCAAGAGCTCGTGCTTGCAGCTTGGGCCTCGGCCTCGACCTATCGCGGCTCGGACAAGCGCGGCGGCTCCAATGGCGCGCGTGTGCGTCTGGCCCCGCAAAAGGATTGGGCGGTGAACGACCCGTCCAGCTTGGCCAAAGTGCTCAAGGCGCTCGAGGCCATTCAGTCGGCCTTCAACGCATCGGCCACGGGCGGCAAGAAAGTCTCCTTGGCCGACCTCATCGTTCTGGGCGGCACGGCGGCGGTGGAACAGGCAGCCCATGCCGCAGGTCACCCGGTGGCCGTGCCCTTCACTCCGGGCCGGATGGACGCCAGCGCCGAGCAGACCGATGCGGACAGCTTTGATCCGATGGAGCCCGTCGCTGACGGTTTCCGCAACTGGCAAAAGCAAAGCTACCGCGTGACAGCCGAAGAAATGCTGGTCGATCGCGCCCAGCTTCTGACGCTGTCGGCCCCGGAAATGACGGTGCTCGTTGGCGGCATGCGCGCCCTTGGCGCCAATGCCGGTGGCGCAAAGCACGGCCTCTTCAGCGCCCGCACCGGTGCGCTGACGACCGACTTCTTCACCGCCATTCTGGACATGGGCACCGTCTGGGCACCCACCTCCGAGGACGCGCAGTCCTTTGAAGGCCGCGATGCCAAGACTGGCAAGGTGAAGGCCACCGCCAGCCGTGTGGACATGATCTTCGGCTCCAACTCGCAACTGCGCGCGCTGGCCGAGCTTTATGCACAGGCTGACAACGCCGGGCGCTTTGTGGCTGATTTCGCCGCCGCATGGGACAAGGTGATGAACCTTGGCCGCACCGACATCTGAGGGATGGTTCAGCAATGAGAGGGGCGCGGGGAATGACACCCGCGCCCCTTTCTTTTGCCCCGGGGCCTCGTCGAGCATTTCATGCACTTCTCGGCTCCCCTCTCACGAGGAGTGCACGAAGTGCTCGACGAGCAAGCCGCTTTAGCGCCGAATCTCGATCCGCTCGCCCGGCCGCGCCGGAACCCAATCCGACGCCACCCCATCCGGCCAGATCACCCGCACCTCAGCCGCCCCAGCCGCGCCAATCCCAAAGTGCCACGGCGCCAGCACACCCGACAGATGCCCGCCGCCCACCGTCACCTCGCGGCGCTGCAACCCCTGATCGGTGCGCACCTCAATCCACGCCCCCACCGCGTTACGATTGGCCCCGTTTTGCAGCGGGTCCACCGTGATGAACCCGCCCAAACCTTCCGACACATTGCGCCAGACCTGCGCCGTCTCCCAACGGTTCACCGCCAAGAGATCCATCTGCCCATCCCCGTTGAAATCCGCCACCGCCCCGCCGCGCCCCGTGGCAAAGCTCAGCGCCTGCGCGCCCGCCTCAAGGAATGTGCCATCGGCGCGCTGCAAGAACAGGTTGTTGGGGTCTTTGGCCGCAAAGTCCGGCATGGTCGAGACATTGCCCTTCACCACATACAAATCCGCTCGCCCGTCATTGTTCACATCCTCAAACTGCGCGTGCCACGCGGTCGAGGGGCGGGGATCATCGCCGATGAACGGCATATGCGCCGTCACCCCACGCTTGAACGCCTGATCCTTATAGCGCGGCAAGCCGCCCGCCTTGGGGTCCAGCACCTGCAATTTGTTGTCGGCCATCGAGGTGAGATAATACTCATTAAACCCATCGGCATTCAGGTCATAGGCGGCAATCCCCATCCCCCAGATGCGCAACCGCTGCCAACCCTCAGCTTCGGTCCACAGCCGCGGCGTGGCCTCCATATGCCACAACTGCTCTTGCCCGCCCTTGTAATACTGCCGATCGTTGGACACGCGCAGGTCGCGCACGCCGCTGCCTGACCAGTCGGAAAACAGGATCGACAGCGCGCAATGGCTGGGCGTCAGGGGCAGGGGGGCCGCAAAACCCGCGCCTTTCGGTCGGTGCAGCCAATTGTCGGTGCACGACCCCCAAGGGAAGGCCTCCTCAAACCGGTCAACATAATTGCCCACCGCCAGCGTCGGCCAGTCCTGCCCCGCCTCCCACGTTGCGGCAAAGGCAGTTGACCAGGCATCACCACCGTCAAAACCCCAGGCCGCGTTGGCCTCTTCAAACCGGCACTCACCAAGGCCGCGCATCAGGTGGTTTTCCCCAATCCGCAGGATTGCCAGATCGGTGATCCCATCGCTGTCGACGTCCAGCGGATAGGCCCCCGTCACCGCTATCAGCCCCAGCCCGTCTACCGGCTCAAAGCGCAAGGCACCCCCTTGCTCCGACAGGTTGCGATACAGCGCCGCTGGCCCCTCGCCACCCGCGATGAACACATCCAGCCGCCGGTCACCATCGCAGTCAAAGACCGCCGCCCCGCCGCCGACCATATACTGCCAATCGCCGGTATAGGCCGTGGTGATGCCCGATGTCGCGGTCTCCTCGACATAGGTCGGCAGCATGGGCTCCTCGGCCCATGCAGGGCTGGCCAGAACCGCCAGAAGCGCCAACTTACGCACGGGTTTTCAGCCTCAGAACATGGCCCGCCACACAGGCCCCCTGTGCCAGCCCGTTTATATTCGCCATCGGATAGTGGATGCCGCCATAAAGCCGCGAAATCGCGGCCTCTTCTGCCGCCTGCCAAAAGCCTACAAAGGACCGCACGCCAAGCCCTTCATCCTCATGGGTATGGTCGTCAAAGGCAAAGCCCGGCCCGTAAAGCCCCTCCAGCACCCCCGCCGCCGCCCCCGATTGGGTGGAATGGCCCGAAGGGTATTCCGGAAACGGCGGGGTGATCAGCAAAGGCTCCCAATCCGGATCCATCACCCGGCGGATATAGGTGACCGGGCGCAACAGGTCATACTCATACTTCGACCGCCAGTTCTGGATGAACCCGTCCGAAATCGCCATGCCCAACATGGCCAGCACCTCGGCCCGACGCTCCACCGGGGTCGCGTCGCGGTCGAAAATGTCGAGCATGATCGACACCCAATGCCCCGGCGGGGTGGGTGACATCATCGGATCATCCGACCAGAACCGCGCGATGGTCATTTGCTCATCCGTCAGGGTCTTTGACGCCTGATAGACCGCCATCGCCTGCGCATGAAACTCCGATCCCGGCTCCTCGCTATAGGGCACCGGCGGGGGCAGACCGCAGGCGCCTGTCGTCGGAATGGCAAAGGGCCGGTTCGTGCCCCAATAGGGCAACAAAGGCTTTTGCTGCACCCCAATGGTCGAGGTGGGCCGCCAGCTTTCAGGCTTGTCGCCCAGTGTGTAGTCCATGGGAAAGCCCATGTTTTCAATGACCGCGCCGCCATCGCCCGCCGACCAGTCCAGAATATGCTGCGCCACCGCCGCCCCATGTGCGCGGCTCCGCGCCACCAGATCCGGCGCAAGCCCCGCTTCCAGCGTCTCGGCCATGTCTGACCGCATCGCCTCCATCGCGCGCAGGCCCATCGGGCCGGTATTGCCAAACAAAACCGCCATCGCCGCGCCAAGGGCGGCATCCAGCACCAAAGCCTCGTCATGCGGGCCGGCCTCGCGGGCGGGCAGGGGGGCAAGATCGGGCACTTGGCCCGCAAGGCTGCGCAAGCCTGCATTGCCCGTCGCCAAAGCCTCAAAGGCGGTGATACCCAAATAGGCAAAAGACCGCGCCGCCACAGGGGGCGAATAGGTGGCGGTGTTGCGGATCAACTCGATCAGCAGCCGATACCACTGGGCCAAGACCGCCTCCGCCGCGCCAGCTTGTGCCTTTGCCGGCAGGGGCAGCGCGACAATTGCGCAAGCCGCCGCCCCTTGCAGGAAACGGCGGCGGGTCGGGGTTACACGAAACGGTTCCACAGGTTTTCCAAACGCTCTTGCCGGCCCGATTTCGGCTCGGGCTCCAGCCCCTCCGTCGTGACACGCGCCGCGGCGGCTTCTAGCCCACCCGCCAGCATAGCCTTGGCCGCCGGGCTCTCCCAGCCCGCATAGCGCGCCTTGCGCGCCGCTTCCAATTCGCCGCTTTCCAAAAGGGCCGCAGCCGATTTCAGCGCCCGCGCGCAGGTGTCCATCCCGCCCACATGGGCCAGAACCAGATCTTCAGCATCCAAAGACTGCCGCCGGATCTTGGCGTCAAAATTGGTGCCACCGGTGGTATAACCCCCCGCCCGCAAGATCTCATAAAACGCCAACGCCTTTTCGGCATGGTTGTTCGGGAACTGGTCGGTGTCCCAGCCCGACTGGTAGTCATTGCGGTTCATGTCGATCGACCCGAAAATCCCCAAGGACGCCGCCGTCGCAATCTCATGCTCAAACGAATGGCCCGCCAGAATGGCATGGCCCTGCTCGATATTGACCTTCACTTCCCGCTCCAGCCCGAAATCCTTCAGAAACCCGTAAACCGTCGCCACATCATAATCATACTGATGCTTCGACGGCTCTTGCGGCTTCGGCTCGATCAGGATCGTGCCCTTGAAGCCGATCTTGTGCTTGTACTCGACCACCTGTTGCAAGAACCGCCCGGCATGGGCACGCTCAGTGCTCAGATCGGTGTTGAGAAGCGTCTCATAGCCCTCACGCCCGCCCCACAGCACATAGTTCTGCCCGCCCAGCTTGTGCGTGGCGTCCAGATTGGCCTTCACCGTCGCCGCTGCATAGGCATAGACATCCGGATCGGGGTTGGTAGCCGCCCCCGACATCCAGCGCCGATGGCTGAACAGGTTCGAGGTGCCCCACAAGAGCTTGGCCTTATGCTTGCCCTGCTTTGCGGCGAAATAGTCAACGATTTCATCAAGGTTGCGCTTGCTCTCGGCAAAGGTCGCGCCTTCGGGACGCACATCGGCATCGTGAAAGCAGTAGAAGGGCACGCCCAGAATATCGAACAACTCAAACGCCGCATCCGCCTTGGCCTTGGCCGCCGCCATCGTGTCGGCAAACCACGGCCGCTGCAGGGTCTGGCCGCCAAAAGGATCACCGCCCTGATAGGCAAACGAATGCCAATAGGCGACGGCAAAGCGCAGATGCTCCTCCATCCGCTTGCCCATCACCACCTCATCAGGGTTGTAATGACGGAAGGCGAATTCATTGCGGCTCTCCGGGCCGTCATAGCGAATGGCGGGAATTCCGTCGAAATAGCCGGGCATGGGGTGTCCTCAGATCATCAGGCCCCGAAGGGCGGTTTGGGCGGCACGGAACCGGGCATGGCCCGCGCCAAAGGCATCAACAAGCGCGCGGTCCGGATCGACCGAGCGGGCAATCTTCGGGCGCACCGCCACTTCGGCTCCAGCCCCGATGGCGGCCATCAGGCCAAGCCGCGCCGCGCCAAAAGCCGCGCCAAAATCGCCCGCCACGGGCAGATCAACCGGCACCTCCAGCGCGGTGGCAATGGCGCGCAGCCAATAGTCTGACCGCGATCCACCGCCCACGGCCAACAACCGCTCAATCTTGGTGCCGGTGGCGGCCAGCGCATCGCGACAGTCGCGCAGCGCAAAGGTCACACCCTCCAGCACCGCGCGGGTGCCTGCGGCGGTGTCGGTGGCATGCTCAAGCCCCATGAAAGACCCGCGAATGGCGGCATCGTTGAGGGGCGTCCGCTCACCGCCCAAATAGGACAGGAACAAGGGCTTGCCCGGCGCTTCCAGCGCCCCAAGCGCACCCGTCAGCGCCGCCGCATCTTGGCCGACAAAGCGGCCATACCAGTTCAAGGCATCCGTCGCGGCCAAGATCACGCCCATCTGGTGCCAAGCCCCCGGCAGGGCATGGCAGAACGTATGCACCGCCGTCGCCGGATCAGGTTGATAGCCGTCATTGGCGGCAAAAAGCACACCACTCGTGCCCAAAGACACAAAGGCCTCGCCCGCGCGCACCACGCCCACACCCACGCCCGAGGCGGCATTGTCGCCCCCCCCGCCCGCGACCACAACCCGGCCCATGCCCCAGCGTTCCGCCAACGTGTCGCGC
>JBMSKG010000188.1:0-6122 GCA_049419625.1 Paracoccaceae bacterium | reverse complement strand
GATGCGGTAGACGTTGGAGACATGCCACAGCTTTTGGGCCTGTTCGGTCAGGGTTTGCACCAAGGCGGGGTGGGCATAGCCCAGCGCATTCACCGCGATGCCTGCGCCGAGATCAAGGTATCGGCTGCCATCTTCCGCCGTCAGCCAAGACCCGGCGCCCGAGACAAAGGCCATGGGCGCGCGGTTATATGTGGGCAGGACGGCAGAGATCATGAGTCAGTTCCTTGTGCGAAGGCCAAGAAGTGCCAAGGCCGGGACGAAAGGTCAATGCGGGACGGGGAGGATGTGGCGGGGGTCGGTGGGACCGGGCCACGGCAGATCGGGCGCTTACGCGTGGATGCGTCGGCGTCGGGGCAGGTGCGAGGGGCAGCCATATGCGATCATGCCGCCGCGTTTAAGGGAAATCGGCGGCGGTTGCAAAGGGATTTGTCGGGGTGGAGTTGCGCGCTGGGGCGCGCGGCGGGTCAGTTAACCCGCTGCCAGTTTTGTCTTTGGCAAATGCCCAAGACACAGCCCGCAACGATCAGCCGATTGCCCGAAAGCTCCATCCGCGAGTTGAAGGTGCGGTCGTTGCGCGGGTCCCAGATCTGGCCGTCGGACCATTTGCCGGGCCCATCGGCGACCATGTCCCAGATCATCTGCTTGCCGCTGTGCGGATAGGGCTGCTCGGCCCCGGCGAGATCACGGGCGCGCTGGATGGTGCCGCAAAGTGCGGCCCCACAGGGGGCGATCTTGACCTCGATATAGCCTTCCTCGGTCGCCTCGCTGCGCCACAGCCCCGTGGCATCTTGGGCGAGCGCAGGCAGAGGGGCCGCGATCAGGAGTGCCAGGGCGAGAGAGCGGAAGAGGTGAGGCATGGGAGCACCTTTCAACAAAGAGCAGCGTTAGAAAAACGGCTGCCCGGACAAGGCCTGCACGAAGGCAAAGGCGGTCAGCGCGCTATAGCCCAGCGCCCCGGCCCAGACCAAACCGCGCGCCATGGCGAGCTTGGTCAGCCCCATCGCCGCAAGGCCGATCAGCGGCACGACATGCAGGGCATGGGTCGCCAGGAAATGCGCGACCCGCAGATCGCCCACTTCGCGCGACCAACCCAGGATTGGCACCACCGCCCCCGTCACCGGCGTGCCGACGAAATGGCCGGACATGGCCGACAGGGTGCCTGCGGCAGGCAGGGTGAGCGCGAAGGTCAGGATCAGCCCCAAGGCCAGCGACAGACGCAGTACCTCGGGCAGGTGGCTGTCACGGTCGCTCCAGAACGACAGGCCCATGGCGAGGCTGCCCAAGATCAAGACTGTGGCCAGCCCGCCCATCAGCGCATAGATCGCGTAGAACACGGGATGCGGGTTGTAATGCGAGGCAGTGGCGAACATCGCCGATCCGCCGATCCAGATCAGTTCGGCCACTGTGGCAAGGGTCAGCGCAAGGCCAATCCAACGCAGGCGGCGCGCGGTGGCGGCGCCTTTCGGCAAAAGGCTGGCAAAGACCGCAAGGGTCACGAGATAGATCGCCAGCGCGATTTGAAACTTGATCGGCTTGACCCAGACATTCTCGCCCTGAAACGTCCGGGCATCGAGCAAGAGCGCGGGCAAGGTCAGAAGCAGGGACAGGATCACCGCCACGCCGATGCGCAACAGCGCTGGGTCCGCTTCGATGCGGCTGCTGCGCGTCCGGGGTATGGCGGGGGTAAATTCCATGCGCGCGTCAACCATGGTGGACCCCCGGTTCGGATGATGGAATTCCCCGGCGCAGCAGTTTCAGCGCCACATAGGCCACAAACCCCGCCGGGCCGACCAGAAAGACAAAGGGCAGGATCGGCAGCACAACCCAATGGGCAAAGCCCTCACGCCGGGCATCGCGTAGAATCCAGGCGCCGATGAACAGATCAAAGGCGAGGTAATGCACCCAGCCTGCCAATGCCACATCGGCATCGGTGAAAAGCGCCTGCACATCGGCCAAGGACTGAAACCCGCCCGGCGCATCGGCGAAATGGACCAGCATCAACACCGCATAGCCCAAAGACAAGATCGCTGGCAGCAACCATCCGGCGAAGAGATCAATCGCCCGCGGCGCAAGTGGCGCGACGGCCAGCGCAAGCCAGCCAATAAGTGCCAGTGGATTGGCAATCGTGAACAAGGTCTCCGCGGTCATCCGCATCTCCGATCTGCAACTGGAACACATCTTTCCACTGGCAAGATTGAGGATGTCTTGCAATCTTTCCGCTGTCAAGTTATGATTTTTCCGAACAATATCGAATATTTATCATGGCAAAGCCTGCAAAAGCCTCAAGCTACCACCACGGCGACCTGCGCCGTGCGATTCTGGATGCCGGTGAGGCGGAGCTGACCGAGCGCGGTCTGGCCGCGTTTTCGTTGCGCCGGGTGGCGGCGCGGGTGGGGGTCAGCCACACCGCGCCGTCGCATCATTTCGGCGACACTGCGGGCATGATCGCCGCCCTTGCAGAGCGCGGCTTTGGCCGCCTTTTGGCCTGTATGGAGGCCCGCCAAGCCAGCGCGACCAACACGCCCTATGAGCGGCTGATGGGGTCGGGCATGGGGTATCTGGATTTTGCCTTTGCCCACCCGGCGCTCTTCCGGCTGGTCTTTGGCCTGCCCGCAGGCCCCTCACCCCATAGCGATCTGCACCGCGCCGCCGAATCCGCCTATCTGCATCTTGCCAGCGCCGTGGCAGCTGTTCACGGCGCCGAACCGCTGGCCCATCCCGGCGCCGAGCTTGAGGTGCTGGCCTGCTGGACGCGGGTGCATGGCTTGGCCGAACTGGTGCTGTCGGGCTATATCCCGATGCAGACCGATGACCCGAACAGCCCCGAGGCGCGGGCCGAGCGTGACGCGCTCTTTCGCCACCTCTTTGAAGTGCGGCTTGGGCCGCGCTGACGGGCTTTAGCCCGCCAATCGCCGCGCAAGTGCCGTTTGCCGTTCGATCACGCTGGGCAAATCAATCGTCGCCATCTGCCCGCCCCGCACCACCTGCCGCCCCTCGACGAAAAGATCACGCACGTGGGTGGGTCCGCACAGGATCAGGCTGGCCACCGCGTCCCACGCCCCGCCCGCCTCGATCCCCGAGACATCCCAGATCGCAAGATCGGCGCGCTTTCCCGGCTCGATCGACCCGCAATCGGGCCGGCCCAAAACCCGTGCGCCGCCCAAGGTGGCAATCTCCAAAGCCTCGCGCGCGCTCATCGCATCGGCCCCGAGCGTGACGCGTTGGAGAAGCATCGATTGCCGCGCCTCCAGCACCAGATTGCCCGCATCATTGCTGGCCGATCCATCCACCCCAAGACCCACCTTCACCCCCGCATCGCGCATCGCGCGGACCGGGGCCACGCCCGACCCAAGGCGGCAGTTGGAACAGGGGCAATGCGCCACCCCGGTGCCAGATCGCGCAAAAAGATCAATCTCGCGGCCATCGAGCTTGACGCAATGCGCATGCCAGACATCCGCGCCCGTCCAGCCCAGATCTTCGGCATATTGGCCGGGGCGGCAGCCGAACTTGGCCAGCGAATAGGCGATATCCTCGTCGTTTTCGGCCAGATGGGTGTGCAGCATCACGCCCTTGTCGCGCGCCAGAATGGCAGCGTCGCGCATGAGGTCGCGGCTGACGGAAAACGGCGAGCAGGGGGCGAGCCCCACCCGCACCATCGCACCCTCACGGGCGTCATGATGGGCGTCCACCACGCGGATGCAGTCCTCCAAGATCGCCGCCTCGCGCTCGACCAGACTGTCAGGCGGCAGACCGCCGTCGCTGACCCCGATGCTCATCGCGCCACGCGTGGGGTGAAAGCGCAAGCCCACCTCTGACGCCGCCGCGATCGTGTCATCCAGACGCGACCCGTTGGGGAAAAGATAAAGATGATCCGAGGTCAGTGTGCAGCCCGAAAGCGCAAGTTCCGCCAGCCCCACCTGTGCACTGACAAACATCTCCTCCGGCCCAAACCCCGCCCAGATCGGATAGAGCGTTTTCAACCAGCCAAAGAGCAGCGCATCCTGCCCCCCCGGCACGGCGCGGGTCAGGGTTTGGTACAGATGGTGATGGGTGTTCACCAAACCCGGCGTCACCACACAGCCCTTGGCCTCCAGCACCTTGGCCCCCGGCGCCCGCAGCCCGCAGCCCACAGCAGCGATCACCCCACCGCGGAGCAGCACATCGCCCCCGGCAATTTCTTCGCGCGCGCCGTTCATGGTGACAACAGCATCGGCTTGGCGGATCAGAATATCAGGCATGGTGGTTCCCTGTCTTGCCCACCCCTTCGGTGGATCGGAACCACGGGCGCGACAGAAGGGGGAAGGACTCGGCGCCAGCTTGAACACAATACCGAAGGCGCCCGCCTTCGCCAAGAGCGACGGGGCAGGTTTTCATCTTGGCCCAAATACCCAAAATGCCACGCCAGCCCCGGGGGCTGACGGCCGACAGATGGCTTAAGCGTTCAACAGCGCCAAGGCCTCGGCATGGATCTCGCGGTTTGCCGCCGCCAAGATCTGCCCGCCTTGATGGGCCGGGCGTCCCTGCCAGTCGGTGACAATGCCGCCCGCCGCCTCGATCACCGCGATGGGGGCCTGCACGTCATAGGCCTGCAGCCCCGCCTCGATCACCAGATCGATCTGCCCGGCGGCGATCAGCGCATAGGCATAGCAATCTGTGCCATAGCGCACCAGCTTGGCGCGCCCCGCCACCCGGCGAAAGGCGGCGCCCTCTTCGGCGGTGCCGACCTCGGGGAAGGTGGTCATCACGATGGCCTCGGCCAGACCCCGGGGCGCGCGGGCCTTCAGCGCGCTGCGGCCCAAGGGGCCGTTGACTTCGGCCCGGCCGAGGCCGCCTTCAAACCGCTCCCCGATATAGGGTTGGTCGATGATGCCAAAGACCGGCCCCGCCGCGTTGCCCACCGCGACCAGAACGCCCCAAGTGGGCGTGCCGCACAGATAGCTGCGCGTGCCGTCGATCGGATCCAAGACCCAAGTCAGCCCGCTGGTGCCAGGTTGATGGCCATATTCCTCACCCAGAATAGCATCTTGCGGGCGGCGTTGCGCCAAGATCTCGCGCATGCGTTCTTCGGACAGCCGGTCGGCCACGGTGACGGGATCAAACCGCGCGGCCTCTTTGGTTTCGGCCGTCAGGCCGTCTTTGCGGAAGTGCAGCAAGGTAGCCCCTCGCGCCGCGTCGGCCAAGGCATGCGCCGTGGCCACCAGATCTGCCGCCTCGGTCGCGCTGAATGTCCGCATCGCTGCCCCCTGAAATGCAAAGCCCCCGACGCCGGGCTAGCGGCACGGGGGCTGTTGGTCAAGCTGCGGCGAGTTTCAGGCGGCGTCCGACAGAACGCGGGCCAGATCGAACAGGCGGCGACGCTGCGCCTCGGGGATCGCGTAATAGGACCGCACCAGCTCCAGCGCTTCTTTATCGGCCATCAGATCCGCACCGGGCGCCTTCGGCACATCGCCCTCGGCCAGCCCTTCGAAGAAAAAGGCAATCGTCACGCCCAGCGCATCGGCAATATCCCACAGCCGCGAGGCCGAAACCCGGTTCATCCCGGTTTCATATTTCTGGATCTGCTGGAACTTGATGCCAACTTTATCCGCCAACTGCTGTTGGGTCATCGCAATCATCCACCGACGGTGGCGGATGCGCTTGCCCACATGGGCGTCAACAGGATGTTTCATTTCTTTTCTTCCCTTTGTGCGATGCGGACATGGCGGGCCGCTTTGACGATTTATAAGCAAAGTTTACGCCAAACCTGCGCCAAAGCCGCGTTAACCATGTTTTTGTGGACCTAGCGCCACGACAGCCGGGAAACCTGTCCTTTTGGATATGTCCAATTATACAGATGAACAACTTTAGAGAGGACGCCCCTCCGTTACGCGCTAAAGGGTCATTCGATTTGATAAACTCGCGCATGAAGTGTTTTCCATTGTGCAATGCATTTTGCAATGACAACCGGCAATGATCTTTTCAAAATGCAAAGATCTCGGGCTTGACGCGCTGAATTCCCCCCGTATTGATGCCACACTGGCGGCCAACAAAGGACATGCGATGAAATCCTGGCGACTGGACAGTCTGGCGGCGACTTCACCCTGCAAGACATCGACACGCCGGCACCCGGTCCGGGTGAGTTG
>JBMSKG010000187.1:0-6127 GCA_049419625.1 Paracoccaceae bacterium | reverse complement strand
CGTGGGCTTCGAGCATGTCGGCCATCTTGTCATTGGTGGCGGTGCCGATGGCGGCCATGGCGGCTTGCGCCTCTTGATCCGTCTTTACGCCGATTTCATTGATGCGGTGGGCGACGTCCTGCTGCTGGGCGGTTTTCAGCGATGAGGTGAGCGCATCATAAAGGACCACGCGCTGTTTGGTGTCTGTTTGCAGCTTGTTGATGAGGACAAGCTGTGTCGC
The DNA here is from genome assembly GCA_049419625.1 of Paracoccaceae bacterium. Lineage (GTDB taxonomy): Bacteria > Pseudomonadota > Alphaproteobacteria > Rhodobacterales > Rhodobacteraceae > Tabrizicola_A. Next base: position 5,907 of record JBMSKG010000187.1, on the reverse strand, counting down.
CGCCTGATTGGTGAGGCTGTCAACCCAGGTCTTGCCCTTTTCGATATAGCGTTCCAGCGTCTGCGATTTCGCCAGCCGCACCTGTTCGTCCTGCACCAGCGCATTGTGGCGCGCGTTCAGTTCGGCCAGATCGGTTTCCAGCTTGGTCCGCGCCGCGGCGTCCTGTTCGACCGAAATCCTGTTTTCCAACTCGATGATCCTGGGGTCCATCGCCGCGATCTCGGCCCGCACCGTTTCCAGCGCGGCCACCGCGCCTTCGCGCTGGGTCAGCGTGTCGCCGAGGTTTGCCTCGACCCGCGCCTTGTGGCTGTTCAACAGGTCCAGCTGGCCCTGCAACAGTTTGACGATCACATCCGACTTGGCGATCAGATCTTGCAGCTTGTCGTCGATCGAGGCGGTGCGCAGCCGTTCTTGCCGCATGGATTCCGCCTTGGCGCGCGAGAAAAAGCCGATCAGGCTTTCCATGCCGGTCTTGGACCGCATCTCGTCGAAATCCTTGGAAAAGCCTGCCGTCACATCATCAAGTCCCATGATGAGTTCCGCGATATTCGCGTTCATCACATCGGTGTGGCGCGTGACATCGTCCAGCGTGGCGGTTTCCACGTCAATCGACAGGCCCTGATCCAGCTTGGATCTGGCGCCTTCCATGGCCTGGGTAACGGCGCTGATCCTGGCCTGCGCCTCGGCGATCTGCTTTTGGCTTTCCTCAATCTGGGCGTCGAAACTGGCCATCTGGTTCTCCGTATGACTGGGTCCAGAGGCAGATGTAATGATCTTTTACATCAATACATCCCCGTCTGGCCGGGAAAATGAAATAAACGGGGGGCGGGCTGCGCGGGCCGCACCTTGAATGGGGGATATCCTTGCGCAAAGCCGGGCAGGCCGCAATGCGCAATCCAGCCCCGACGAGAAGGCTTCAGCCGCCCGAGGAGGGTCAGACGGGAATGTTGTCGATCAGTCGCACGCCATCGAGCCAGGCCGCCGCCAGCATGCGGCGCGGGCGGCGCACGTCGTCCGAGGGCATCAGCGTTTCGGCGTCGCGGAGTTCGATATACTCCACCCGCTCAAACCCGGCCGCGCGCACCTTCTCGGCCGCCTCGCGAATGGCCATGCGGTCGGACTGTCCGGCGCGGATGTCATCGGCGGCGGCGGTGATGGCGGTGTAAAGCACATGCGCCACGGCGCGGCCCTGATCGGTGAGCCGCACATTGCGCGAGGACATCGCAAGCCCATCCGCCTCGCGGATGGTTTCGCAGCCGACGACCGTGACAGGCAGGTTCAGATCGCGCACCAGCCGCAGGACGACCTGCAACTGTTGCCAGTCCTTTTGCCCGAAATAGCCGCGATGCGCCTCGGTCATGCCGAAAAGCTTGGTCACCACGGTCGCCACGCCGTCGAAATGGCCTGGCCGCATCCGCCCCTCAAGCGGTTCAGAGACGCCGCCGACGGAAACGGTGGTCATATAGCCGTCGGGGTAGACCTCTTCGGGCGATGGGATGAACACCGCATCGACGCCGACGCTGTTCAAGAGCGCCACGTCCGCCTCTTCGGTGCGGGGGTATTTCTTCAGGTCCTCGGGGTTGGTGAACTGTTTGGGGTTCACAAAGATCGTGGTGATGACGCGGTGACATTCCACCTTTCCGCGCCGGGCGAGCGAGAGGTGGCCGTCATGAAGCGCGCCCATGGTGGGGACGACGCCCACGATCTCGCCTGCCGCGCGCCAGCCGCGCACGAGCGAGCGCAGCTCGGCCACGGTCCGGATTACCTGTGTCAAGATTTCGGGCCTTTCGCGGGCAGCACGTCGGGGAAGCCGTGTTCATCGGCCGGGAAGGTGCGGGCGCGCACCTCGGCGGCATAGGCGGCGATGGCCTCATCGGCGGTGCGGCCCAGTTCGGCGAAGCGTTTGACGAATTTCGGGCGGAACTCGGTGAAAAGGCCGAGCATGTCGTCGATCACCAGAACCTGCCCGTCGCAGGCCACCCCGGCGCCAATGCCGATGGTGGGGATATCGAGCGCGGCGGTGATGCGGCCCGCAAGGCCCGTGGGGACCTTTTCCAACACGACTGAGAAGGCCCCGGCGGCCTGCACGGCCAGCGCGTCTTGCATCACGCGGTCGGCCTCATCGTCGCGGCCCACGACCTTGTAGCCGCCAAGGGTATTCACCGCCTGCGGGGTCAGCCCGACATGGGCCATCACCGGCACACCGCGTTTGGTGAGAAAGGCGATGGTCTCGGCCATATGCGCGCCGCCTTCCAGCTTGACCGCAGGGGCGCCGGTTTCGGCCATCAGGCGGGCGGCGTTGCGATAGGCTTGCGCGGGGCCTTCTTCATAGCTGCCAAAGGGCATGTCGATGACCACCATCGCCTTCCCGCACCCCCTCACAACCGAGCGGCCGTGCAGGATCATCATCTCCATCGTGACGCCAAGCGTCGAGGGAAGCCCGTGCAGCACCATGCCAAGGGAATCACCCACCAGCGCGATGTCGCAATGCGCATCCACCAGCCGGGCCATTGGCGTTGTGTAGGCGGTCAGCACAACAAGGGGGGCGCTGCCCTTGCGGGCGCGGATGTCGGGCGGCAGCACGGGGCGGAGGGGGGAGGTGGCGCTCATCGTCGGCTCCGGGCCTTTTGGAGATTCTGCCTGCTATTCAGGCACAGCCGCGCGGGGTTCGCAACATAATTGCGCTGCGATGCGGCGAAAGCCAGTGCTTGACCTGCGCCGCCGCAACAGCCTTTCTGGGCTAAACAGCCGAGTGGAGGGATCATGCTGCTTGTGGAAGGTATCAGTCAGGACGGGATCACGCCCGAGGTCACGCGTCCTGATCCGGGAAAGGTTGTGTCGGGCGATCCGGTACATTCGACGTGGGCGCGGGAGGATCGCGACGGGCTTTACTGCGGCATGTGGCAGACCACGCCGGGCAAGTGGCGGATCAGCTACAGCGAGTGGGAGTATATCTATATCCACTCCGGCCATTCCATCCTGACCGATCAGCATGGCACCGTGACCCATCTGAAGGCGGGCGATCGGTTCATCATCCGCCCCGGGTTTGACGGCACATGGGACTGTGTGGAAACCACGCTGAAGGATTATGTGATCGTCGAGTAGCGGGGGCTGCACGTCTTTGCACGAAGTAAAAAGGCCCGGAGCGTGCTCTGGGCCTTTGTCTTGCTCGGGTGTCATGCGAGGCGCCTTAGCCTTCGGCGTTTTCCAAGGCGGGGCAGTCTTTCTCTTCGATGCCCTTGCGCTTGCAGTCGGCCAGACGCTTTTTCTCGGCCCGCTCTGCGGCTTTGGCGGCTCTTTCTGCCTCAAGGGCGGCAAGCGCCTCGGCTTTGGCTTTCTCTTTCGCGGCCAAAGCTTCGGCCTTTTCCTTTTCCTTGGCGGCTTTTTCGTCCGCCTTGGCGCGTTCTTCGGGGGTCATCGCGGCATAGCGGGCCTTTTCCTCGGCCTCTTTCGCGGCAGCCTCGGCGGCGGCCTTGGCCTCGGCGGCCTCTTGTTCGGCCCGCGCCACAAGGTCCAATTCCTTTTGCGCAATGGTTTCGGGCGTCTCAGGCACGGCAAGGCCCCAAGCGTCGTCCATATGGGGTCCTTCAAGCTCAAGGCTTTCGGCCTGCGAGCGCACCTTCACGCGGGTGCCCATCTTGACCTGATCATAAAGGTGAATGGCGTCTTGGTTGTAAAGACGGATGCAGCCTGCGCTGGTGGCATGGCCGATGGTGGCGTTCTGGATCGTGCCGTGGATGCGGAACATGGTGTCGCGTCCGTCGCGGTAAAGATACATCGCGCGCGCGCCCAAGGGGTTGTCCAGCCCGCCCTTCATGCCGCCGGCAAACTCGGCGTAAAGATCAGGCCGGGTGCGCACCATATTCGCGGTGGGCTGCCACGCGGGCCATTCCTCCTTGCGCGAGATCACGCCCGAACCCCGGAACGACAGCCCCTCGCGCCCGACGGCGATGGAGTAACGCATTGCGCGGCCGTTTTCCTGCACAAGGTAGAGTTTGCGCGCGAAGGTATCGACCACGATGGTGCCCGGCTTTTCGGTGCCGTTGTAGGCCACCTCGGTCCGTTCACGCCCGCCAGACAGATGCCGCGCTTCGACCGCCTCGATCAGAAAGCCGCCGTCTTCAACCGCTTCATAGCCGGGCACGGTCTGCGGCGTGGCGGTTTCGACAGAGGGGGAGGTGGCGCAGGCCGACAGGCCTAGAACAGCGCCAAGCGCCAAAAATCGAAGAATCGGGGTCATACTACATCTCGGGACAGGGCAACTTGGGCACAGAAGCCGCCCGTTGCCCCTTGCGTCAAGGGGTTGCTCGCGGTTGCAAAAAGAAAAGCCGGGGGCGTTGCGGGGATGGCGAGGGCTTTGCCGTCTTGCAACCGGGAGGCGCAGTGGGGCAGGCTGGTGTCTGGGTGTTGGGTAGGGGGTGACAGGGTGGTGGTAAGGGACGCACAAAAGCCAAGGCTTTCGCTGCGGCAGGTGGCTGTGTTGGCGCTGCCTTTGACCGCGGCGCTGATGGTGCTGCGCTGGTCGGTGGTGGAGCCCCCGCAACCCCTGATCGTGCCGAAAGGCTGGTTGGCTTTGCCCTTTGCGGCTGTGCTGGCTTTGGGCCTTTCGGTGGTGATCGGGCTTGCATGGGGCAATCGGGGGCGCTGGCGGACCGTGTTGCGGCCAAGGCGCAGCCGGGTGCTGGGGGCGCTGGCCTTGGGGTTTGTGACACCGATCGGCGTGTTCAGCTGGCTGCCATGGATCTTGGGCGGCATGTGGCTGCAACTGGGGGTGCCTGCGCTGTTTCGGGGCTGGCCGTCGGGGTTTTTCTTTGGGCTGATGCTGATCGGGGTCGCCAGTGTGGTGGCCTATCCCATCGCGTGCCTGATCGTGGCGGGGGTTCATGGCCGGGTTTGGCGGGTCGCGGTGTTTGGGTTGATGTTCTGGGCCGCCTATGGCGGGATCATCCTGTTTCAGGGCAATCTGCGGTTCGTGTGGTAATGGAAAAGGGCCGGAGGACCGGCCCTTTTGGAGAGTTGATTGCTGAGGCCCGGCCCTCGCAGGTTTGCTCGGGCGTTCGCCGCTGAAAACGCTCGATTGGAGCGTTTTCCCGCTGGCCCGGCCCTCGCAGGTGTGCTCGGGCGTTCGCCTCTCAAAACGCTCCACTGGAGCGTTTTGACCCCGGCCAAGGCCGGGGTCGGGGCTCACCCCACAATATTGAAATCCGGCCCGTAGGGATATTTGGTGATATCCTCGTTGCCATCCTCGGTGATGACCAGAATGTCATGCTCACGGTAGCCGCCCGCGCCCGGCTGACCTTCTGGGATGGTCAGCATCGGTTCCATCGAGATGACCATGCCCGGCTCCAGCACCGTGTCGATATCCTCGCGCAGTTCCAGACCGGCTTCGCGGCCATAGTAATGCGACAGGATCCCGAAGGAGTGGCCGTAGCCGAAAGTGCGGTATTGCAGCACCTGATGCTCTTCGAAGAAGGTGTTGAGCTTGTGGGTCACTTCCGCACAGGACACGCCGGGCTTCAAAAGGCTCATGCCATATTCATGGGCTGCCACGTTGATATCCCAGATGCGGCGGCTGGCCGCATCACATTCCTTGACGAACATCGTGCGTTCCAAGGCGGTGTAATAGCCCGAGATCATCGGGAAGGTGTTGAGCGACAGGATATCGCCGCGCTGCAATTTGCGCGCGGTGACCGGGTTGTGGGCGCCGTCGGTGTTGATGCCCGACTGGAACCAGACCCAGGTGTCGCGGTATTCGGCATCGGGGAAGCGCTTGGCGATCTCCAGTTCCATCGCGTCGCGGCCGGCCATGGCGATGTCGATCTCGCGCGCGCCTTCCTTCACCGCCTCGCGGATGGCAAAGCCGCCCACGTCGGCGACATTGGCGCCGTGGCGGATCAATTCGATTTC
>JBMSKG010000186.1:0-6132 GCA_049419625.1 Paracoccaceae bacterium | reverse complement strand
CCGGACAGGCGAAGCGTCCCGCGCCCGATGCGGCCCCCGGACCAAGCGGAGAGGGAAGCATGGCACTGCTCAGCTTCGAACGAAAATACCGCGTGCCAGGCGGCACGCTGATCGGCGGGAACTTGTTCGACTTTTGGGTCGGGCCGTTCTACGTCGGCTTCTTTGGGGTCACGACCTTCTTTTTCGCGGCCCTTGGCACTTTGCTGATCTTCTACGGTGCAGCACTGGGCCCCACTTGGAACCCTTGGCTGATCTCGATTGATCCGCCACCGGTTGAAAACGGTCTGGCCTTTGCGCCCCTGATGCAGGGCGGGCTTTGGCAGATCATCACAATTTGCGCGACCGGCGCCTTTATCAGTTGGGCGCTTCGCGAGGTGGAAATCTGCCGCAAGCTCGGCATCGGGCTGCATGTGCCGTTCGCCTTTTCGGTCGCGATTTTTGCTTATGTGACGCTGGTCATCATTCGCCCAATCCTGATGGGAAGCTGGGGCTATGCCTTTCCTTATGGCATCTTCAGCCACCTCGATTGGGTGTCGAACACTGGCTACACCTACGGCAACTTCCACTACAATCCGGCCCATATGATTGCGGTCAGCTTCTTCTTCACCACCGCCCTGGCGCTGGCGTTGCACGGGGCGCTGATCCTGTCGGCCGCCAATCCCCCGAAGGGCCAGTTGATGAAGACGCCTGACCACGAGGACACCTTCTTTCGTGATCTGATCGGCTATTCGGTTGGCACTTTGGGCATTCACCGTTTGGGAATGTTGCTGGCGATCAGCGCGGGTTTCTTCAGCGCGATCTGCATCGTGATCTCGGGCACAATCTGGTTCGATCAGTGGGTTGATTGGTGGGATTGGTGGCTGCAACTGCCCTTCTGGGCCGGGACTCCTGGAGGCGTAAATGGCTGAGTATCAAAACATCTTCACCCAAGTTCAGGTGCGCGCTGCGCCTGAAATGGGGATGGTCGAAAACGTCGATCTGGGCAATCGCACCACCTCGGCGGGGTTCTCAAACCTTGCAGGCTGGTTCGGCAATGCGCAGCTTGGTCCGGTCTATCTGGGCACATTCGGCGTGATCTCGCTGGCGACTGGGTTGATCTGGTTCATGATGGTCGGTGCCTGGTTCTGGCATCTGGCCGATTACAACCCGGTCGTCTTTATGCGTGATCTCTTCTGGATGGCTCTGGAGCCGCCGGCCCCAGAGTATGGCCTGTCGATCCCGCCGATGGCGGAAGGTGGACTGTGGCTCTTGGCCAGCTTCTTCCTCTTGATCTCGGTTCTCACCTGGTGGGTACGCACCTATCTGCGGGCTGAGGCGCTTGGCATGGGCAAGCATGTGGCTTGGGCCTTTGCCGGGGCGATCTGGCTGTTCCTGGTTCTGGGCCTGATCCGCCCGGTGCTGATGGGCAGCTGGTCTGAGGCGGTGCCTTATGGCATCTTCCCGCATCTGGACTGGACCAACCTCTTCAGCCTGACCTATGGCAACCTGTTCTATAACCCCTTCCACGCGTTGAGCATTGCCTTCCTTTATGGATCGGCCCTGCTGTTCGCCATGCACGGGGCAACCATCCTGTCGGTGACCCGTCTGGGTGGCGACCGCGAGTTGGAACAGATCGTTGACCGTGGCACGGCTTCAGAACGGGCTGCCCTGTTCTGGCGCTGGACCATGGGCTTCAACGCCACGATGGAAGGCATTCACCGCTGGGCTTGGTGGTTCGCCGTTCTGGTAACCGTGACGGGTGGGATCGGCATCTTGCTGACCGGCACCGTGGTGGACAACTGGTTCGTCTGGGCACAAGAGCACGGCTATGCGCCGCTCGATTGAGCCGCGGAAAGGATGAAATGATGTCTGACAACTTCTACACCGAGACCAACAAGACTTCTGCGATCCGGTCTTGGATCATGTGGCAGATGCTGCGTGGCATGGGATGGGCGGCGTTGTTCGTCTTTGCCATTGGGCTGATCTACGGGGCGATCTGGGCCGTTGGCCAGATGCTGCCCGAGGAAAGCAAGACCGCCCCTTCACCTTTTGGCGCGCTGGAAATCTCTGCGCCCGAAGTTGTGGTGGCCTAAAGCAAGACCAACGCGGGCGACCATGGAGCGCCCGCGTTGCAACGACGTTCGGACCATGACGCCGGTCCGTTCCTGGGCACTCCACAGCCCGGTTCCCTTTCCTGTTGGCGACAGGGACCTGGTGCCGTGTGTGACCCACCCGGCACCTTTTTTCATTGGGAGATCACCATGACCCATCCTGCCCCCCCTCATTCGGCGACCCCAACCTTGGACCGTGTCACGCATCCTGCTGATCTGCGCGGCATGAGCGATGCTGACCTGGTCGATGTGGCCAACGAGTTGCGATCCGAGGTGATTTCAGTCGTCTCAAAGACCGGCGGCCATCTGGGCTCGTCTCTGGGGGTGGTTGAGTTGAGCGTGGCCATTCATGCCGTGTTCAACACCCCGGTGGACAAGCTGATCTGGGATGTCGGCCACCAGTGCTACCCGCACAAGATATTGACCGGGCGGCGTGATCGGATGCAGACGCTGCGGCAGGGCGGCGGGGTGTCGGGGTTTACCAAGCGTTCGGAATCTGAATACGACCCCTTTGGTGCCGCGCACAGTTCCACCAGCATTTCGGCTGCCCTTGGCTTTACCATCGGCCGCGATATGGGCCAGCCCACTGGTGATGCGATCGCCGTGATCGGCGATGGGGCCATCACTGCCGGCATGGCCTATGAGGCGATGAATGCCGCGGGTGATCTCGGCAAGCGGCTGTTCATCATCCTGAACGACAATGACATGAGCATTGCGCCCCCGGTGGGCGCTTTGAACCGCTATCTCAACAGTTTGGCCGAGCGTGGCCCCTTGGCGGGTCTGCGCAGCATGGCCGAAGGGTTTGAGGCGGCCTTGCCTGGCCCCCTGCGGGATGGCGCGCGCCGCGCGCGGGCCTTGGTCACAGGCATGCCGGGCGGCGGCACGCTGTTTGAAGAGTTGGGGCTTGAGTATATCGGCCCGGTCGATGGCCATGATCTGCCTCAGCTTTTGGCCACGCTGCGCGCTGCGCGCACACGGGCTTCGGGTCCGGTGCTCATTCATGCGATCACCGTCAAGGGCAAGGGCTATGCCCCGGCCGAGAACTCGGCGGACAAATATCACGGCGTGGCCAAGTTCGACGTGGTATCAGGCACCCAAGCCAAAGCGGTCTCGAATGCGCCGGCCTATACCTCGGTGTTCGGCCAAACCCTGACCGAGGCGGCGGCGCGTGATGGGCGCATTGTGGCGGTAACGGCGGCGATGCCATCTGGCACCGGGCTTGACATCATGGCGCGGCGCTTTCCGGCGCGGGTGTTCGATGTTGGCATTGCCGAACAGCACGGCGTGACATTTGCCGCCGGGATGGCGGCGGCAGGGTTGAGACCTTTCGTGGCGATCTATTCCACCTTCTTACAGCGCGGCTATGATCAGATCGTGCATGATGTGGCGCTGCAGGGCTTGCCCGTGCGCTTTGCCATTGACCGCGCGGGGCTCGTCGGGGCCGATGGGGCCACCCACGCTGGCGCGTTTGATGTGGGCTTCTTGGCCAATCTGCCGGGCTTTGTGGTCATGGCACCGGGCGATGAGGCCGAGTTGGTGCATATGGTTGCCACAGCCGCCGAATATGACGCGGGTCCAATCTCGTTCCGCTTTCCGCGTGGTGAGGGCGTGGGCGTTGATCTGCCCGGCCTTGGCACGCCGCTTGAGATTGGCCGTGGCCGGGTTGTGCGGCAGGGTTCGGATCTGGCGCTCTTGTCCTTTGGCGCGCATCTGAATGAATGTCATGCGGCAGCCGATCTTCTGGCGCAGCAGGGTATTTCGGTGACCATTGCGGATGCCCGTTTTGCCAAACCTTTGGACACGGATCTGGTCACCCAGCTGGTGCGTCACCACGCGGCGGTGATCACGGTAGAGCAGGGGGCCTCGGGCGGGTTTGGCGCGCAGGTGCTGCAGTATCTTGCCAATTCCGGCGGCCTTGATCATGGGGTGCGCCTGCGCACGCTGACATTGCCAGATCGCTTCATTGAACAGGCAAGCCCTGCGGCGATGTATGCCGATGCCGGGCTTGATGCCGCGCATATCGTGCGCGCGGCGACGGCGGTATTGGCGAACACCCAGCAGGCGCTGCGCGCCTAAGGCCCAGACCACAGCAAAAAGCCCCCGCGAAGGCGGGGGCTTCTTTCATTGGCTCCCCATGAAATAGGGAGCAATGGTCGAGGCTTATTCGCTTGCAGCAGGTACCGCGCCGAACTGCGCGAGATAGGCATACAGATCAGCCGCAGTGTCAGCATTCTTGACCTTGAACGACATCTTGGACTTGGCGCTCTTGTCGTTCAGGACTTTTTTCCAGTGGTTGGACGGATCCTGCACATAATCAACAAAACCGGCTTCGTCCCAGACCAGACCGGTGGCCCCGGCGGCGACAATGGACTCGCCGTATTTGAAGTCAGGATAGCTGCCAACCACACGGCCAACCACACCATACAAGTTCGGGCCAGTCTTGGACCCTTTGCCAGCAAGCACTTCTCCTGCCTCGTTCACCACAGAGTGGCAGGTCTGGCATTGCTTGAAGCTGGTTTCGCCCTTTGCAGCATCGCCAGCCGCGAATGCGGGTCCGGCAGCAGTTGCAAGAACGGCGAGGATAGCAAACTTCGACTTCATGGGCGGTCTCCCTGTTACGCCTGATTTCTGTATACGAAGGTGGCCCTGTGTTGGATCACCTTCAGGTCTTTGGCGTCGTCAAAAAATTCAGGCGACCGCGTGCGAAATCGCGCAGCGTTGCCAAAGCGTGGCCAATGCGGTCACCAGATGATCGATATCGGCATCCGAATGGAAAGGCGAGGGCGTAATGCGCAGCCGCTCGGTTCCCTTGGCGACCGTTGGATAGTTGATGGGCTGCACATAGATGCCCCAGTCTTTCATCAAGATATCGCTGATCATCCGGCATTTCACCGGATCCCCGATCATCACCGGGATGATGTGGCTGTCATTGGCCATGTGGGGAATGCCGGCGCGGTCAAGTTTCGCCCGCAACTTGGCCACTTGCGCCTGTTGGCGCGCGCGCTCTGATCCGCTGGCCTTCAGATGGCGGATCGAGGCGGTGGCGGCGGCGGCAATCGCCGGGGGCAGGGCGGTGGTGAAGATGAACCCGCTCGCAAAGCTGCGGACGAAATCGCACAAGGGGGCGGATCCGGTGATATAGCCGCCCACCACGCCATAAGCCTTGCCCAGCGTGCCTTCGATCAGGTCGATCTGGTCCGCCAGCCCTTCGCGTTCTGTCACCCCGCCACCGCGCGGGCCATACATGCCCACGGCATGTACCTCGTCGATATAGGTCAGCGCGCCGTGGGCCTTGGCGACTTGCACGATCTCCTTGATCGGGGCGATGTCACCGTCCATCGAGTAGACCGACTCAAAGGCCACGATCTTGGGCCGGTCGCCCACGGCGGCCAGCTTGCGGTCCAGATCGCGCCAGTCGTTGTGCTTCCAGATCACCTTGTCGGCACGGCTGTGACGCACGCCCTCGATCATCGAGGCATGGTTGCCCGCATCTGACAGGATCACCGCGTTCGGGATCTTGCTGCCAAGGGTCGAGAGCGCCGCCCAGTTCGAGACATAGCCGCTGGTGAACAAAAGTGCTGCTTCTTTGCCATGCAGATCGGCCAGCTCGGCCTCCAGCAGCAGATGGTGGTGGTTGTTGCCCGAGATATTGCGCGTGCCGCCCGCACCTGTGCCGCAAGCCTGCACACAGTCGACCATGGCTTTGACCACATCGGGGTGCTGGCCCATGCCCAGATAGTCATTCGAACACCAGACGGTGATTTCATTCACCTCGCCATCCTTGTGGCTGGCCGCACGCGGAAACGCACCGCGTTTGCGCTCCAACTCGGCGAAGGTGCGGTAGTTGCCTTCGGACTTGAGGGTCTCAAGCTGGGCGCGGAACATGCTGTCAAAGTCCATTGGCGTCCTCGATCTGGTCTTTTTGAGGTTTGGCTGCGGGCATCATCCAACGCCACAGTTTTTCATCTGGCAGCGGCAGCACCATGAACCAGTGCTCCAGCAGGGCCAGCAGGCAAAGGCAGGTCAACAGGGCATAGCCCAC
>JBMSKG010000185.1:0-6140 GCA_049419625.1 Paracoccaceae bacterium | reverse complement strand
CCCCCCCCCCCCCCCCCCCCCCCCCCCCCCCCCCCCCCCCCCCCCCCCCCGCGCCGCCAGCCGAATGGACCACGCCCGACCTGCTACGAAAGCCCCAATGTCCCTGCCGCCCGGTTTCCTTGACGAACTGCGCACCCGCGTCTCCCTGTCGTCCGTCGTCGGGCGAAAGGTTACGTGGGACGTGCGCAAATCCAATCAGGGCAAGGGTGACATGTGGGCGCCTTGCCCCTTCCATCAGGAAAAATCTGCGTCTTTTCATGTGGATGACCGCAAGGGCTATTACTATTGCTTTGGGTGCCACGCCAAGGGCGATGCGCTGACCTTCATCAAGGAAACCGAAAACCTCGGCTTTATGGAGGCGGTAGAGGTCTTGGCGCGCGAGGCCGGCATGCCGATGCCCGAACGCGACGCCCGCGCGGCCCAAGTGGCCGACCGGCGCACCCAGTTGATTGGGGTGATGGATGAGGCGGTCAAATGGTTCCGCCTGCAGCTGAAAACCTCTGCCGCCGCCGAAGCACGGGCCTATCTTGCCAAGCGTGGCCTGTCTGAGGCCGCCCAAGATCGCTGGGACATCGGGTTCGCCCCCGATGGTTGGCATGGGCTGCAACTCGCGATGAAGCAAAAGGGCATCTCCGACGATCTTCTCGTCGCTTCCGGGCTTTGTGCCAAGTCCGACAAGGGGGGCGAGCCCTATGACCGCTTTCGCAATCGCATCATCTTTCCGATCCGCGATGCGCGGGGACGGGCGATTTCGCTGGGCGGGCGGGCGATGGACCCCAAGGACAACGCCAAATACCTGAATGGCCCGGAAACCGAGATCTTTGACAAGGGCCGCAACCTGTACAACCACGCCCCCGCGCGTGAGGCGGCGGGCAATGGCAAGCCGCTGATCGTCGCCGAAGGCTATATGGATGTGATCGCGCTGGCCGAGGCGGGTTTCAGCGCTGCCGTCGCGCCCCTTGGCACCGCTGTCACCGAAGACCAATTGCGGCTGATGTGGCGCATCCATGACGAGCCGATCATCGCGCTGGATGGCGATGCCGCCGGCATCCGCGCCGCGCTGCGGGTGGTGGACCTTGCGCTGCCGTTGCTGGAGGCGGGCAAGGGCCTGCGCTTTGCGGTTCTGCCGGGCGGCCAAGACCCTGATGATCTTATCAAATCCCAAGGCCCGCAGGCCATGCAGGCGGTGATTGAGGGTGCCCAACCCATGGTGCGGCTTTTGTGGCAGCGCGAGACCGAGGGCCGGGTGTTCGACAGCCCTGAACGCAAGGCCACGCTCGACAAATCCTTGCGCGCCGCCCTGAAACGCATCGCAGACCCTTCGATCCGCGCCCATTACGGCGAGGATATCAAGCGGTTGCGGATGGAGTTGTTCGGCCAAGGCGGTGCCCGGGTTCCTGCCTTTCGTGGCGCGCGCTTTGTGCCCAAGGGCACGCCCTTGCCCGCCTCTGCTTCGGCGCGTCAATCGCTGTTGGCCCAAGGCCTTGCCGTTGAAGAAGTGCTGCGAGAGGCGGTGATTCTTGCCAGTCTGATCCTGCATCCCGCCCTGATCCATCGCTTTGAAAGCGCATTGGAACGGCTGGACCTGACGGGCGAGGATCACAACCGCCTGCGCGCCCTATTGCTGGCCCATGCCGATGAAAACGCCGGCAGCTTGCACGATATCCTGCGCGTTGAGGCGGGCGCGGCCCTTGACGCGCTGATGCGCCGTCCCCATGTGCAGATCGCCCCGCCCGTTCGCAACCGCGCGGACGTTGACCTTGCAACCCTTTGTCTGGCCGAGGAAATGGCCAAACTTGATGCCCACCGCGCAGCCCGGCGTGAGATCGAGGATGCGGTTCTTGACCTCACCGGCCTTGCCGATGAGGGCCTGACTTGGCGACTTTCCAAGGCCGCCGAGGCCCGACACCGCGCCGATCACCCGGCGCGCGATGATGCCAATGACATGGGCGAAGACCGCGCCGCCCTGTCCAGTCACCTTCAGGCCTTGATCGATGATCGGGTCTGGGAAAAGAAACGCTAACCCAACGCCCGCACCCCCCCTGTGCTTTCCGCTGATTCGCGTTATTGATTCGCAAATGCTCAAGTGATTCGCCCCTACTGACGAACGGAGACGATATGGCCTCGAAAGACACCGACGACGGCAAACCCGAAGGCGAAGAGGCCGAAGTTTCCCTTGATCTGAGCCAAGCTGCCGTCAAACGGATGATCGCTGACGCCAAAGAGCGCGGCTATATCACCTATGACCAGCTCAATTCGGTGATGCCGCCCGATCAGGTCTCGTCTGAGCAGATCGAAGACGTGATGGCGATGCTGTCGGAAATGGGCATCAACATCATCGACGACGAAGAGGTTGAGGAGGGCGAGGCGCCGGTGGGCGAGCTTGTCGAAACGGCTTCCACCTCTCGTGAAGTCGCCGTTGTGGGGGCCACCAGCGAAACGCTGGACCGCACCGATGACCCCGTCCGCATGTATCTGCGTGAGATGGGCAGCGTTGAGCTTTTGTCGCGTGAGGGCGAGATCGCCATCGCCAAGCGCATCGAGGCCGGGCGCAACACCATGATCGCGGGCCTGTGTGAAAGCCCGCTGACCTTTCAGGCCATCATCATCTGGCGCGACGAATTGTTGTCTGAAGACATCCTGCTGCGCGATGTGATCGACCTTGAGGCAACCTTTGGCCGTTCGCTGGACGGTGAAGAAGACATCGTCGGCGCCGGTCTTGAGGGCGTGGATGTTGACGCCAGTGCTGCCCCGCGCCGCGCCTCTGGGTCTGCCGAGCCGGAACTGGACGCTGACGGCAACCCGATCTTTGCCGAGGCTGAGGAGGACGACGACGAAGACGGCGTGTCGATGTCGCTGGCTGCGATGGAAGCCGCGCTGAAGCCCAAGGTTCTGGAAACGCTGGACCTGATTGCGCGCGACTATGACAAGCTGGCCGAGATGCAAGACGCCCGCATGTCCGCCACCCTGTCGGATACCGTGCGCTTTACCGCCGCCGAAGAGGCCGCCTATCAAAAGCTGCGCTCGGAAATCGTCGCGCTGGTGAACGCGCTTCATCTGCACAACAACCGGATCGAAGCGCTGATCGACCAGCTTTATGGCATCAACAAACGCATCATGGCGATCAACTCGGGCATGGTGAAACTGGCCGACGCCGCCCGCATTAACCGCCGCGAATTCATCGACGAATATCAAGGTTATGAATTGGACCCAACCTGGCTGGACCGCATGGCCGCCAAGGCGGGCCGGGGCTGGCAGGCGCTGATCGAAAAGTCCCGCGACAAGGTGGAAGAGCTGCGCACCGAAATGGCGCAGGTCGGCCAATATGTCGGCGTCGACATTTCCGAATTCCGCCGCATCGTCAATCAGGTGCAAAAGGGCGAGAAAGAAGCCCGTCAGGCCAAGAAGGAAATGGTGGAAGCCAACCTTCGCTTGGTGATCTCGATTGCCAAGAAATACACCAACCGGGGCCTGCAATTCCTTGATCTTATTCAGGAAGGCAATATCGGCCTGATGAAAGCGGTTGATAAGTTCGAATACCGCCGTGGCTATAAATTCTCGACCTATGCGACGTGGTGGATCCGTCAGGCCATCACCCGCTCGATTGCGGATCAGGCCCGCACCATCCGTATTCCGGTGCATATGATCGAGACGATCAACAAGCTGGTGCGCACCGGCCGCCAGATGCTGCACGAGATCGGCCGCGAACCAACGCCGGAAGAATTGGCCGAAAAGCTGCAGATGCCTTTGGAAAAGGTTCGCAAGGTGATGAAAATCGCCAAGGAACCGATTTCGTTGGAAACCCCGATTGGCGACGAAGAAGACAGCCAGTTGGGCGATTTCATCGAGGACAAGAACGCGATCCTGCCGCTGGATTCTGCCATTCAGGAAAACCTGAAGGAAACCACGACGCGGGTTCTGGCCTCGCTGACCCCGCGCGAGGAACGTGTGCTGCGCATGCGCTTTGGTATCGGCATGAACACCGATCATACGCTGGAAGAGGTGGGCCAGCAGTTCAGCGTGACCCGCGAACGCATCCGCCAGATCGAGGCGAAGGCGCTGCGCAAGCTGAAGCACCCTTCGCGCAGCCGCAAACTGCGCAGTTTCTTGGATCAGTAGGTCGGGGATCACCCCGACGCCTCTGCCGTAAGACCAAGCCGCCGATCTTTCATCGCGTGCTTGCTCTTGCGTGATGCATGACAAGCCCCGGCCTTGAGGCCCATCAAACCGGTGTCGTCGGCCAGTCCTTGCCGCTTCGCAGCGTCGGGCTTGCCACCGGCCGCGCCAAGCCTCACAACAGATTAGGTCCCGACAGAGGTTCCCATGTTCCGCATTGTGTTTCTGCTCTTGCTTCTGGCCAGCCCGGCGATGGCCTTTCAGGCCCGCAATGGTGCCGAAGTCTCGGGCACTGCGGACCAGATCGTGGTGATCTCGCGTCCGGGACTGTCGTCTTCGGAAAGCTGGTGCGCGGCGGGCGATTTCGTGATCCGCGCGCTGGGCCAGCCCGCCACAACGCCGCTGTACCGTGTGACACCACCACCGCGCCGCGCGGGTGAGACGGTGACGTTCTCGCTTTCACCCGAAGGTGCAACCGATCGCACGGGCTTGTTGCTGCTGGGGGACCGCGATGCCAGCCTTAGCGCGGGCCATGCGCAGGCGTTGTGCCGGGTCGGACGCTGGCGGTTCTGACCGCCTGATCGTTCAAAGAAAACGCGCCGCCCGTTCAGGCGGCGCGCTTGTTTGTCAGGTCTGGTCAGATCAGATCAGATCAGGTCCACAAGAAGTCAGATGCGCTGACTTGCGTGGCTTGAGTCATGCCGGTCAGCACCACCTGGAAGTTCGCCGTGCCATCGCCATCGGTGTCGATCAAGAGCCGATCCGTTACACTGTCAAACCGCGCCTCCGAGTTGTTCGACCCGCCGGTGAACGCGCCTTCACCGCGATAGGCAAAAGTGCCGACCAAGAGGCCATCAAAGACCAAACGGTCACCCTCGGCTCCGCCACCATTGACGGCGTTAAAGTCGGTGATGGTGTCCGTGCCCGGCGTTGCACTGGAGAACACAAAGTGATCCGCGCCGGCACCGCCGGTCAGAACGTCATTGCCTGCGCCGCCGTTGAGGGTGTCATCGCCCGCTTCGCCCAGCAGGATGTTCTTGCCGCTGTTGCCGATCATCACGTTGTCTAGGCTGTTGCCGACGCCGCGATAAGACCCGGTGCTGATCATCGTAAGGTTCTCCAGATCAGCCCCCAGCGTCCAGTTGGTCGCTGCCAGAACCAGGTCGACCCCAGCGCCTGCACCTTCGACAATACGGTCGCCCGAAGCGTTCACGTAATAGGTGTCATTACCCGATCCACCGACCATGCTGTCATTGCCGGTGCTGCCATTCAGCGTGTCATTGCCTGCCCCACCGTGCAGCGTATCGTTGCCTGATCCGCCGTTCAGCCCGTTGTTGCCAGCATTGCCAAAGATGGTGTTGGCCGAGGTATTGCCGGTTGCAATCAGGTTGGCTGTGCCCTGCATGATCAGGGTCTCAAGACCGCTTGCCATGGTATAGCTTGCGGTCGTGTAGACCAGATCGGTTCCAGCCGAGGTGCCTTCGACGATCACGTCAAGGCTGCTGTCGACGAAATAGACATCGTTGCCCGTGCCGCCCGACATGCTGTCGTTGCCCAGACCACCGTCCAACGTGTCGTCGCCGCCGCTGGCCGAAATCGTGTCGTTGCCGGCAAGCCCGGCAAGCAGGTTGTCGCCTGCGTTGCCGAACAGCTTGTTGGCCACTGCGTTGCCCGTTGCGTTCAGATCGGCGCTGCCGGTCAGCACAAGGTTTTCCAGATTGGTCGCCAGCGTGGTGGTAAACTGGGTATAGATCGTGTCGCTACCCTCATTGGTCGCCTCGATCACCACGTCGCCCAGAGAGTCGACGATGAAGATGTCATTGCCGGTCCCGCCCGTCATTACATCATTGCCGGTGCCCCCATCCAATGTATCGGCACCAGCGCCACCCGTCAGGGTGTCATGGCCTGCCAAGCCGGTCAGCCGGTTGGCGCCACCGTTGCCGATCAGGATATTGGCCGAACCGTTGCCGGTTGCGGTGAGACCTGAGGTGCCCGACAGGGTGAGGTTTTCGAAGTGCTCGGCT
>JBMSKG010000184.1:0-6148 GCA_049419625.1 Paracoccaceae bacterium | reverse complement strand
ACGGCGCTGGCGGAGGGGCCGCGTGCGGATGCGCCGCCGGGGCTTTACCGGCATGAGGACCGGCTGGTGGCGCTGAACACGCTGCCACCCACCGCGACGCTGACCCCTGCCGTATGGCCCGCTGGCACCGCGATTGAAGGACTGGGCGCTGCCCGGGCGCAGGCGCTGGGCGGTTGGCTTTTGGCGGCGGCCTTGGCGCTTTTGGTGGTGGATATTCTGGCCTCGGCCTTTGTGTCAGGGCGGATGCCGCGCTGGTCGCGGGCGGCGGCTGTGATGCTTTTGGCGCTTGCGCTGCCCGCGCCGCAGGCACAGGCGCAATCCACCTCAGACCCCGCCGCCGATGCGCGCGGGATCGAGGCGACGCGGGGCGTCGTGCTGGCCTATGTGCTGACGGGCAATGCTACGGTGGACGAAACCGCCGCCGCAGGTCTGCGCGGCCTTGGCGATCAGCTTTGGCTGCGCACCTCGGTCGAGCCGGAGCCGCCGATGGGCGTCAATCTTGAAACCGATGAATTGGGCTTTTTCCCTTTCCTCTATTGGCCGATCACGCCCGATCAGCCAATTCCGTCCACCCGCGCCTATGGCAAGCTGAACGCCTTTTTGCGCACGGGCGGGATGATCCTGTTTGACACCCGCGATGCGGATATTGCGGGACTGGGCGGGCTGACGCCCGAGGCGGAGATGCTGCAGCTTATCGCCTCAGGTCTTGATGTGCCGCCCTTGGATATTCTGCCCAAGGACCATGTGCTGACCCGCACCTTCTATCTGTTGCAGGAATTTCCCGGCCGTTACACCAGCCCCGATCTTTGGGTTGAAGCCCCGCCGCCTGATGCGGAAACCGCCGAGGGCATGCCGTTTCGCAACCTGAACGACGGGGTGACGCCCGTGATCATTGGCGGCAATGACTGGGCAGCGGCTTGGGCGGTGGATGGTACGGGGGCGGCGATCTATCCGGTGGGGCGGGGTCTGGCGGGGCAGGACCAACGTGAGTTGGCGTATCGCTTTGGCATCAACGTGGTGATGCATGTGCTGACCGGCAATTACAAATCGGATCAGGTTCATGTGCCGGCGCTCTTGGAGAGGTTGGGCGAATGAGCCGGACGGTGATCTTTGACCCTTTGGTGCCGCTGCCCTTGATCTGGGCGCTGGCGGCGGTGGCCGTGGTCATGTTGGCCTTTGCGATCTGGCGGGGTTTGCGCGGCTGGCCTTTGCGGGGCTTGGCGATGCTGGCCTTGGGGCTGGCGATGGTGAACCCGTCTTTGCAGGAAGAAAACCGCAAGCCCCTGTCGGATATCATCTTGGCGGTGGTGGACGACAGCGCGAGCCAGCGTCTGGCGGACCGCCCCGCCCAGACCGAAGCGGCGTTGGCGAGCCTGTCGGCGGCGGTCGCGGCGCTGGAAAACACCGAACTGCGCGTGATCCGCTTTACGGATGGGGCGAAGGATGCGGGCAGTTTGGCCATGACCGCGCTGGCCGAGGCGATTGCCGCCGAGCCGCGCGCGCGGATTGCGGGGGCGGTGATCATCACCGATGGGCAGGTGCATGACACGGGTCTTGCCCCCAGCCTGCCTGCGCCGCTGCATGTGCTGTTGACCGGGCGCGCCGCCGATTGGGACCGCCGTCTGGTCATCACCGATGCCCCGGCCTTTGCCATCATCGGCGAGGAGTTCACGCTGAAGCTGCGGATCGAGGATCAAGGCGCGGTGCCGGCGCTGGGTTCGGAGGCCGAGATCACGATTGCGGTGGATGCCGAAGATCCGGTGACCTTCTCGGTGCCGGTCAACACCGATCTGGAACTGCCGGTGACGCTGCCGCATGGCGGGCAGAACGTGCTGCATTTCTCGCTTGCCCCGGTCGAGGGCGAGTTGACCGACCGCAACAATGCCGCCGTGGTGCAGATCAACGGCGTGCGCGACCGGTTGCGGGTGCTTTTGGTTTCGGGTGAGCCGCATGCGGGCGAGCGGGTTTGGCGCAACCTGTTGAAGTCGGATGCGGCGGTGGATCTGGTGCATTTCACCATTCTGCGCCCGCCGGAAAAGCAAGATGGCGTGCCGGTGGATGAACTGGCGTTGATCGCCTTTCCGACGCGGGAATTGTTCGTTGAAAAGATTGATGAATTTGACCTTATCATCTTTGACCGCTATCGGATGCGGGGCATCCTGCCGATGGAATACATCGACAATGTGGTGTCTTACGTGCGCGGGGGCGGCACGGTTCTGGTGGCCGCTGGCCCCGAGTTTGGCGCGGTGGACAGCCTGTGGCGATCGCCCTTGGCGGAAATCTTGCCGGTGGCACCCACGGCTCAGGTGATCGAAGAACCCTTCCGCCCGGCGCTGACCGAGCTTGGTCGCCGCCATCCTGTGACCGAGGGGCTGGAGGCGCTGGCGCCCGAGGGGGGTTGGGGCCGTTGGTTCCGGTTGGCGGAGGTGGAGCTGTTGCGGGGCCAAGTGGCGATGTCGGGGCCGGGGGATCGGCCTTTGCTGGTGCTGGACCGGGTGGATCAGGGTCGGATCGCGGTTCTTACCTCAGACCAGGCTTGGCTGTGGGGGCGGGGGTTTGAAGGCGGTGGGCCGCAGTTGGAACTGATGAAGCGGCTGGCGCATTGGATGCTGAAAGAGCCCGAGCTGGAAGAAGAGGCGCTGATGGCGGCGGCCAACGGCGAGGTGCTGACGCTGACGCGCCGCACGATCAAGGAAGAACCGCCCGGCCTGCTGACGATCACCGCGCCGGATGGGACGGTGACCGAACTGAATCTGGCGCAGCTTGCGCCCGGTCGGTTCCAGATCGATTGGCAGGCGCCGATGGTGGGCCTTTACCGGCTGGAGCAGGACGATCTGACGCGGGTGGTCGCTGTTGGCCCTGCCGCCCCGCGTGAATTTGTTGAAACACTGGCCTCGCCCGCCCTGCTGCAGCCGGTGGTTGATACGGTACAGGGCGGGATACCGCGGCTGGAAGCGGGGTTCCCGGCCTTGCGCGCGGTGCGCGAAGGCCGCCCGGCGGCGGGGCGCGGTTGGCTGGGCTATACGCCGCGTGGGGCCTATGTGACCGAAGACCTGCGCATCTCGCCCTTGGTTCCGGGATGGCTGTTGCTGATGCTGGCGGCGGGCTTGGCCGTGGCGGCGTGGCTTGCCGAGGGGCGCAGGCGGATCAGGGCGTGACCTGCCGGGCCTGCGCGTCGAGCACGCCTCGCGGCGCGGATCCGACGCGTGCACGCAGTGCTCACGGAGGATGGGTCAGGACAGCTCCCGCAGCATGACTTCGCGCGAGGTAGAGCCGAAATCGCGCCGGATCAGGATGGCCGAGATGACCAAGGCGCCGGCCACCAATCCCCAAGGCCCCAAAAGCCACCCGAGCGCGCCAAGCGCGAAATAGATCGAGCGCAGGCCGCGGTTAAAGCTTTTTGCCCCGGTGATGTTGATATCGGCGGCTTGCGTGGCGCGATGCGCGGCCTCGGGGTGGTTGGGGTCATTCGGCACGGCGGCCATCAGGATGGAGCAATAGCCAAACAGCCGATGCGCCCAGATGAATTTCAACAGCGCATTGGCCAGAAAGGCCACCACAAGGGCCACGCGCAGTTGCAGCCCGGCCGGGTCGCTGGTGAGCGACAGATCGCGGGTCAGCGCGCCAAGCATCGCCGGATTGCCGATCAGCGCAATGCCGCCGCCGATGGCGATCATCGAGGCCGAGGCGAAAAAGGCGGTGCCTTGGCGCAGGCTGTCGATCATGGTGGCATCAAAGATGCGCGGTTGGCGGGTGACGAATTCCGCCATCCAATCATGGCGATAGCGCTCCATCAGCTTGGAGACCGAGACCCGCCACGCGGGGGGATTTTCGATCAGCCAGCCAAGGCCAAGCCAGAGCGACAAGGTCAGCGCCAGCGCGGCAAGATCGGGCAGACCAAAGGGGCCAAGGGAAAGCGCATCTGTCATAGCCCAAGCCTAGGGAGTTTTTGGCGGCTGTAAAAGCCTGGATAAGGTTGGCCTTGTGCATCGCGGGTAATTGGTTATATTTTCTTACCAATGCAGCATCAGGAGGCGTCTATGGACATGCCAGCACCCAAGCTTGCGATTCTGGGCCGCAAAGCTGCGATCGTGGCGGCGCTGCGCGATGTGCTGCCTGCCGATGCGGTGATCGACGCGCCGGAAGAAACCCGCGCTTATGAATGCGATGCGTTGTCGGCCTATGCCTGCGCACCGCTGGCCGTGACGCTGCCGCGCACCACGGCCGAGGTGGCTGCGGTCTTGAAGGTCTGCAACACCATGGGTGTGCCGGTGGTGCCGCGTGGGTCGGGTACCTCTCTGGCCGGGGGGGCTTTGCCCACCGCCGATTGCGTGGTGTTGGGCATCGGCCGGATGAACCGGGTGTTGGAGACTGACTACGACAACCGCTTTATCCGGGTCGAGGCGGGGCGCACCAATCTGTCGGTGACGGGGGCGGTGGAAAGTGACGGGTTTTTCTATGCGCCTGACCCGTCAAGCCAGCTTGCCTGCGCGATTGCGGGCAATGTGGCGATGAACTCCGGGGGCGCGCATTGCCTGAAATACGGGGTGACCACCAACAACCTTTTGGGCGTCACGCTGGTGCAGATGGATGGCACCGTGGTGGAGATTGGCGGGCCGTGGATGGAGGCCGGGGGCCTTGATCTGTTGGGGGTGGTCTGCGGATCGGAAGGGCAGTTGGGCGTGGTGACAGAGGCCACTTTGCGTATCCTGCCCAAGCCCGAGGGCGCGCGGCCGGTGTTGGTGGGGTTTGACAGCAATGAGGTGGCGGGCGCCTGTGTGTCCGACATCATCAAGGCGGGCATATTGCCCGTGGCGATCGAATTCATGGACCGCCCCTGCATCCGCGCGACCGAGGCTTTTGCCAAGGCCGGCTACCCCGATTGCGAGGCGCTGCTGATCATCGAGGTGGAAGGCAGCCCGGCGGAGATTGACGAACAACTGGCGCGCATCAAGGCGATTGCCCTGTCGCACAACCCGGTGGAGTTCCGCGAGGCGGCGGATGAGGATCAGGCCAAGCGCATTTGGCTGGGCCGCAAATCGGCCTTTGGCGCGATGGGGCAGATCAATGATTACATGTGTCTGGATGGCACGATCCCGGTGAGTTCGCTGCCTTACGTCTTGCGCCGCATTGGCGAGATGAGCGCTGAGTTTGGGCTGGACGTCGGGAATGTGTTTCACGCCGGAGACGGCAACATGCATCCCTTGATTCTTTACAATGCCAATAAGCCCGGCGATCTGGAACGCTGCGAGGCGATGGGGGCCGAGATCTTGAAGCTGTGCGTTGAGGTGGGTGGCTGTCTGACCGGCGAGCATGGCGTGGGCATTGAAAAGCGCGATCTGATGTCGGTGCAGTTCACGCCGGAGGATCTGGAGGCGCAGATGCGGGTGAAAGATGTGTTTGACCCCAAGTGGCTGTTGAACCCGGCCAAGGTGTTTCCGTTGGGCGCATCCGCCAGCCGCCGCGCGGGCTGATGGGAAGTTGGGTATTTTTGCCAAGATGAAAGCCAAAGCGATGCGCCCAGACAACGAGGCCGAGCTGAGTGAGATGATCCGGGGCGCGGGGCGCGCGCTTTTGGTGCGGGGCGGATCGACGCGCGCCTTGGGTATGGGCGCGGGGGAGGTTCTGGAAACGTCGGGTTTGGCGGGGGTCACGCTTTATGAGCCCGGCGCGCTGACGCTGGTGGTGCGGGCGGGCACGGGCTTGGCCGAGGTGCAGGCGCTGTTGGCGGGGGAGCGGCAGCGCTTGTCTTTTGAGGTGCCGGATCTGCGGGCGATCTTGGGGCGCGAGGGCAACAGCACGATTGGCGGGGTGGTGGCGGCCAACGCCAGCGGGCCGCGCCGGGTGCAGTCGGGCGCCTGCCGTGACACTCTTTTGGGCGTGCGGTTTGTCGATGGGTCTGGCGTCGTGGTGAAGAACGGCGGGCGGGTCATGAAGAATGTGACCGGCTATGATCTGGTCAAGCTGATGGCGGGGAGCCGGGGGCGGCTGGGGGTGTTGACCGAGGTCTCGCTTCGGGTGCAGGCCATGCCCGAGGTGGAGGTGACGCTGGTTGGCGCGCGGGCCGCCGGGGCGGGGCTGGCGGCGCTGCGGGGGGCGCTTCAGTCGCCCTTTGACGTGTCGGGTGCGGCCTTTGACCGGGGGCGGG
>JBMSKG010000183.1:0-6174 GCA_049419625.1 Paracoccaceae bacterium | reverse complement strand
GCCAGTTCGGCCCGAATACATACGGATACGACGGATATCACCTGCGCCTTTGAGATAGCCTGCAGCGGCCGTGTAGGCTGGGGCTGCGACGAGAGCTGTTGCCGCAAACGCACCAAGCAAGCCGCGCCGCGTGAAGCCGTTAGAAGAAATAATCGCCATTCTCTGCGCCTGTCCCGTCGATGGTCTTTGACCGCCTAACTCCAGCGGTTTTGTTTCGCCACTCACCCCAAGTGCAAAATTGTTATGGCATAACTGGGGCGTGGGCCAAAGCAAAGAATGGCCGGATCACGGGCAGGATCGGTGCAATCGGCAAATTTTTGCTGAACGCCCCTGATCACAGAGGAAAACTCCGCTGTGAAACTCGATCGAATTTCATTGTTCTTGGAATGGCAACAACTGATGCGATTGCAGCAGGAAAGCCCGTCCGACCTTGAACGCATCAGCTGCGCAGCGAAGGATCGATGATTTACACTGCAACCAATTTCGCAGAAAATATTGCCCTAGATGAATATCCCAGACGTTTATGCTGTGAAGGGTTTGATTTGGAACATCTTTTATCGTCGTTAGTTGGAAAGCCGCGTCTGGCGTTTTCGGGATGTCTGGCGCTGATTCTGGGTCTTGCGGGGCAACCTGCCAGCGCCGAGGTTGCCGGTAGCTCTGCCTTTGCTCGTTCACTGGCCACGGCGGTTGCCGACAGCGAGGGCGTTGCGGCCTATTACAAGGCGACAGGCTATGCCGATTTGTGGACAGGTCCGGACGATGCCGAACGGCGTCAGGCGGCGTTGCAAGCCTTTTCTCGCGCCCGCGACCATGGCCTTCCGATGACACGCTATGATGCTGCAGCACTTGTGGCAGCCTTTCATGCCGCCCGGACCGAGCGTGATCGGGGGCAGGTTGAGGCAGAGATGAGCCGCGCTTTTGTCGCCTATGCGCGCGATATGTCTTCGGGCGCTCTGACCCCCTCGAAGGTTGATCCAGGTATCGTGCGCGACATTGTTCGGCCCGATCCGAAAGCGATGTTGCAGGGCATTGCGACAAGCGAGACGCCTTCTGCGTTTATGCGTGATCTCGTGCCGTCCTCAGCTGAATATGCGCGCCTTCTTAAGGAAAAGCTGCGGCTTGAGGCGGTGATTGCTGCGGGCGGCTGGCCCAAGGCACCAAAGGTTCAGCGTTTGCAGACCGGCGATCAAGGGCCCGAGGTCATTGCGCTGCGCGATCTTCTTGTGGTGCGCGGCTATCTCGCGCCCAGTGCGGCGGCCTCTTACGACCGCAGCTTGTTGCGTGCGGTTCAGCGGTTCCAGTTGGATCACGGCATCACCGCCGATGGGATCGCTGGCGCGACAACGCTAGAAGCTTTGTCCAAGCCTGCCAGCGAACGTTTGAAGTCGGTTGTTGTTGCGCTGGAGCGGTTGCGCTGGCTGGGTGATGCGCCGCGCGGTTCGCGTCATATCTGGGTGAATCTGCCCGAGTTTATGGCGCGGATTGTGGATGACGGCCGCACCACGTTCAAGACACGCGCTGTGATCGGCAAGGATGTGGAAGATCAGCGCAGCCCTGAGTTTTCCGATGTCATGGAATATATGGTCATTAACCCGTCTTGGGGGGTGCCACGGTCGATCATCATCAAGGAATATCTGCCGCTCTTGCAGCGCAATCGCAATGCGGTCGGCCATTTGCAGGTGGTGGACAACAAGGGCCGGGTCGTGCCGCGCGGTGCGGTGAATTTCGCAGCATACTCGGCCTCAAGCTTCCCCTTCGGCCTGCGCCAACCTCCGTCGGATGGCAATGCATTGGGGAAAGTGAAGTTCATGTTCCCCAATAAACACAATATCTATCTGCACGACACGCCGGCGAAGAACCTCTTTGCACATGATGTGCGTGCATATAGCCACGGCTGCATTCGGCTTGGCGATCCAATTGATTTTGCCCAAGTTTTGCTTTCGGCTCAGTCTAACGATCCGAAAAACTTCTTTCAGTCCCAGTTGGAAACCGAACGGGAAACCCCGGTGTCGCTGGAAAGCAAGGTGCCGGTGCATCTCGTGTATTTCACGGCTTGGCCCACGGCGCGCGGACAGATTGGATATCGCAATGATGTGTATGGCCGTGACCAGCGCCTTTTCGACGCTTTGGCCGAGGCCGGGGTGGTCTTGACCGGCGAACAGGGGTAAATCTACGGTCAGAACCGACCGGAGGACGACATGGCCCACACGATTGCCGAGATTGCCGCCGCATTGGGCGCTGAGGCGGTGGGCGATTTGTCGTTGCGGGTTGGCCGTGCGGCAGAACCGGCGATGGCGGGGGCAGGGGATCTCGCCTTGGCGATGGACCCTCGCTATGCCGATGGCCTTGCCAAGGGTCAGGCACGCGCCGCGGTGTTGTGGCCGGGGGCCGATTGGCAGGGTTTGGGGTTGCAGGCCGCCATTTTCGCGCCGCGCGGGCGTTTGGCGATGGCCGGGCTCTCGGTGATGATGGACCCTGGCCCAGACATTGCGCCCGGGATTCATCCGATGACTGTGATTGATCCAACGGCCCAGATCGGGGCAGGGGCTTCGATTGGCGCGTTTGTGACTGTCGGCGCCGGGGTACATATTGGCGTGCGGGCGCGCATTGCCTCACATGTGTCTATCGCAGAAGGTGCGGTGATTGGTGACGATGCCCTTGTCTGCCAAGGTGCGCGCATCGGCGCGCGGGTTCGCATTGGTCACCGCTTTATCTGCCAACCCGGCGCGGTGATTGGGGCAGATGGGTTTTCCTTTGTCACCCCCGAGAAATCCGGGGTTGAGGAAATCCGTGAAACCCTTTCACAACGCAGCGAAATTCGGCGGCAGACTTGGTCGCGCATCCATTCTTTAGGCGCGGTCGCCATCGGGGATGATGTAGAGATCGGCGCCAATTGCACGATTGACCGCGGCACGATCCGTGACACCACGATTGGGCGTGGCACCAAGTTGGACAATCAGGTCCATATTGGCCACAACGTTGAGGTGGGCGAGGATACGCTTTTGTGCGGTCAGGTTGGCATCGCGGGGTCGGCGCGCATTGGCAGTCGGGTGGTTCTGGCGGGCCAAGTGGGCGTCAATGACAACATCTTTGTCGGCGATGATGTGATTGCCGGGGGCGGCACCAAGATCTTCACCAATGCGCCCCAGGGCCGGGTGCTTTTGGGCTATCCGGCGGTCAAGATGGAAACCCATGTCGAGATGCAAAAGGCGCTGCGTCGCCTGCCGCGCCTTGGCGCTCGGGTGGCGGCCCTTGAAGCTGTCATCGCCCCGTCATCCGCTTCGGCTACTTCAGAGCAGGACTAACGCTATGGAGGGCAACATGGACGGCACATTCAAGATTGACGCCACGGTCGCCGACCGCGTGCGTGAGATTGTTGCCCTGCACACGCAGCGCGATCTGAAGGATGTGGCCTTGACGGACACCATTTCCGACCTCGGGCTCGACAGTCTGGGCGTGGTCGAGTTGATTTTTGCGCTTGAAGAGACCTTTGAGATTTCCATGCCCTTTAACGCCAATCACCCAGAACAAGGGACGTTTGCGATGTCCACCCTGGGCTCTTTGGTTGAGGCGGTCGAAGGGGTCATCGCGGCCCAATGAGGCGGGTGGTCATCACTGGGGCGGGCACAGTCAACCCTTTGGGCCACACTCTGGGCCAGACCCTTGCGGCAATGCAGGCCGGCCGCTGCGCGATTGGGCCTTTGGATATTCCCGATCTGGACCGGCTGACCATCAGGATCGGGGCGCAAGTGACGGATTGGGCACCCGAAACGCACTTTGACAAGGGTCAGTTGTCACTTCTCGATCGCCACGCGCAATTCGCCTTGGTCTCGGCGCGCGAGGCGATGACGCAGGCAGGGCTCCACCCAGATCCATTGCGCACAGCCGTCATTATGGGCACGGCCGGTGGCGGGCTTATCACCTCCGATGATGCGTATCGCGCGGGCGATGAGGGTGGCAAGGCGCGGGGTCATCCCTTTGCCGTGCCGCGCGTGATGCATTCGGCTGCCGCCAGCCACATCTCTATGGAGATGGGTCTGATGGGGCCTGCGTTTTCGGTTTCGTCGGCCTGCGCCTCGTCAAACCATGCCATCGGCCTTGCGGCTCAGATGTTGCGGGCCGGGGGAGTGGACGCGGTACTGGCGGGTGGGTCCGAGGCGATGCTGGCCTTTGGCGGCATAAAGGCCTGGGAAGGGTTGCGCGTCATGTCGCCCGAAGCTTGCCGTCCCTTTTCCGCAGGGCGCAGTGGCATGGTGCAGGGCGAAGGTGCAGCGGTTTTTGTACTAGAAGAGCGCGAAGCAGCCCTCGCGCGCGGAGCGCAGATTTTGGCCGAAATCTGCGGTGTTGGTATGACTTCGGACGCCTCTGACATCGTGATGCCCAACCCAGACGGCGCCGCGCGCGCCATGCAGCTTGCCATCCATGACGCCGGGTGGATCCCGCAGATGGTCGACCACATCAACGCCCATGGCACGGGCACAGCCGCAAATGACCGCTGTGAGGCCGAGGCGCTGCGCAAGGTTTTTGGCGCAAGGGTGGCCGAAATTCCTGTAACGGCAACGAAATCGTTGCATGGTCATCTCATCGGAGCTGCGGGAGCGGTCGAGCTGATAGGTTGCCTGTCTGCTCTGCAAGCCGGCCTGATCCCGCCGACAGCCGGATTTCTGTCACCAGATCCAGACTGCACGGTGGATCTGGTGACTGGCATTGCCCGACAGGGCAGGTTTGACAGGATGTTAACAAATGGCTTTGCGTTTGGCGGGTTAAATGCCGTGCTCGCCCTTGGGCGCGGCTAGGTCTGCGCCCATTCTGAACCGCTTTATGCAATCCCTGCGCAGCAAAAAGGCCCTCCAATCCTGGCGGGCCATCGGAAACCTTGGCGCGGGATCACTCGACGAGAGTGGCCGCAACTGCCTCGAAGCCAGCCGTAAAGCCCTTGAGCGAGATGTCGAGTGCGACGGCCGTCTCTGGGGCCGCCGCGGGAACCACGGTCACCACCGCCTTGGCGCCCTTTTTGAACTGCGCAACCTCTTCGGCCGTGAACCCGACGCGGGCAACGCAGCCAACTTGGGTGCAGAAGGTAAAGGGGTAAAGCTTTGGCTCGGCGGTATCGATTTGAATGGTCAGGGATTCGGTCAACAGCGTTTCAAGCGGCACAACCACAGTCGCACCCGCCGCCGCCTTACCGCCCGGAGGCAGGGCAAAGATCGAAAACTCGGACACGGCATTGCCATCGGCGTCTTTCAACAACTGAAACAGCTGGCAGGGATCCTTGCCATTTTCGGTCTTTTCGCAGCGCTGTTCCCACAGATCAAAACTGGCCGCCAGATAGCCTTGGCCGACCTGAGCGGTCTCGGCGGTCAAGACGGCCGGTGCCGCGCTGGCCTGAGTGCCCATCGACAGATCTTCGGCCGGTGCGGTTTCTTGTGCAGTGGCAGACAGGGTCGAAAGGGCCAGCACGGCCGACAGCGACAGGCAGTGAAAAAAGGTACGCGTTGACATGGTCTGGCTTTCTTTCAAGTGGCTCGCGGCGCGCATAGCACGCTTGGGCCGCCAAGTCAGGTGCGAAACAGGACGCTTCGGCAAAATCTTGCGCAAAGATCGGGAAACAAACGGAAAAAGGGCCGGACAGCCGACCCTTTTTCTTCTATTTTTCTCCCTGTCGGACTGGCCGACTTTATGGGGCTGACGGTATTGCTGTTTTATCTTGGCGTCAACAGGATTTCGCGCGGATTGTGCCCCTGACAATCTGACCTTTGAAAGCTGGACCAGCTGGCCGGAAAGTGGTGCTGCAAGGGGTTAAAAAAACCGCGCCCGGAAAGGGGCGCGGCCAGTTGACAGGGAGGAAGTCAAAACCAGATCGCGAAATGGCCATCCGGCAAGATCAGACTGGCACAGCCTGGTTAAGAATGTATTTTGAACCTGCAAGGGTCCGGCCTGTGCCGGTCTATTCTGCGTATTTGAGAAATTGTATCTTCAACGGGGGCGGGTATGTCAGACGCGATTTTTGAGGGTGGGGGTGGAGAAGGTTATGGCGCGCCGCAAACCCTTTTGCTGAAATATGGCAACCGCCACGGTTTGATTGCCGGGGCAACCGGCACGGGCAAGACGGTAACCTTGCAAGTTCTGGCCGAAGGATTTTCCGCCGCAGGCGTGCCGGTGTTCATGGCCGAC
>JBMSKG010000182.1:0-6187 GCA_049419625.1 Paracoccaceae bacterium | reverse complement strand
ATGAACGATGAAGTCGTACGTCTGCTGCATCGCGTCGATGAAGTCGTTGATGCTGTTGCGCGTCTTCGGATCGTTCAAGTACTTGGAGATGCTTTTCAGCCATCCGTAGATGGTCGCGAGCGCATCATCGCCGATCCGGGCAATTACATCGCCCAGCCCACGCTGGCGCTGTCCACGACGCCAACCTTTGTCGCGGAAGGGATTGCGCCGCGCCATGTGGACCTGCGGCCCTATTGCCTTGTGGGCGAGAAGATCGAGCTTGTCCCCGGCGGCATGACCCGGGTGGCGCTGAAGGAGGGGTCGCTTGTGGTGAACTCGTCCCAAGGCGGCGGGGTCAAGGACACTTGGGTTTTGGCGGAGTAAACGGGTATGCTGTCACGGACCGCCGACAACCTTTTCTGGATCGCCCGCTATATGGAGCGCGCCGAGACCGCTGCGCGCCTGCTTGAGGTCGGGGCACGCATTGCGCTGTTGCCGACTGCTGTGGGCTATCGCAGCGATTGGGACAGCCTGTTGCGCGCCTCTGGCAATGCCACGGGCTATGCCGCGAAATATGGGCCTCCGGATCAGAAAGCCATTGAAAGTTGGCTGTTTTTCGACCGTGACAATCCGAATTCAGTGGCCGCCTGTCTGACGGCGGCGCGGGAAAATGGCCGCATCGTGCGCACAGCGTTGACTCAACAGGTCTGGGACGCGCTGAACACCGCCTTTCAGGAGTTGCGCCAGATTGAGGCCAAGCGCGACAAGGCCGAGTTGTCCCGCCTGACCGATTGGGTGATGAAACAGGCCGCCATGGTGCGCGGCGCGATTGATGGCACGATCCTGCGCAACGACGGGTTCAATTTCCTCAACATCGGCTATTATCTGGAACGCGGCGACGCCACGGCGCGTTTGATGGATGTGAAATACTATGTCCTCTTGCCGCGCGCCGACTATGTCGGCACGGGCTTGGACAACGAACAGTGGCTGATGCTTTTGCGCGCGCTGGGCGCGCATCGGGCGTTTCACTGGGCATACGGCGGCGAGGTGACCTCGGCCAAGATCGCCCATTTCTTGATCTTGAACCCGCAAAGCCCGCGCAGCCTCATTACCTGCGTGGCGGGGTTGAACAACCATCTGGGCCGCTTGGCCAAGGCATATGGGCGCGAAACGCCCGCGCAGGCGGCCTCGGCCCGGCTTTTGGCGGGGCTGGAGGGGCTGACACCAGAGCACATCTTCGATGAGGGCCTGCACGAGTTTCTGACCCGCTTCATCACCGAAAGCTCGGCCTTGGGTGCGGTGATCCATGACAGCTATCTCTCGGGGGATATGTGATGCTTTTGACCGTCGATCACAGCACCCTTTACCATTACGACCAGCCGGTCCGCGCGGTGATGCAAAGCCATCGCCTGACCCCTGCGCGTTTTGATGGGCAAAAGGTGGTCAATTGGACCGTCACCGTTTCAGGCGGCGAGATGGGGGGCGGTTTTCGCGATGGTGCGGGCGATTGGGTGCAAGGCTGGACTGTGAAAGGCCCGGTCAGCACGGTCGAGGTGCGGGTGCAGGGGCAGGTGGAGACCACCGATCTGGCAGGTGTCCTGCGTGGCCACCGCGAACTGGTGCCGCCCTTGGCCTATCTGCGATCCACCTCGGCGACCGAAGCCGATGACGCCCTACGCGCGCTGGCGGACAGCGCGGCGCAGGATGATCCCCTGTCGCACGCTCATGCGCTGGCCTTTGCGGTGGCGGGGGCGATTGCCTATCGCCCCGGCACCACCCATTCCCACACGACGGCCGCCGAGGCCTTGGCCCAAGGCGAGGGGGTCTGCCAAGACCACGCCCAAGCCCTGATTGCTTGTGCGCGTCATGCCGGATTTCCGGCGCGCTATGTGGCGGGATACCTCTTTTCCTCAGAGGACGGCACCCCGCATGAGGCATCGCATGCTTGGGCGGAACTTCATGTTCCGGGCTATGGCTGGATCGGGTTTGACCCGGCCAACCGCTGCTGCCCGGATGATCGCTATATCCGTCTGGGGTCTGGCCTTGATGCGGCCGAGGCAGCACCCATCAAGGGCATTGCACGCGGGCTTGGGGCGGAAAGCCTGTCGGTGACGGTTGCGATCCAGTCGCAGGCCCAATAGGTTACGCCCCGTAAAGGCCGGAGACGACAATGACCTACTGCGTGGGACTTCTTTTGAACGAGGGCATGGTCTGCCTGTCCGACACCCGCACCAATGCGGGGTTGGACAATATCTCGACCTATCGCAAGATGTTCCACTTTGAACACCCCGGAGAGCGGGTGATCACCGTGATGACCGCCGGTTCCCTGTCGATTACCCAGACCACGCTTGCCCGCCTGCGCGAAGCGATTGACGATCCCGACGCGACCGAAGAAACCTCGATCATGCTGGCCCCGACCATGTTGAAGGTGGCCTCGATCATCGGGCGCATGCTGTGTGCGGTGCGGCTTGAGATTGATGAAAAGCTGGCCACGATGAAGCAGGCGGCCAGCGCGTCGATGATCGTGGCAGGGCAGCGTAAGGGCGGCGCGATGCGGCTGTTTCTGATCTACCCAGAGGGCAATTTTATCGAAGCGACCGAGGACACGCCATTTCTGCAAATTGGCGAGCACAAATACGGCAAGCCGATTCTGGACCGCGTGGTGAAACCTGACACGCCCTTGGCCGATGCGGAAAAGGCGGTGCTTTTGTCGATGGATTCGACGCTGCGGTCAAACCTATCGGTGGGGATGCCTTTGGATCTGGCCGTCATCCGGCGCGATGAATGCGCCGTCAGCCGTCAACGCCGCATCGAGGCAGGTGATCCTGCATTTCGCGCCATGTCTGACGCATGGTCGCGCGCACTGCGCGATGGGTTTACGCAGATCACTCTGGGGACCTGAGGACCGGATTATTACCAATAATCCGGACCGGAATTTTTCAAATTCCTGGGCACCCTAAAGGTGCAGATCAAAAAGCGCGCAAGCCTCGTCAAAGAAGCGCTCGCGCGTGGCCGGGCGCTCCATCATCACCTCGTGTTCCGCACCGGGATAGAGCGACAAGGTTCCCTTCCGCCAACGCGCCATTCGGGCGTGGATTGGGCCGACGTCAACAATCCGCTCTTGCAGGCCAAGGGCGGTGAGCACGGCGATATTGGGCGAGGGCAGGGCCGCCAAAGCGTTACATTCCGCCAAGGCAGCCTGCAACCAGCCCAAGGATGGGCCCGCGAGCATAAGCTCTGGGCAGGCCATCGCTTGTTGGCGCATGTAGTCCCACATCTCGGGGTCGGTGGTCAGCGTATTGCCGACAAAAGGCACGGCCAGAACATAGGTCGCCTCACGGCTGCCCGGCACGGTGCGGTGGTCAAAACTGAACCAGCGCGAAGCGCGCGCCATTGCCACGGCCACCGGGCGCATCCATGCCGAAATCAGGATGCCCCACATCGGGGCCGAAAAGGCCGCCGCCTTGAACGGATGGTTGCCCATCAGGCAGCGCAACCCGATGCAGCCGCCCATCGAATGTGCCATCATGAACCAAGGTTGAGGCAGGCCCTCGGCGCGCACAAAGCCGATGACGGCCGCCATGTCCTGCTGGTATTCCGCGAAATCCCCCACATGGCCGACCATCGGATCGTCTAATGCGCGGTCGGCAATCCCCTGGCCGCGAAAATCGATCGTCAGCGTCGCATAGCCACGCTCTGCCAAGTCCTTGGCGGCGCGGCCATATTTTTCAATGTATTCCGTGCGCCCCGGCAAGAGAAACACCGTGCCCTTGGCGCCATCTTTAGGCCAGACACCCACACGGATCTGCACGCCATCGGCGGCCTGCAGCCAGCGGGCATAGCCCCCTTCGGGCCCATCGGCCATGACCGCGTGGAAGGGTGCCCCGCTCACGCGAGGGCCGCGCCCAATTGCATCGCAAGGCCCATCGAGCCGTCCACCGTCAGCTTGCCTGTCATGAAGGCGCTTGTGGGGTTCATCTCGCCTTCCAAAATGGCGCGGAACACATCGGCCTCGGCGGTCAGCGTCACATCGGCCTCCTCATCGCCTGCGCGCACGCCGTCTTGGTCGACCATGATCGCGCCCTCGCCGGGAATGACGAACTTGGCCACGCCTGCGCTGAAGCCGCCGCTCATCTTGGTGGCAAGGGCTGCCACGGCCGCGTGGATCACGTCGCTCATCTGTCTCTCCATTCTACGATCACGGGGCTGGATATTCGCCGCCGTTGGGTTACCTTGTGGTTATGAGAGTTTGGCTTCGCCTTCACAATATGATCGTTGCGGCACTTGTGCCGATGATCTTGTGCGCCGGTATGGCCTTTGGCCAGACCGCCAAGCTGGATGATCTGTTTGACAAGCTAAAGACCGCCGATCCGAAAGCGGCAGAGCGGATTGAACAAGAGATCTGGATCGAATGGTCCAAGTCGGGATCGGCCGCGATGGATCTTTTGTTGGATCGCGGCCGCCGCGCCATGAGCGCAGGACAGCTTGATCTTGCGGTCGAGCATTTTACCGCCCTTATCGATCATGCCCCTGACTTCGCCGAAGGCTGGAACGCCCGCGCGACGGCGCTGTATCAGATGGGGCAGTTCGGCCCCTCGATGGCCGATATCGCCCATACGTTGCAGCTGAACCCTCGCCATTTCGGCGCTATGTCGGGTTTTGCGATGATCCTGGAAGAGCTGGGCCGCCCAGAGCAGGCGCTTGAGGTGCATCAGGCCGTTAAGGCTATACATCCCAACGCCGCAGGGGTATCCGAGGCCATCGACCGGCTGACTGCCGATCTGCAAGGCAGCTCACTTTAAGGAAGCCCCAGACATGGACGCCCGACACATGGACGCCCGCGCCCGGGTCACGGCGGTCCTTGGGCCGACCAACACAGGCAAGACCCATTACGCGATTGAACGGATGTTGGCTCATCGCACCGGGGTCATCGGCCTGCCGCTGCGGCTTTTGGCGCGCGAGGTCTATGACCGCATCGTCGCGCAGCGCGGCCCCTCGGTTGTGGGGTTGGTCACCGGCGAAGAGCGCATCGTGCCAGACCGCTGCCAGTATTGGGTCTGCACGGTTGAAGCGATGCCCTTGGACATTGGCGCCGATTTTGTCGCGGTGGACGAGATCCAGCTTTGCGCCGACCCCGACCGTGGCCATGTTTTCACCGACCGGCTTTTGCGCGCCCGCGGCTTGCACGAGACGCTGTTCTTGGGCGCAGAAACCATGCGCGGCGCGATTGCGGGGCTTGTGCCGGGGGTGACCTTTCTAAAGCGCGAGCGGTTTTCAGAACTGACCTACACCGGGTCAAAGAAAATCAGCCGCATGCCCGAGCGCAGCGCCATCGTCGGCTTCTCGGTCGACAACGTCTATGCCATCGCCGAATTGATTCGGCGCACCAAGGGCGGATGCGCCGTGGTGATGGGGGCGCTCTCGCCCCGTACCCGCAACGCGCAGGTGGCTTTGTATCAAAACGGCGATGTGGATTATCTGGTGGCCACCGATGCCATTGGCATGGGCCTGAACCTTGACATCAAACACATCGCCTTTTCCGCCACCGCCAAGTTTGACGGCCGCCGGATGCGCCAGCTTTACCCCCAAGAACTGGCCCAGATCGCAGGTCGCGCTGGACGGCACACCGAAAACGGCACCTTCGGTGTGACCGGCGAGGCGCGCCCCTTTGACGATGAGATCATCGAGGCGATTGAAAACCACCGCTTTGATCCGGTGCGCAAGCTCCATTGGCGCAACCATGATCTGGAGTTTGGCACCGCTGAGCGGTTGATCGCCAGCCTTGAGCGGCACACCAGCGATCCTTGGCTGACCCGTGCGCGCGATGCCGATGACGTTTTGGCGCTGAAGGCGCTTTCTGAGATGCCCGAGGTGAAGGACAAGCTGACCTCGCCCAAGCGGGTGCAGCTCTTGTGGGACGTCTGCCGCATCCCCGATTTTCGCAACACCGGAGGGGGCGAACATTTCAGCCTCTTGACCCGGATTTTTGAATTTTTGGTCGGTCGTGGCCTTGGCGGTGGCAAAGTCCCGTCGGATTGGTTGAAAAAAGCGGTGGAACGCATCGACAAACCCGGTGGCGACATTGACACCATCTCGAAACGTCTGGCCTATATCCGCACCTGGACCTATGTGGCGCAACGCAAAGGCTGGGTCGAAGACGAAATCCATTGGCGCGAGGAAACGCGCGCTGTAGAAGACCGCTTGTCAG
>JBMSKG010000181.1:0-6210 GCA_049419625.1 Paracoccaceae bacterium | reverse complement strand
GTTACCGATAGCGGCGAAACAGCCTTGTGCGGGTGTAGAGGTCCTCCAACCGCTTCATCCGGGCCTCGGTCACCTCCCATGTCAGCCCTTGCACCGCCGCCAAAAGCGTCTCGACCAGCACCAAAAGCGTGGCATTGCTGTCCCAAGCCGAGGGTGCCTCGATATGGCATGGCAGCACGTGGCGCGCATGGGCGGCGGCTGGAGAGACCCAGCGGTCAGTGATCAGCACGATCTCCGCCCCCTGTTCGCGCGCCACTTCGGCCACCTGCAACACCGCGTTTTCATAACGCCGGATGTCGAACACCAACAGCACATCGCCCCGCTTCATATCCAACAGCGCCGGCGGCCAGGCGTTCGACATATCCGACATCAGCAAGACATCGGGCCGGATCACCTTCATCAAGGTGACGAAATAATCGGCAATCGCATGGGTAATGCGCCCCCCCATCGCAAAGATCCGCCGCGACGGGTCGGCCAAAAGGGCCGCCGCCGCATCGAACTCTCCCGGATCAATCTGCGCCAGCGTGGCTTGCAGATTCTCGGCAACTGCTTCGGCAAATCGGGTCAGCAAATGGCCCT
Source organism: Paracoccaceae bacterium (assembly GCA_049419625.1). Taxonomy (GTDB): domain Bacteria; phylum Pseudomonadota; class Alphaproteobacteria; order Rhodobacterales; family Rhodobacteraceae; genus Tabrizicola_A. Next base: position 5,631 of record JBMSKG010000181.1, on the reverse strand, counting down.
CGAGCGCGCTCGCCGCCCGCGACTGCTTCACCAAAGGGGAGACGAGCATCGCCTCCACCTGCCCCCGAAGCGCGCGCTGAAAGTCAGAATATCCCTTGTATCCCAGCTTTTGAACCAGCCGCACCACCGTGGGTGAGGACACCCCCCCCGCCTTGGCCAAGGCGGTGATCGAGCCAAGGGCCGCCACCGGATAATGCGTCAGGATATGACTGGCCAATTGCCGCTCGGCCCGGGTCAGGTCGGGCAAGGCAAGACGCAATTCTTCGTCCATCGGCGCTGTCAGCGGCATCGAGGTCTCCCATCTGGAATGCTCACCCTGTAACGATTGTAACAGAATATTTTCAAAAGAAACATTCTTGACAGATGGGGGCGGCGTGAAGGACGCTTTTGTCGGTCACAGGGAGATGACTCGCGAAAATGCGGGCACAGGTCAGATCAGACAAGGCAGGCGCGTTCCTGCCAGTGATCGAAAATGCAACCGGGCAAAGCCCGGTCCTTTTGGTCTGCGAACACGCCTCCAACGCCCTGCCCGCACCGTGGGGCAGTCTTGGCCTCACGCCAGACCAGACCCACGCCCATATCGCTTGGGACCCCGGGGCGCTTGGCCTTGCGCGCGGACTTGCGCTTCGGCTGGATGCGACGCTGATCCATGCCCCCGTCAGCCGCTTGATCTATGACTGCAACCGTGCCCCTGACATGCCCGGCGCCATGCCCGCGCGCTCCGAAGTGCATGACATTCCCGGCAATGCCGCCATTTCTGCGGCCGAGCGTTTGGCGCGTACCCAAGCGGTCTATCTGCCTTGGGCCAACGGCTTGCACAATCTGATCGCGGCGCGCATCGCACAGGGCCGCCGCCCGGTGGTGGTGACGATCCACTCCTTCACGCCCATCTATCATGGTCGCCCGCGTGCGGTCGAGTTTGGCATCATCCATGATGCCGACCCCACACTTGCCCTGGCCGTCCATGCCGCAAGCCGCACCACGGGGCTGAACGCCCAAGTGAACGAACCCTATTCCGCCGCCGATGACGTGACCCACACCCTGCGCCTGCATGCCACGCCCTATGGATTGCAAAACGTCATGCTGGAAATCCGCAACGATCTGATTGGTGATCCGCAGGCCGAGGCCGCCATGGCCGACCGCCTTGCCCCCGTCCTTGCCGCCGCCCTGCAAGCCGAGGTGCGGGCCGCATGACCGCCGCAAGCTTTCCCCAACCGCTGATCGGTTTTGTCAGGCTGGTTGACCGTATGAATTACGGTGTCGGGCGTTTTGCCATGTATCTTTTGTTTGCGCTGATGGCAGTCTTGATGTGGTCGTCGATCTCTAAGACCTTCTTCAACCCCTCGCTCTGGACGCTGGAGATGGCCCAGTTCGTCATGGTCGCCTATTACATCTTGGGCGGGCCCTATGCGATGCAGATGGGCGCCCATGTGCGGATGGACCTGTTTTATGCCAAGCAGTCACCGCGCACCCGCGCCGCTTGGGACGGATTTACCGTCTTTGCGCTGATCTTCTATCTGGGTGTGATGATCTGGGGGGCTGCGGAAAGCTTTGGCTATTCCCTTGGCCTGCGCTGGGAGGATGGGCTTTTGCCCGAAATCGGCCGGTTAGAGCGCAGCGCCACCGCCTGGCGGCCTTATCTTTGGCCCATCAAGCTTGTCATGCTCATCGGCTTTACGCTGATGCTGTTGCAGGCGCTTTCGGCGCTCATCCGCGACATTGCCACGCTGCGGGGGGCGCAGATCTAGATGCCGCAGGAAATGATCGCGCTTTTGATGTTTTCGACCATGCTCCTCATGATGATGACGGGGCAAAGGGTCTTTGGCCTGATCGGCTTTGTCGCCGTGGTGGCCTCCATCGCGCTGTGGGGCACGGGCGGGCATACCATGGGCTTTTCAGCAGCGATGAAGCTGATGAAATGGTATCCGCTTCTGTCGCTGCCGATGTTCGTCTACATGGGCTATGTGATGAGCGAGAGCCGTCTGGCTGACGACCTATACCGGATGTTCCATGTCTGGTTTGGCCGCATCCCCGGCGGGTTGGCGATTGGTACGATCCTGTTGATGGTGCTGATTTCGGCCATGAACGGGCTTTCCGTGGCGGGCATGGCGATTGGATCGACCATTGCTCTGCCCGAATTGCTGCGTCGTGGCTATGACAAGCGAATGGTGACGGGGGTTATTCAGGCGGGATCCTCGCTTGGCATCCTCATTCCGCCTTCGGTGGTTTTGGTGCTTTACGCCATGATCGCGCGCGCACCTGTCAGCGAGCTGTGGTTGGCGGGCGTAATCCCGGGCCTGCTGATGGCCGCTTTCTTCATCGCCTACATTGCCATTCGCGGCGCCTTCAATCCCCAGCTTGCCCCGGCCCTCACGGCCGAGGAACTGGCCCAGATCACCTGGGCTGAAAAGTTGTCGACCCTCAAGGCTGGGCTTTTGCCCTTTGCCATCTTCGCCGCCATGATGGTGCCGTTTGTCAATGGCTGGACCAGCCTTGTCGAAAGCTCGGTCATCGGGGTGGCAACCACTGTTCTGGCCGCGGTGTTGAAGGGCCGCTTCAACTGGACTGTTTTCGAAACCGCCACCCGCAACACGCTGGGCATTTCGTGCATGTTCATGTGGGTGATCCTGGCGGCCTTGGCCTTTGGCGCAGTGTTTGACGGCTTGGGCGCGGTCAAGGCGATTGACAGCCTCTTCACCGAAAAGCTGGGCTTCAGCCCTTGGACGATCCTGATCCTGATGCAGCTGTCCTTCCTTGTGATGGGCATGTTCCTGGATGACACCGCAATGCTGGTGATCGTCGCTCCGCTTTATGTGCCGCTCGTCGCGCGGCTGGATCTGGGCATCCCGCCCGATCAGGTCCTGATCTGGTATGGCGTCTTGTACACCATGACATGTCAGATCGCCTATCTGACACCGCCTTTCGGCTATAACCTGTTCCTGATGCGCGCCTTTGCCCCGCCGGAAATCACCATGGGCGACATCTACAAATCCGTGACACCTTTCGTTTTGGTCATGGTCGCCACCTTGGCGCTGATCATGGCGGTGCCGGACTTGGCGCTATGGCTGCCCAACACCATCTATCCTGAATAACCATAAATCCGGGCAAACCCGGACCACTCAAATCATCCAAGGAGGTTACCCGATGACAACCAGACGTTCCTTCCTGACCAAAGGCGCCCTTGCCGGTGCCGCCGCTGCCCTCGCCGCGCCCACCGTGGTGCGCGCCCAAGAGGTCATCAAATGGCGCATGCAGACCTATGCGGGTGCCGCCTTGGGCGAACAGGTGGTCAAGCCCGCCGTCGACGCCTTTAACCGCATGGCCGCGGGCCAGATGGAAATCGAACTGGCTTATGCCGATCAGCTGGTGCCCACGGGCGAGCTGTTCCAAGCCATGCAAAACGGCACCATCGACTGCGTACAGTCGGATGATGACAGCATGGCCTCGCCGACCGAAGTCACCGTGTTCGGCGGTTACTTCCCCTTGGGCCTGCGCTATTCGCTGGATGTGCCCGCGCTGTTCACCAAATACGGGCTGAAGGCGATCTGGGAAGAGGAATACGCCAAGGTCGGCGTCAAGCATATCTCGGCCGGGGCTTGGGACCCTTGCCACTTTGCCACCAAAGACCCGATCAATTCCTTGGCCGATCTGCAGGGCAAGCGGGTGTTCACCTTCCCGACCGCTGGTCGCTTCCTGACGCAGTTCGGCGTCGTGCCGGTCACCTTGCCGTGGGAAGACATCGAGGTTGCCATGCAGACGGGCGAGCTGGACGGCATTGCATGGTCGGGCATCACCGAGGTTTACACCGTGGGCTGGTCGAACGTGACCAACTACTTCCTCACGAACAACATTTCGGGCGCCTGGATTGGCCACTTCTTCGCCAATATGGACCGCTGGAACGCCCTGCCGCCGCATCTGCAGGAAATGCTCGCTACCTGCTTTGAACAGTCGCACTATCACCGCCAGCACTGGTACTGGGCAGGCGAGGCCGATCTGCGTCTCAATGGTGGCAAGCTGCAACTGACCACCATTCCCGACGAGGAATGGAAGACCGTTGAAGAGGCTGCTGTGAAGTTCTGGGACGAAATCGCCGCCGAAAGCGAAGTGAAGGCAAAGGTCGTGGCGATCTTCAAACAGTATAACGACGTAATGCAAAAGGCTGGGCGTCCATACCGCTTTGGCTGATCTGCGATCCAGGTTGGGGTTAGCCCCCAGCCTGTGGCACCAAGCACCTCCCTCCCCCCTGTGTGGGGGAGGGTTGGTCAGGGGGGGGGACCCCGGAGGAAGACTGACATGAACACCGCAAGCGATTGCTGGCCCAGAAAACCCGAATTCGGAGGCGGGCGCGGCTGATGCCACTGCCCTACCCACGCGCCATCTCGCGCGATCCGAAACCCGAACTGATGAGGCTGATATGCCCGGAACCCTAACCCTAGATGCCCTGAAAACCCTTGTTTCCAAGGGCGAAATTGACACTGTTCTCGTGGCCTGCATCGACATGCAGGGCCGCTTGATGGGCAAACGCTTTCACGCCGCCTTTTTCTGCGATGGCGGCCACACCGAAACCCATTGCTGCAACTATCTCCTCGCCGTCGACATGGAGATGAACACGGTCCCCGGCTATAAATCCTCAAGCTGGGAAAAGGGCTATGGCGATTATGTGCTGCGCCCAGACATGTCCACCCTGCGGCTGGTGCCGTGGCTGCCCGGCACCGCGCTTGTGTTGGGCGATCTTCTCGATCACCACACGCATGAAGAGGTGGACATCTCGCCGCGTGCCATCCTGAAACGTCAGGTCGCCCGTGCCCGTGCCCTGGGGTTCGAGCCCATGATGGCGACCGAGCTTGAATTCTACATTTTCGAGAACGCCTATGAAAACCTGCGTGACGGCGGGTTGAAAAACCTCCAGCCCATCTCGGGCTATAACGAGGATTACCATCTCTTCCAGACCACCAAGGAAGAGGGTCTGATGCGTGCGGTCCGCAACGGGCTGTACGGCGCGGGGATCCCGGTGGAGAACACCAAGGGCGAAGCGGACTCCGGCCAGCACGAAGTGAATTACAAATACTCCAACGCCTTGGATACCGCCGACAACCATGTGATCGTCAAACAGGCCGTCAAGGAAATCGCCCATGCACAGGGCAAATCCGTGACCTTCATGGCCAAGTATGACCACCGCAAGGCTGGCTCTTCCAGCCATATCCACCAGTCGCTCTGGTCGCTTGACGGCAAGCCCAGCTTTGCCGACAAGGACGACAAGCACGGCATGTCGGCCGTGATGAAGCACTTCCTTGCAGGCCAACTGGCGCACGCCCGCGACATCACGGCTTTCCTCGCACCCTATGTGAACAGCTACAAACGCTTCACCATCGGCATGTTTGCCCCCACCAAAGCCGTCTGGTCTGCCGACAACCGCACCGCCGGGTTCCGCGTCTGCGGCGAACACACCAAGGCGGTCCGGGTGGAATGTCGTATCCCCGGCTCGGACGTGAACCCCTATCTCGCCTGTGCTGCCCTTTTGGCAGCAGGGCTTGACGGCATCGAAAAGAAGATGGAGCTAGAGCCCGAACTGAAAGGCGACATGTATTCGGCCAAAGGCATCCGCGAAATCCCGCACAACCTGCGCGAAGC
>JBMSKG010000180.1:0-6303 GCA_049419625.1 Paracoccaceae bacterium | reverse complement strand
CTGGTCTCGGTCGGCGGAATGGCGATCTGGGCAATCACCTCACCGCCCTGCGCCTTCATCGCCGCGGTAAAGAAATCGCGGTGGTCATGGCCAAAGGCATAGTCGGGGAACACCATCGTGACCTTCTTGCCAAGATTGGCCGCAACCCACGGGGCCATCGCGGAAATCTGGCTGCGCACGTCGGTGATGCCGGGCTGCAACGTCCAGCGGTTCAAGGCACCCGAGGCGACGTGATAGCCTTCGGAGCAGACAAGATACGGGATCTTCAACTCACCCGCGCGCGGGGCCGATCCCATGACCACATGGGAAAACAGCGTGCCAAGGATCAATTCGCAGCCATGCTGATTGGCCAGCTTGTCCACCACTTCGGCGCCGCGCTTGGGGTCGGTGCCATCATCCTCATAGACCAGCTCGATCGGTCGGCCACCAATGCCGCCCATATCGTTGATCATCTTGGCCGCCGCATCGGCGGTGCGCTGATACCAGCGGCCATAGCTGGCACCGATGCCGGTCGAATGCAGCTGGAACCCCAGCTTCAGCGGTGCCCCCTGCGCCATCACCGGGCGCACAAGCCCCGTGGTCGCCAAAAGTCCCGCACCCATCCCGGCAAGAACCGCGCGCCGGGAGGGCGCAAAAGCATTCCTATCCTTCGTTGTCATGGTCTGTCCTCTCTGTTGTTGCCGGGCTGCGCTCTGCGGCGAGTCCCAGAGTGAAGTTTGTAAGTATACGAACAAAAAGTCTACGATTTTCACGACGCCTGTTTGTATTTCGCCCGGTGTCAAACTCCCCGTGCGGTTGAAAGAAGCCACAGGCCCAAAACCGTGTAGCCCACCATCAAGATCGTCATCGGCAGATGGGCCAAGGCGCGGGTGTGGGGGCCGACCAGTTTCAGCACCAAGACAACCGCCAGAAGATGCGCGCACAGAATGGCGGCGAACTGAACGGCGTAAATCAGGCTCATGATCAACGGGTTCGACAGGAAGCCGAGCGAAACATAGAAGGGCGGCATCCCCAACAGTGCATCGCCGCGAAACAAGGGATCATTCAGCGCCGCAAGCGTGTATTGCGCCGAGGTGAGCAGCGTCACAAAGAAATGCGCCACATGATACCCCGCCGCGATGGCCAGAAAGGACAGCATCACCGGACCTGCCGCAAACTGCTGCCCACCCCAATAGCGGCCCAGCGCCAGCACGGCCCAAAGACTCAGCGCTGTCAGGCCCCAGCCCACGACCAAGCCCAGCGTGTTCACCCCCATGACGGCCGAGCGCCCGGTAAACTCCAACGGGTTTTCGCCGATCAGCCAAAGCCAAAAGAAGGTTTCCGACAGCCCCTCAAAAGACAAGGCCCCCAGCGCCGCCACCACGAAGGCCATTTCAGACAGGCCAAAGGCGGGCATCCGCAACACCTGCGCGCCGGGCCAGCCGATCAGCGTCTTGACCCGCCCGCCCCTTCGTTCGCGCCAAAGCGGCGAGATGCGCGCGACCATGGCGAAAAACACCGTCAGAAACTCGCCCTGCTCCAGCCAGTCCTCACCCTCCAGCACGCCAAGGGTCAGGATGATTGCATAGTACACTGCCATGACCTGAACCAGAGTTTCAGGCTCGGACGGCGACATCGACACGATCTGAAACCAACTGAACCCGGCAAGGCCCAGCACCGCCGGCCAATGGCCGAACCGCGGCAGGCCAATGCCGCCGCTGCGCCCGATCAAGGCGCGAACAATGCGGATGGGGGCATACCATGGGTTCAGCCCCCACCACAGATTGCCCACCAGCATCGATGCCAGCGGCAAAGCAATCCAGACCCCGGTCCAAAACACCAAGGTCAGCAGGTTGTGCATCGGGTCATTCGGACCAAGGATGCCCAGAACAAAGATCACCAAAAACGCCATGAAACTGCTGTAGGTTGGCACGATCCGCGGGATCCGCTCTGACCTGTCCGCCAACAACACTGCGCCCATATCCGGCATCCGCGCGCTGGCCGCCCCCATCATGGCGGTCAGGGCCACGGTCAACGCGGCCCCGGTAATGTAATGCCCCGTCGGCAAGGTCAGAATGACCGACGGCGGCAAGGCGCAGGCAAAGGCCGCACCGGGCAGGAGTGTCAGGACCCCCGCCAGCGCCCTCATCTGCAGCCATCCTCACCCTTGACGTCTTTCAGCAAAAGCCCGCCCATCCGGCTGTGGATGCGCCCGCCCTTGCCCATCGCCAGCGCAAAGACGATCTCACCGGCGCGCGGGGCATCAGGCACTGACACGGTGATCGAATCGAAATGCCCGCGCACATAGGCGGCGTTGATATGACCCAAGGGGATGTCCAGACTGCCACCCATCGGGGCGACTTTCATGCAAGACGGCACGATCGCCCGGCTTTCGCCCAACCGCTCGCGCATCGTGTAACCGCCCGGCGCATGCCACAGCGCGCCATGTTCGGCCTCGCCACCCTCGCCCACCATCGCGCCCTTGCCATAGGCGTCAATTCCCTCACGCCCGCCAAGTGCTGCAATCAACTTGTCGGTCAACAACCGACCCAAGGGCTTCAGATCTTCCATCGCCGCTTCAAGGTCCGGCTCATAGCGGCCCGCGAAGGGGTTTTTCACCACCGCCATCACCGCACCCAAGACCCGAGGGCTGGCTGGGGCGGGGCCAAAATCGTGGTGGATTTCCTCGATCTGCACCGTGATCCGGCGAATGGGAAAATCAGGCATCTGCGGTCTCCTTCGGCATGCTCAGCTGTCCATGGGCACGCACCTGACCTTGCAGGAAAAGTGCCGCCCCTTCAATCAATCCGCGCGCCGCAAAGCTGCGCGCGGCGGCCAAACCGGCATCCAGCGCCCGCGCGACTTCAGCAGCATGAAGCGGACCGACCCCCACCGTCACCAGACGATGGCCCAGATCGCTTTCGGCCTGCATCTCGACCGCTGGACGCCGAGACACCGCCGAATGACCCGGCAGGTCAACCGCATTGGCAATCATCGTGGCGGCAGCATCAGCCAAGGCGGCGCTGCGCGCCAGAACAGTAACGGCGTCAGTAATGCCCAAAGACCAGGACCGCCCGCGCCAGCCTGATGTGGCAATCCCCCGAACCAATTGGGCCGCCTGAAGTTGCACGCTGCCGCCCTGCGCAAGTGCGCAGACCAGACTCGTGCCAGGCGTCAGGTGCAAGGCTATGTCACCGCCATTGTTGACATAGGCCCGGGCAATTCCCGGCCCGATCATCTGCGCCAAAACCTCCTCGGCCACCGACCCGGCCACGGCGGCCATCGGGGTGATAAAGGCGGGACGAAAGGGCTGAACCGCCGCTGCCATGCGCCGGGCAATACCGCCGCTGAGCAAAGCGCGTTCGGACCTCAGGGCTGGCAACTCCGCTACAAGTTCAGGCAAGACCGATTCAAACCGCGTCACCGCCCGGCGATAGGCCGCGTCAACCGCCGCGCCAGTCCCCCATGCCTCACAGATCAGGTCAATCGGCCCATGGTGCAGATGCAACCGCCCATCCGCCAGCCACTGAACCTGCGGTCCGGTCATTTGGGCCAACCTTCCAGTCGCGCGGTGGTGGGGTATTCGCCCCCGTCGGCCATGATCTGATCTCGCGATTTGATGCTGCCCTCATGCCCGCCCATTTCCAGATAGGCCGCACGCGGCAAGGTGAATTCCAAGGGCGCGACCAGCGCGGGGGTCGGCACATAGCCGAAGGCGCCTTTCGGCAGGCGCGTGACATCGACCATGAAGGTGATTCCGCCGCCCGGCCAGACAAAGGTGGAAGCGCCGCCCGAGGTGAGCACCGTCTCGCCCCCCTGCACCGACCGGGTCAGCCGAACAGGGTTCTTCGTGACCCCGGCGCGCAAGGACCCGCCCGCGCCACCCATGAACATCACCGTGCAAAGCGAGGGCTCGCAGTTCTCGTCGATGAGGCCGACCGTCGCCCGCAGCGCCTCGGGCAAGGGGCGCGCCTGCGGCCTCAACTCCTCGTCCAGCTCGTAGTAGGCGAATTCTTCGCCCGTGGTCGAAACCATCAAAAGGCGCAGCCCCGGGCGGGCACCTTTCTTCGGGTTCCACTCCCCAAGAATTGCCAAGGGATCGGTCAGTTTGGTGCCGCCCCAGCCAAGGCCCGGTTCGGACACCTTGAAGTAACGGCCGGGTGTGGATCGATGGCCAAGGATCTTGATCCCCGTCGGCTCCCAGCCCAGCACCTTGCCCGCCTGATGTTCGCTGACCACGCCGGTGATGTGGTCATCGACCACCACAACCTCATCGACCAGCCCTTGCCATTGCACGGCGAACATACCGATGGTTGCCGATCCACAGCCCACCCGCATCCGTCGTTCGGGCGTGCCGTCCACGATGGGCGGTTTGCCGGCCTGCACCACCACCGCTGAACCGCCGTCGATGGTCAACTCCACCGCCTCGCCATTGCACAGAGCCAGCATTGCGGAACAGGTAAGCCGCCCCTCGGCCTTGGAGCCACCCGTCAGATGATGCACCCCGCCCAAAGACAACATCTGGCTGCCATATTCGGCGGTGGTGACATGGCCAATCGCCTCACCCCCCGCGCGGACGACAGCGCCTTCGGGTCCAAGATAGCGGTCGGTGTCGATCTTCACCTTGACGCCGCAATAGGAAAAAATCGCCTCGGTCACTACGGTGACCACATCGGCCCCCTCGACCTGCGAGGACACGATGAAGGGGGCGGGTTTATAGTCGGGGTAGGTGGTGCCCGAGCCGATTGCAGTGACGAAGGTGTCTTTTGGCAAAGGGTCACCGTCCCAGTCGCGGGCGGCAAAGGGCACCAGCCGATGCCCAGCCTCGATGGCGTGGCTAAGCATTACCACCGGATCAGTGCGGATGATCCGGCCCGCCTCATTCGCATAGCGGTCGCAAGCCCCGGTCTGCCCCGGCGCGATATAGCACATCACCGGGCAGGCATCGCAGCGGATCTTTTCAACCTCGCTCATGCTGCCCTCGCACAGTGCAGGTCGACGTCCCGGGGGGCTTTCCACCCCCCGGACCCCCCCGAGAGTATTTGGCAAGGCGCAAATTCCATCATCCTTGCGCCTTTCGGATCGCCGCCAGCACCCTATGGGGCAAGGCCGGGAGTTGGGTGATTTCTGCGCCGCAGGCATGGCGGATGGCGTTCAAGATCGCCGGGGCGGTGGGGATCAGGACATGCTCGCCCAGGCCCTTGGCGCCGAAGGGGCCGTTCGGGTCTGGCACCTCGATCAACAGGCTTTCAATCGGGGGGACGTCGCCGGTTGTGGGGATGAGATAATCATGCAGGTTTTCGGTGCGGCCTGCGATGTAATCTTCCATCAAAGCCATGCCGATGCCTTGGGCGACGCCGCCTTCGATCTGCCCCTCGGCCAGCGTGGGATTGATGGCGCGGCCCACGTCATGGGCGGCGGTGATCTTGAGAAGGCGGATGGTGCCGAGGCGCGTGTCCACCTCCACCTCGACCAGCTGCGCGCCGTAGCCATAGACGGCATAGGGGCTGCCCTGCCCGTTTTCGTCGAGCGGTTTGGTCGGCGGGTCGTAGGTTTCTTCGGCGGTCAGCACATGGCCGTGCGCGTCGCGGGGCAGGTCCGTGAGGGTGATCTCATGACGCGCGCTGCCGTCGGTGATGGTCAGGCTGGCGCCGTTCAGGGAGAGGTTTGAATCGGCTGCGGCATTGAAGAGCCGCAGGATCCTGGCCCTCAGCGCCGTCGCTGCGGCTTGCGCGGCACGCCCCGTGACAAAGGTCTGGCGGCTGGCCGAGGTTTTTCCGGCGTCGGGGGTCAGGAAGGTGTCGGGGCCGATCAGGGAGAAGGCAGAGATCGGCAAGCCCAGCGCCTCGGCCGCGATCTGGGAGATGACCGTGTTCGAGCCCTGCCCGATATCGGTCGCGCCTTGATGCAACATGACCCGCCCATTGGGGGCAAGGCCGATGCGGATGGTTGAGGGGTTGGGCAGGGCCGTGTTGCCGCAGCCATACCAGCAGGAGGCCACGCCGACGCCGCGCTTGACCAGGCCGTTGCCACCAACGGCGGCCAAGGCGCGTGCCCAATGGGGGCGCAAGGCCGCCAGGCAATCCGCGATCCCCACCGCCTGCATGACCTGTCCGGTGGACGACACCTGCCCATCGCGCAGCGCGTTCAGGATACGAAACTCGAGCCGGTCAAGGCCGACCTTGTCAGCCAGCCGATCAAACAGCGTCTCTTGCCACAGCGCCGCCTGCGGCACGCCAAAGCCACGAAATGCGCCTGATACCGGGCCGTGGGTATGCACGGCCCGCGCCCGCGCCGAGATGGCCGGGGTGAAATAGGGGCCCG
>JBMSKG010000179.1:0-6377 GCA_049419625.1 Paracoccaceae bacterium | reverse complement strand
AATTGGCGAAATCCTTGCCGCAGTCATCGACCACAAGGCGGATCTTGCCGTCATTCACCAAAAGGCTGGCGCCGGGTTCAAGGGCGGCAAAAATCTCGGGATGCGGCAGTTGCACGCGGGTCGCGTCGCCGGGCGTGGCGGCAAGGTCCATGCGGAACTTGGCGCCCTCGATCAATTCTTCCTCGCCATTGGCAAAGGCACCGACGCGCAGCTTCGGGCCCTGAAGATCGGCCAGAATTCCAATGGGGCGGCCAAGATCGGCTTCGACCTTGCGGATGATGGTGTGGCGGGCCTGAATGTCGGCATGAGTGCCGTGGCTCATGTTCAGGCGGAACACATCGGCACCTGCCTCAAACAAGGCGCGGATGGTGGCGTAGTCGTTGGAAGCTGGGCCGAGAGTGGCAACGATCTTTACACTGCGCAGGCGTCTCATATCGGCCTAGTCCTTTTGGTCTGTGTCTGGATTGTGCGGGGTCCGCACGTTTATGGACGAATATGCCTATGGGGGCAACGAGGCAAGCCGTTAGCGCTAACTTTTTGCGTGACCTGTTGCATGAGCCAGATTTTTACGGTGGAAGGCTAGGCAGGATCGGTAACGACAAGGTGACATCCGTGCAGGAGGCCTATCAGATCATCGGCGAAGGCCGTCCGGGGCGCTGGCTGGTGACCTGCGATCATGCGTCAAATCGGGTGCCCGATTGGGTGGGGGCGGGGTCCTTGGGCATCGCGCCCGAGGATATGGCGCGGCATATCGCATGGGATGTGGGCGCGGCCGGGCTGACGCGCGCGCTGGCCGAGACCTTGGACAGCCCGGCGATCCTGTCGGATTTCTCGCGTCTGGTGATTGACCCGAACCGGGGCGAAGATGACCCAACCTTGGTCATGCGGCTTTATGACGGCACGATCATACCGGCCAATCGGTATCTGGATGCGAACGGGATCGAAGAGCGGCTTGCGCGGCTTTATCGGCCCTATCATTCCGCCTATGCCCAGCTTGCCGCCCGGCGCGATGACACGGTGATCGTCGCCATCCATTCCTTTACCCCCTGCCTCAAGGGCCGCCCCCCACGCCCCTGGCACATTGGCGTTTTGCATTCGCATCTCGACAGCCGGTTCTCGCTGCCGCTGATTGCGCGACTGCGGGAAGAGGCGGATCTTTGCGTGGGCGATAATGAGCCTTACAACGGCCATCTGCCCGGCGATGCGATTGATCGGCATGCCTTAGCCGTGGGGCGCCACAATACGCTGATTGAACTGCGCAATGATCTCATTGCGACCGAGGAGCAGCAGCGCACTTGGGCTGCTCGGTTGGCACCGATCTTGGCTGAAGTTCTGGCTGGGATTGGGCGTTAGAGCAGATCAGACCGCCGCGCGGCGCATCTCGTCCAGATAAATCTCGCGCAAGCGACCCACCACGGCACCCGGCTTGCCCATGCCCACCGCCTTGCCGTCCACCTCGACCACCGGCATCACGAAGGCGCTGGCAGAGGTGATGAACGCCTCATCCGCGGCCTGCGCCTCGGCTATGGTGAAGGGGCGTTCTTCGACTTCCATCTGCGCCTCGGCAGCAAAGCGCAGCACAGCGGCGCGGGTGATGCCGTGCAGGATGTCATGCGACAGCTGCCGGGTGATGATGCGGTTGCCCTTGACCATATAGGCGTTGTTCGAGGTGCCTTCGGTCACCACGCCATCCTCGACAAACCAGCTGTCATCGACCCCGGCCTTTTTGGCGGCCATCTTGCCCATGGACGGATACAAAAGCTGGACCGTCTTGATGTCGCGCCGCGCCCAGCGCAGATCGGGGATCGAGATGACCTTCATGCCGGTCTTGGCCAAGGGATTGTCGGCAAGGCCGGGCTTGGACTGGGTGAAGAGCACCACGGTCGGCTCAGTCTCGGGGGCGGGATAGGCAAAGTCGCGGTCGCCGGGGTTGCCACGGGTGACTTGCAGATAAACCATGCCTTCGGTCACGCCGTTGCGCGCCACCAATTCGCGGTGGATGGCCAGCCATTCAGCATCGGTGTGAGGGTTTTTCATCTCCAGCTCGCCCAAAGAGCGGGCAAGCCGGGCGCAATGACCAGCAAAGTCGATCAGCTTGCCATCCAGCACGCTGGTCACCTCATACACACCGTCTGCCATCAGAAAGCCGCGGTCAAAGACCGACACCTTGGCCTCCGCCTCGGGCAGGTAGTCGCCATTCAGGTAAACGGTACGGGTCATGGTCTATCCCCAAAGTTGCGGGTCGGAAGGATGCACGCCTTGCGCGTCATAGCGCAGCGGATGGGCGCGGTCTTCCCGCAGAAGGAGAGGGCCGTCAAGGTCTGTTTCCTGCGCCGTCTGCGCCAAAAGGACAGCCGGAGCCATGGCAAGCGATGAGCCGACCATACAGCCCACCATCAGCCCAAAGCCCAGCCGCGCCGCCACATCGCGAGTCCGCAGGCCCTCGGTCAGCCCGCCGGTCTTGTCGAGCTTGAGGTTCACCATGTCATATCTGCCCTTAAGCGCCGGCAGGCTGGCCGCATCAAAGCACGATTCATCGGCACAAACCGGCAGGGGACGGGCGATCTCGGCCAACATGTCATCTTGGCCAGCGGGCAGGGGCTGTTCGACCAAGGCCACCCCGAGGCGGACAAGATGGGGGGCAAGTTCGGTGTAAATCTCTGGCGTCCAGCCTTCATTCGCATCGATCAGGATTTTCGACAGCGGCGCACCTTGGCGCACCGCCTCAAGCCGGGGCATGTCATCGGGCGTGCCAAGCTTGATCTTCAAAACCGGACGGTGGGCGTGGCTGGCGGCCATTGTGCGCATCGCCTCGGGCGTGTCGAGCGAGAGGGTATAGGTCACCACCTTCGGCCCCGGTTCAGGTAGGCCCGCGAGTTGCCAGACCCGTTGGCCTGCCAGTTTCGCCTCCAGATCCCACAGCGCGCAGTCCACCGCATTGCGCGCAGCACCCGGCGCAAGTGCGCTTTGCAGTGCGGCCCGCGTGATACCTTCGGGCAGGCTTTCGATCTGGGCAGTCACGCTTTCAAGGCTTTCACCATAGCGGGCATAGGGCACACATTCGCCCCAACCAGTGACCCCACCTCGGGTAATGCGGACCGTCAACACATGGGCATGGGTCTTGGAGCCACGGGAAATGGTGAAGGTCTGGGCAAGGGGAAACACGTCACGACTGACGTTGATCATGTCAAATAATCACAAAAGTTGGCCAGAGATCATTGAGTTTGGCCGTCACCAGCAAGTTTGCAATGGGTATGAGACTAAGGAACACAAACGCATCCCTCAAGTTAATCCACAAGCTTTGCACGCGGAACGTGACTTCAGCTTCGGTCTTGAACAGAGACAGTTTGGGAAACATGCGCGGCACGCGCGCGGCGTAGTCATCATAGGCAGTACCAAACTGCGAACGTAGGTACCCCTCTTCCCTAGATGCCGTGACTGACAGGATCAGAAGAAAAACCGACGTCAATGTAAGCGTCAGTAAGAGCGAGCCCAACATGAGACCAAAACCCGCCACGCCAAGTGTCGAGAAAGTATACAGCGGGTGCCGCATGATCGAATAGGGACCGTCCTGAAACACTTGACCGTTTTTCCGCCCGCCAATGTACAGAACCGCCCAAAAGCGGCCAAGCACACTGATGACCGTCAAAAGAACACCTGCGACTTCCATCGGCTCAAAAAGCCACGGATAACGGATCAAGACCGGGCCGGAAAAAACGATCACCGGCAAACACAGGACAAACGCAATCCTAAGCGTCAAGATCCGCAGCTTTTGGTTCACCGGGGCATGTTCCCGCGCACATCGGGCATTCAGTGTTGTCCTCGCGGGATGATGTACGATCGTACAAATAGAGTTTCTGTCGCCTGTCAAGCGATGACTGCAAGATGGCCATATCGAGAGTTGGATGCTGCAGCTGCAAACAAGCGCTTGCGCAAGATTGCGCAATAATCTATCGCTGCGCCGCAGAGACTTGAAATTAACTTACCCGAGGCATCCGATGAGCTTCCGCCTGCAGCCAGCCCCCCCTGCCCGCCCGAACCGCTGCCAGCTGTTCGGCCCCGGCTCGCGCCCGGCCTTGTTTGAAAAGATGGCGGCCAGTGCCGCGGATGTCATCAATCTGGACCTTGAGGACTCGGTGGCGCCGTCTGATAAGGACGCGGCGCGCGCCAACATCATTCAGGCGATCAGCGGGATCGATTGGGGCAAAAAGACCCTGTCAGTGCGGATCAACGGGCTGGATACGCCGTGGTGGTACCGCGATGTGGTGGAGCTCTTGGAACAGGCCGGGCCGCGCCTTGACCAGATCATGATTCCGAAAGTGGGATGTGCCGCCGATGTTTACGCGGTGGATGCGCTGGTGACAGCGGTGGAGCGCGCAAAGGGCCGGACCAAGCCGATCTCATTCGAGGTGATCATCGAATCCGCCGCTGGGATCGCTCATGTCGAGGAGATCGCAGCCTCTTCCCCGCGCCTGCAGGCCATGAGCCTTGGGGCAGCGGATTTTGCCGCATCAATGGGGATGCAGACCACCGGCATCGGCGGGACGCAGGAAAACTATTACATGCTGCGCGAAGGTGCCAAGCATTGGTCGGACCCATGGCACTGGGCGCAAGCCGCCATCGTCGCGGCCTGCCGGACCCATGGCGTGCTGCCAGTGGACGGGCCCTTTGGCGATTTCAGCGACGACGAGGGCTTCCGCGCGCAGGCGCTGCGGTCCGCCACCCTTGGCATGGTCGGTAAATGGGCGATCCACCCCAAGCAGGTCGCGCTGGCCAATGAGGTCTTTACCCCCTCTGACGCCGCCGTGGCCGATGCCCGCGCCATTCTGGCCGCGATGGAAGAGGCCAAGGCCAATGGGCAGGGGGCCACGACCTATAAGGGCAAGCTGATTGACATCGCCTCAATGAAACAGGCCGAGGTGATCGTGAAACAGTATGAACTGATCATGGGCGCCTGAGGAATCGTTGACAGTTTGACCCGAAAACGGGCAAGAGCGTTGACGTAGCGTCAGCCTGTGGTTGGCGCCCGGAAATACCCGCGCGGGGGCTGGGAGAGGAGGCCCGAACCCGCATCCTTGGGAGGAGATGCACGCCCCGTGGCCCAGCCACGGGGCGATGCTGTTTTCGGCCCTCATTCCAGGTAAGCCCCTGAAAGTTCATCCGAAAAATGAAGATACTTCGGCAGATTTCGGTCCTTTGCTAAGGCTGGGACAGAGGTCTTGCGGAGGATTTCATGCGGATCATGGTTTGGGCGGTTGTCGCCTTGCTGATTGTGGCGGGTTTGGTGTTTCTGGTGGGCTGGATTTTGCCCGCAACGCGTGAGGGGCGGGCGGAAGTGGTGATCGACGCCCCACCCGGACGCATCTTGGCTGTGATCGCGGATGTTGAGGCGCAAGTGGCGTGGCGCGACGAGATTGCATCCGTCGAGTGCACCGCCGAAGGATGGGTTGAGGTGACCACCCGGGGCGAACGGATCAGCTTTCTCGCCGAGGAGATGAGCGAAGCGCGCATCCGCCTACGCTTTACGTCCGAAGCGGGCTATTCCGGGTCATGGGAGGCGGTGTTAACGCCGCAAGTCCAAGGCGCTCAGATCACCGTGCTGGAGCGCGCCGAAATCCCTTCGCCCTTGGGGCGCATTTTGGCGCGGCTTCTCTTCAATCCGGAAGCCTTCGCCACCAAATACCTGATGGCACTCAAGGCACGTGTAGAGGGGTAATTCATGTCAGAGAAGAAACGCAAACCAACCGATTGGCGCAAGCGGTTCGGTGCTGCAAAGGCACCCCATGTGGTGATGCTGCATGCCGATTTCGCCGGAGTGAAGGCCGGGAACACGATGCTGATCTCCTCTCTCGGTGAGATTGCCAGTTATCTGGCCCGCATTCCGCATGGCGAGACGCGGACAGTGGACCGCTTGCGCAACGAACTGGCGCGTAAGGCAGGTGCCAATTCCATGTGCCCTGTGACAACGGCGATCTATCTGCGCGTGGTGGCCGAAGTGGCACTGGACGACCTAGCGGCGGGCAAGCAACTCGATCAGGTGGTGCCCTTTTGGCGGGTCGTCACACCTGACAGCAAGGTGGCCAAGAAGCTTTCCTGCGGGCCCGACCATGTGGCACATCTGATCGCGCTCGATCAGGGGCAAGCGGCAGGATAGGGCCGAGACTGCCGGGGCGAGTTGCATCTTGTCCCGCTTCTGGCCATATAGAGGCGATCCGTCTGAAGGGTGCCCGATGAACTATCTGGATTTCGAAAAGCCACTCGCCGAGATTGAAGGCAAGGCCGAGGAACTGCGTGCGCTGGCGCGCGCAAACCCGGCCATGGACATCTCAAAAGAGGCCGAGGCGCTGGACCGCAAGTCGGACAGCCTCTTGAAAGAT
>JBMSKG010000178.1:0-6395 GCA_049419625.1 Paracoccaceae bacterium | reverse complement strand
GGGTTTCCCAGCCATTGCCATGGTCGATCACCACGCCATTGCCGCAATCTTGTCCGGTGGGGAAGGGCGCGGCATCGGCCACCCCGTCGCGCAGGCCCTTGACCACGCCGGCGGCAGCCGCCAGCACCGCGACGCCGGCCGCCATATCCGCACGGGTGGGCAGCGCGATGTCGGTGCCGTCATGGCCGTCATAGCTGAGCGGCCCGCAGGTATAGTCCGTGGCCTCTGACCCCGGGTCATGGTCATGATATTGCTGGATATAACAGTCTTGCCCCAAGGTGCAGCCTGCCGGAAACGCCAATTCAAAGGCCCCCGCCGGGAAGGCGAGGGCCATGAGAAGAGGGGCAAGCGCCCGGATCATGCCGCGGTCATTCCGCCGTCAGAAGCGGCGGTTTCTGACCGGTGAGGCGCGGCTTTTGCGGCTCTTCATAGGTCAGGTGCAGCGTGCCATCCTTGACGCCGACATGCACCGTGCCGCCCTTGGTCAGCTTGCCAAAGAGCAACTCTTCAGCCAGCGGTTTCTTGATGTGCTCTTGAATGACCCGGCCCAGCGGGCGGGCACCCATCTTGTCGTCATAGCCCTTTTCGCCCAGCCAATCGGCAGCCTCAGGCGTCAGGTCAATATGCACATTGCGGTCAATCAGCTGCGCCTCAAGCTGCAGGACGAACTTGGTCACCACCTGCTGGATGATGTCGCGTCCCAAGGGCGCAAAGGCGATGACCGCGTCCAGACGGTTGCGGAATTCCGGCGTGAAGATCCGCTCGATCGCCGCCGTATCCTCGCCCGTGCGGCGTTCACGGCCAAAGCCGATCGCCGCCTTGGCCATTTCCGAGGCCCCCGCGTTCGAGGTCATGATCAAGATCACATTGCGGAAATCCACCGTCCGGCCGTTATGGTCGGTCAGTTTCCCGTGGTCCATCACCTGCAACAGGATGTTGTAGACATCCGGATGCGCCTTTTCCATTTCGTCCAAGAGCAAAACGCAATGCGGGTGCTGGTCGACGCCGTCGGTCAGCATGCCGCCCTGATCGAACCCGACATAGCCCGGAGGCGCGCCGATCAGGCGCGAGACCGCGTGCTTTTCCATGTATTCCGACATGTCAAAGCGCAGGAGTTCCACCCCCAGCGAGGAGGCGAGTTGCTTGGCGACCTCGGTCTTGCCCACACCCGTCGGCCCGGCAAAGAGATAGTTGCCGATGGGCTTTTCAGGTTCCCGCAACCCCGCGCGGGCCAGCTTGATGGCCGAACACAGCGCCTCAACCGCCTTGTCTTGGCCAAAGACCACGCGTTTCAGCGTCCGCTCCAGGTCGCGCAGCGTTTCGGCATCGTCTTTCGAGACCGACTTGGCCGGGATGCGGGCAATCTTGGCCACCACAGCCTCAATCTCCTTCACGCCCAAAGACTTGCGCCGCTTGCCTTCCGCCAAGAGATGCTGCGCCGCCCCCGCCTCGTCGATCACGTCAATCGCACTGTCGGGCAGTTTGCGGTCATGGATATAGCGCGCCGCCAGTTCCACCGCCGATTTGATCGCATCATTGGTGTAGCGCAGATCGTGGTGATCCTCAAAATGCGGCTTCAACCCCATCAGGATCTTGATCGCATCGGGCACCGAAGGCTCATTCACGTCGATCTTTTGGAACCGGCGCGACAGGGCGCGGTCTTTTTCAAAGTGCTGACGGAATTCCTTATAGGTGGTGGAGCCCATGCAGCGCAGCTTGCCGCCCTGCAAGGCGGGTTTCAGCAGGTTCGAGGCATCCATCGCCCCGCCGCTGGTGGCCCCGGCGCCAATCACCGTGTGAATTTCGTCGATGAACAGGATCGCATCGGGGTGATCTTCCAGTTCCTTCATCACCTGCTTCAGGCGTTCCTCGAAATCGCCGCGATAGCGGGTTCCGGCCAAGAGGGCCCCCATATCCAGCGAATAGATCGTGGCGCCCGACAGAATGTCCGGCGTCTGCTTGTCGACGATCTTTTTGGCCAAACCTTCGGCGATGGCGGTTTTGCCGACGCCCGGATCGCCCACCAACAAGGGGTTGTTCTTGCGCCGACGGCACAGCACCTGAATCGCACGCTCCACCTCGGCCTCGCGGCCGATCAGCGGGTCAACGTCGCCCTTCAGCGCCTTGACGTTCAGATCGACGCAATACTTCGACAGGGCGGATTCCTTGGCCTCTCCGGCCTCGGCTTTCGGCGTCTCATGCTCTTCAGCCCCCGAGACCGACCGCGCCTCACCATAGGACGGATCCTTGGCCACGCCATGGGCGATGAAATTCACCGCGTCATAGCGCGTCATGTCCTGCTCTTGCAGGAAATAGGCGGCGTTTGATTCGCGTTCGGCAAAGATCGCGACCAGCACATTGGCGCCCGTCACCTCATTGCGGCCGGACGATTGCACGTGGATCGCGGCGCGCTGGATCACGCGCTGGAAGGCGGCTGTCGGCACCGCCTCGGACCCTTCGACACTGGTAACCAGCGTCGACAGATCGTCATCGATGAAATCGATCAGGGTCTTTTTCAACTCATCCAGATCAACCGCGCAGGCCTTCATCACGCGGGCCGCGTCCGGTTCTTCGATCAGCGCCAGCAGAAGATGCTCCAGCGTGGCCAGTTCATGTCGGCGGGCATTGGCCAAGGCCAGTGCCGAATGGATCGCCTGTTCCAGTGTGGTCGAGAATGACGGCACGTTCCTGTGCTCCTGTTTTCAGGGCCGGGGAAGGGGGGTGACCCCCGATCCGACCGTGGCCTCATAAGGTAAAGGATCGGTTTTCTTGGGCGGGTTTCAAGCCCTAAATCCAACTCTTTTGCGCAGGGGCAAGAAAAGTGATCGGGGGTGACATTTCTGAATCACCGCCGCAAAGACCAAGCCCTTGATTACGATGGATATTAGCCCCTGACGGCCCTAGAACCGATCCTTGCGTGACCGCAGTTCGGCAAAGACCTCGGCGTCGCTTGCACCCGCCATTCCCAGCGCCAGCTTCATTTCCGGCAGGGCGGCGCGCAAAAACGGGTTGGTGGCACGCTCTCCCGACAGCCGCGAGGGCACCGAAGGCCGTCCCTCGGCCCGCGCCTTCATGACCCGCAGCGTGCGCGCGGCAATCGCGGGATTGGCCGGTTCAATGCTGGCGGCAAAGCGCAGGTTCGACCCGGTGTATTCATGGCCCGAACAGATGCGCGTCGCATCGGGCAGGGCGGCCAGCTTTTGCAACGACGCCCACATCTGATCGGCGCTGCCCTCAAACAGCCGCCCACAACCCGCCGCCATCAGGCTGTCGCCGGTAAAGGCTAGACCAGATTCGGCAAACACATAGGCGATATGACCCAGCGTATGGCCCGACACGTCGATCACCTCGCCAGACTCCAGGCCAAAGGGCACCGCATCCCCCTCGACCAGCGCCACATCCAAAGGCGGCAAGCGGTGCCGATCCGCCGCAGCACCCCAGACCTTCGCCCCGGTCGCCGCGCGCAGCGCCTTCACGCCGGCGATATGGTCGTCATGGTGATGGGTCAGGAAGATATCGCTCAGCACCCATTCACGCCGCGCCAGCTCGGCCAGAATCGGGGCTGCGTCGGGCACGTCCACAACCCCGGTGGCTCCGGTCGCCGGATCATGGATCAGATAGGCGTAATTGTCAGTCAGACAGGGCAGGGTGACAAGTTCAACTGGCATGGCTTTTTCCCCCGATCCCGGTATTCTTCTGCGCCACTGTGACCAGAAGGGCGGCAAGCTGCAATGCACCTTGATGTGCTGGACCTGCGCAATTTCTACTACCGCACGCAACTGGGCCGTGTGGCGCAGCGCGCCATCCGCGACCGGATGGTTGACCTTTGGCCACCCTTGGCCGGGCAGACGGTGGCCGGCTTTGGCTTTGCGGTTCCCCTCCTGCGCCCCTATCTCGCCGATGCGCGCCGCGTCATCGGGCTGATGCCGGGGCCGCAAGGGGTGATGCCGTGGCCTGCGGGCATGCAGAATGTCTCGGTCCTGTGTGAGGAACATCTCTGGCCCCTGCCCACCGGCATGGTGGACCGTCTGGTCCTGATGCACGGGCTTGAGACGTCGGAAAACCCCGCCTCAGTTCTGGATGAGGCGCATCGCGTCTTGGGTCCGGGGGGGCGGGCGCTGATCGTGGTGCCCAACCGCGCGGGGCTGTGGTCGCGCGCCGATGCCACCCCCTTCGGCTTTGGCCGCCCCTACACCGCAGGCCAGTTGGAGGCCCAGCTCAAACGCCATGGCTTTACCCCCGAACGCAACTTCACCGTGCTGCACGCCCCGCCCTCTCAGGCCCCGTTCTGGCTGCGCTCGTCCAACCTGTGGGAGCGGCTGGGCCGCCGTCTGCCCTGGCTTTCGGGCGGGGTCTTGATGGTTGAGGCGTCGAAACAAGTTTACGCCCCCACCCGCGGCGGCCTTCTGCAACGCGCCACCAAACCCGTGCGCCTGTGGGAGCCCGCGGCCCAGCCGGTGGCCAGTCCAAAGCATTAACTCCCGCCGGACTTGTCGGCCTTCTGTCCCGCGCTAAACTTGCGCCATGACCCAAACTCACCCCGCCCCCGACCTCGCTTTGCCCCCCGCCGTCCGCCTTCTGGGCCTGTCGGGCATCTTGCCGCAACTGGCCTGCATCGGCCATGCGCTGGCCTTTGAGGGCAGTTTCGCCGGGCAGGCGGGGCTGGCCTATGCGGCGGTGATCCTGTCCTTTCTGGGCGGGCTTTGGTGGATGGCCGCACTCCTGTCGGGCCTGCGTGACCCGATGCCCTATGTTGTGGCGGTCCTGCCCAGCCTTGTGGGCTGGGGCGCGATGCTGTGGCCCGCAGGCGGGCTTTGGCTGGTGGCGCTGTGCCTCTTGGCCAGCCCGCTGGTGGACCGCAGCCTCTCTCGCCAGATCGCCCTGCCGAAAGGATGGCTCCGCTTGCGCTGGCAAATGGCCAGCGGTCTTGGCCTGACCACCTTGATCCTCGCCGCGCTCACCGCCTGACGGGCGCGCCACTGCGTGCCGTAAGCTTCGCACCCGTGACGGCCCACCGGCCCCGTCAATTCTCCAACGGTTCTTGAGTCAGCCTCAAATCGGCGGGCGCAAAGCTGGTGATGCCATTCAACTGGATCAGCGTCAGCGGAACCTGTGTCCCGTCTGCCAGCGCCTGATTGACCGTCACCAGCGTAAAGTTTCCAGCCGCATCAAAGGCAGATGTCACCCGCAGATCGAGTTGCGAAAACTCGGCGTTCACCGGCACTTCAAACGTCAACTGGTCCTGCGCCGGATCAAAATCGGTAATGATCGTCCGGCTTGCCGGGATGGTCTCGTTGGTTGAGCCATCGCTGATCGTCATGCGGTCAGCCCCCGTGCCACTCTCCATGGTCACAAAATGGTCGGTCGGCGCGCCGGTGAAATTGGTGAAATCCACCGTCAGCCTGTCGTCACCAGCCCCACCGTAAATGGTTGACGCCCCGCCCACCTCAAGCCTGTCATTGCCGTCGCCGCCGTAAAGCTGAGACCGATCCGTCGCCACCCCGAAATCATCGCCAACCCCGGCATTCGCCACCGACCCTTGGGTGGCATAAACCACATCATTGCCCTCGGCCGCAAAACCCGAAGCCCCATTGCGCGCCCAGACAAGATCATTGCCCGTCCCGCCATGGGCCTCGCCCGTGCCGTCAGCCAGCACGGTGTCATCGCCCTCGCCGCCAAACACCGTGGCATTGTCCGACCCCGTCAGGCTGTCGTTCCCCTCGTGGCCATAGGCGGTGGCATTGTCCTCGGCGATCAGCGTGTCATTGCCCGCGCCGCCAAAGCCCACAGCACTGTCGCTCAGGCTGATCTGGTCATCGCCAGCCCCGCCATTCACCACATCATTGCCCGATCCGCTCAACGTTTCGTTGCTGCCATCGGGGGCAGGGGCCCAATCCACCACATCGCTGATCTGGGTGCCGTAAAGCACCACGTCATTGACATCAAAGCTGGTCACGCCTTGCAGGTTAAAGCTGGCAAAGCGGCCATCCGCGCCTTCGCTCAGCTCAACGATGGTGGCGTTTTGTGCCGTGTCAAACCGCGAGCTGATTTCGATGCCATCCACCTCGCGGTTGCCCAAAAGCACCGCAATCTGATCGCGCTGGGCGTCGAAATCCTGCACCGTCACATCGGCCCGCCCGTCCGAGGCATCGTCAAAGGCAAGATCGGCGACAAAAAGGTCGTTCCCGCCCTCGCCGCTGACCAGCCCCCGTCCAGACGCAATCAAAAGATCATCGCCCGCCCCGCCTTGGGCAAAGCCTTCGCCAATGCTCTCGCCGCGCAAAAAGATCCTGTCAGCACCCTCGCCGCCATAGGCGCGGGCATCACCGCTGGCGATCAGCGTGTCATCGCCCACCCCGCCATAGGTTGCCGCATCCCCCCGGCCCGTCAAAAGG
>JBMSKG010000177.1:0-6507 GCA_049419625.1 Paracoccaceae bacterium | reverse complement strand
TCCAGATGACCGGCAAGAAGCGCGAAGACAAAGTTTACTACTGGCACACCGGCCACCCGGGCGGCATCAAGAGCCGCACCGCGCGTCAGGTGCTGGAAGGCGCCCACCCCGAGCGTGTCGTGATCAAGGCCGTTGAGCGGATGATCACCCGCAACCGTTTGGGCAAGAGCCAGATGACCAACCTGCGCGTCTATGCCGGCGCTGCCCATCCGCATGAAGCTCAGCAGCCGACGGTCCTCGACCTCAAGCCGCTGAACCCGAAGAACACCCGGAGCGCATGATCATGGCCGATATCAAATCCCTCGACGATCTGAAATCCGCCGTTGGCAACGCCCCGGCTGCGGCACCTGCCGCGATTGTTCGCGCCCCGGTGCGTGACAAGCTGGGCCGTGCCTATGCCACCGGCAAGCGCAAAAATGCGATTGCGCGCGTTTGGGTCAAGCCCGGCTCGGGTAAGGTTGTGGTCAATGGCAAGGACATGGCAGCCTACTTCGCCCGTCCGGTGCTGCAGATGATCCTGAAGCAGCCCTTTACGGTTGCCAATGTGGAAGGCCAGTTCGACGTCTACGCCACGGTTGTGGGTGGTGGTCTGTCGGGCCAGGCTGGTGCGGTCAAGCACGGCATCTCGAAGGCGCTGCAGCTGTACACGCCCGAACTGCGCGGCGCGCTCAAGGCCGCTGGCTTCCTGACCCGCGACAGCCGCGTTGTGGAACGTAAGAAATACGGTAAGCCGAAAGCTCGCCGGTCGTTCCAGTTCTCCAAGCGCTAAGCGTTTCGTTACGTTGCAAGAACACGCGGTCCTTGTGGGCCGCGTGTTTTCTTTTGCAGGGCGGGCATCGGTCAAACAGAAGGCTGGGCGCATCCATCCTATCCTTCACCTTTTTGTATTGTCACGCAGCTGCAGCTTGCTTAGGAAATTGATACAAATACGGTCCCGCCTTTGGCCATCTGAGGTTTCCAATGGATACAATTTGGTCAAAACTGACCGCCGAAGGCGAGGGTCCGAAATACCTCAATCTCAGCCGCGCCTTGCGTGATGGGGTGCGCGATGGCACCTATCCCGAGGGGGCGCAGGTGCCCACGGTGCGCGATCTGGCCTGGGCGTTGAAGATCACCCCCGGCACGGTGGCGCGGGCCTATCAGATTTTGACGCAGGAAGGTATCTTGGCCGCCACGGTGGGGCGCGGAACCTTTGTTGCGGCGCGGTCGGCGCGGTTGGGCCCGACGCAGCCGCTTTACACCGAACTGGATCCCAATGTGCTGCAAGGCCGGGTGGACCTACGCTCACCGCAACTGCCCGAAGTCGGGCAGGCCACCGCCATGGCCGAGGCGCTAGAGCGTATCTCGCGCGGCGTCGATGGGCGCTGGCTTGCCTATCCCCGGCAAAATGATGAGGCGCCCTTGCGGCAAGAGGTCTGCAATTGGTTGGGGTTTCGCGGGCTGGGACCGCATGGGCCCGAGGATGTGATGCTAACTCATGGCGGTCAGAACGCCGTCAACCTTGTGCTGGCCTGCTGCCTGCGCGGTGACCGTCCTGTGGTCCTGACCGAGGACCTCTCCTTTCCCGGCTTTCGCTATGCTGCGCGTCTGGCGCGGGCTGAGGTGGTGGGCGTCGAGATGGACGGCGAGGGGGTGCTGCCTGACGCGCTGGAGGCGGCCTGCCGACGCCACGGCCCACAAGTTCTGTGCCTGACGCCCGACACGCAAAACCCCACAACCGCGCGGATGAGCGAGACCCGGCGTGCGAATGTTGTTTCGATCGCAAGGCGTTATGACCTGCAGATCATCGAGGATGACTGCTATGCGCCTGCGATGCCCGATTTGCCATCTTTGCGCGCCATGGCGCCAGAGCGGGTGTGGAACATCGGGTCTGTTTCCAAGACCGTCAGCGCCGCTTTGCGCTTTGGCTATGTGATTTGCCCCACAGGGCGTGGCGACGCGGGACGTTTAGCTGCGCAGTACGGGTTTTTCGCGCTGTCACAACCGGTTCACGCGCTGATGCTGGATCTGTTCCAAACAGGGGCGGCCGCCGAAATTCGGCTACGTGCCCAGCGTGAACTTTCTGAGCGGCTGGATATTGTGGTCGAACGTCTTGGACGGTTTGATCTGGCTTGGCAACCGGGCGTGCCCTTCGCTTGGCTGAACCTACCGCAAGGATGGCGCGCCTCAAGCTTTACCCGCATGGCCGAAGATGCACGTGTTCTGGTGCGCCCGGCAGATCAGTTCGCTCTGACGCATGGCCGGGCCCCCAATGCGGTGCGCTTGGCGGTGGTGGGCGACATTGCCCGCTCCAAGCTTGAACAGGCGCTGACCGCCTTGACCGATCTTTTGCCAAGGCCGCCTGTGGACATCGCAGTTTGACGTCAGGTTCGGGGCGGTTTGGGCGCCAAAAACACCAGTTTGTGGCAAAACAGTGGCGCATTGCGACGCGGGACTGCCACAATCTCGCTTAAGCTGGACATATTGTTGCAATCTTGCTGCGCTCAGCTGGCGCGATGCGCTGCGTAATCGACGTGGCGGTTGACCGAAACACCTGAAAACCTGCAAGATTCCGAAAGAGCAGAACAAAAATGAGAAGGCCCGAACATGGGACTCCAAACCACCTTTCACGCCCCCAACGGGGGTGCAGATTTTCTTGGCTGGCGCAAATCGCGCACCGGGGCGACCGAAATCGTTTATGATGACGGTGTGACGCGCCGCATGGTCTGGCGGGTTTCTAGCGCCGGCGATGAGGCGCGAATCGTCGAGGCGTTGCGCGTGTCTGTTGCAAGCCTGAGGGTCGTTCCAACGCTTTATGATGAGCTGAAAAAGCGGGCAATCGCGATCGAACGGGTCTGATCCGCCGCGCCTGTGCCTTTGGCCTTGGCGCTTTGCTTGTAAGCCCTTGAACTGGCACGCCGGACCTTGGGTTCGGCTTGATCCATTTCGCGATCCGGCCTAGTCTTGCCGGAAATCTCTTGCCCGGTGCCGCGCCTTGGGCATAAGATTTGATCAAATAACAGAACAGCGTGCCAACAGGGGGCATGATGAGCAATAATGGTGTACTGGCCCGGATCCGCCGATCCGAGGGGGCCAGCGGTCTGGCGATTATCTCGCCCTCGGCGATCTATGCGATCTTGCTGCTGGCGGCGCCCTTGGCGACGGTTTTGCTGTTTTCGGTGCTGATGTCCGAAAACGGCCAGATCGTCTGGCAGTTCTCGCTGTCGAATTATGAGACCGTTTTCAGCCACCCGGTCTACCGCGCCATCATGCTGCGGTCCTTGATGGTGTCGATGCTCGTGACCTTGGCCACAGTGTTGTTGGCCTATCCCTTGGCCTATTACATTTCGTTCCATGTGCCGGCGCACCGCAAATCGATGTGGCTGTTTTTGGTCACCTTGCCGTTCTGGACCAGCTATATCATACGGGTGTCTCTGTGGCGGGTGATCTTGGGCTATAACGGAGTGATTGACTCGGCCCTGATGGATCTTGGCCTCATCGGCGAGCCTTTGAACATCCTGTCCAATGGGGTCGCGTCAATTGTCATCACGCTGGCCCATGCCTATGCGCCCTTTGCGATTTTACCGATCTTTGTGGCCTTGGAAAAAGTTGACCGCTCGCTGCTGGAGGCAGGGCAGGATCTTGGGGAATCCAAGCTGCGCACCTTCTGGCGCGTGACATTGCCCCTGTCGATGCCGGGGGTGATTGCGGCCGTGCTGATCGTGTTCATCCCGACGGTGGGCGATTATGTGACGCCAGAACTGATCGGTGGCGGCAAAGTGCCGATGATTGCCAACATGATCGAAAGCCAGTTGTTGAAGCAGCGCGATCAGGCGCTTGGCTCGGCCTTGTCGGTGACGGTGATGATGATTGTGGCAGTGGTGTCGATCATCTTCCTGCTCTTGAACCGCCGTTTCCTGAGGGGGCAGAAATGAAATCTCCTTCATTGCGCGTCTATGCCATCGCCTATCTGATTTTCCTGTACGCACCGATCATCCTGTTGCCGATCTTTGCGCTGAATGACAGCAAGGTTGTGCAGTTCCCGCTGAAGGGCTTCACCTTCGAATGGTTCCGCGAGATGACCCAAGATGCCCAACTGGGCATTGCGGTGAAAAACAGCCTGATCATCGCCTTTTCTTCAGCGACCCTGTCGACCGTGTTGGGAATCTTTGCCGCCCGTGCCTCGACCCGGTTTTCATTCCCGGCGAAGGGCTCGATCATGGGGCTGATCATGTTGCCCATGGTGCTGCCCGAGATCGTTGTTGCGATGTCCTTGTTGATCGTGCTGTTGGCGATGGGAGTGAAGCTTTCGCTGTTCACCATCATTATGGGCCATGTGTTGATCTGTACCCCCTTTGCGGTAGCGATCCTCTCCTCGGCCTTCCAATCGCTTGATAAGTCGCTGGAAGAGGCGGCCTATGATTTAGGCGAGACGCCGTTTTCGACTTTCCGGCTGATCATTCTGCCCTTGGTCCTGCCCGGCATCATCTCGTCTTTCCTGATCTGCTTTACGATCTCGATCGACGAGTTCATCATCTCCAACTTCCTTGGAAGCGGTGAGGCGGTGCTGTCGGTTTATATCTTCGGCCAGTTCCGCTTTCCGGCCAAGGTGCCGTCGATGCTGGCGCTAGGCACCATTTTGGTGCTCTTGTCGATCGTTCTTCTTTCCATCGCTGAATATTTCCGCCGCCGTGGCATCGCCAAGACCGGTGGCAAGGATACCGGAGGCTTCCTGTGACGTTCTCGGCTGACAAACCCACGATGATCGAATTCAAGGACGTCCATAAGTATTATGGCGACTACCATGCCTTGCGTGGGATCAATGGCACTATCAAGGCTGGTGAGTTCTTCTCGCTTTTGGGCCCGTCTGGCTGTGGCAAGACCACGCTTTTGCGTACCATTGCAGGGTTTGAGGGCATCTCCTCGGGCGCCGTTTTGATCGACGGCAAGTCGATGGAAGGGGTTCCGGCCAATGAGCGGCCGACCAACATGGTGTTCCAGTCCTACGCCATTTTCCCGCATATGTCGGTGGCCGAGAACGTGGGTTTCGGTCTTCGCAAGGACCCGCGATCCAAGGCAGAGAAGGCCAAAGCGGTGGAAGAAGCCCTAGAGATGGTGGGCTTGAAGGGCTTTGGCGGTCGTGCGGCGCATGCGCTGTCTGGTGGGCAGCGGCAGCGCGTGGCGCTGGCGCGGGCGCTGATCCTGAAGCCCAAGGTTCTTTTGTTGGACGAACCCTTAAGCGCGCTTGACAAGAAGATGCGTGAACACATGCAGGTGGAGTTGATCAAGCTGCAGCGACAGGTGGGGATTACCTTTATTCTGGTGACCCATGATCAGGAAGAAGCCTTGGTCATGTCCGACCGGATCGCCGTGATGTTTGAAGGCGAAATTGCACAATTGGCTGATCCCGAGACGCTGTACAGGCGTCCAATGTCCAAGAAGGTGGCCGATTTTATTGGCACCATGAACTTTATCCCGGCCACCGTGCTGTCAGAGGCCGGCGGCAAGGTTGAGGTTGATGCCAAAGGTCTTGGCAAGGTCACGCTAGAAGCGGAAAGCCAGCCTCCGGTGCGCGGTGACAGCCCGGTCGTGGGCCTGCGCCCTGAGACTTTGACGCTGCTTTATGATGACCAAAAGGCCACCGACCGGGAGACGGATGGGGTGATCGACGAAGTGATCTACTTCGGCGACATGACCTATTACGACGTCTACCTTGGCGGCACCGATGTCGAAGTGCGGCTGTCGATGCGCAATGTGCCGGGCCGCCCGGTTCTGGATGTTGGCACCAAGGTGCGGGTGGCATGGTCGCCTTCGGCGCTGGTCTTGTTCCGCTAAGGGCTTATCGGTCGGGCGACAAAAGCCCCAAACCCCGCAAATAGATGCCGATCCCGGTTTCGAGAAGATCCTCGGGCGGGAAGGGGCTGCGGTTCTTGCCGCGCATGAACAATTCAACGACCCCGTGGCTCATCGCCCAGACATGGGCGGAAAACATCGCGGCAGGTGGGCGGCGGCCCTCGGGCAGCTGCGCGGCAAGCCCGGCGGCGGCCATATCCTGCACCGCCTTGGCGCGCAGCGCCACATCGGCCACTTGTGGATGGGCGGCAAGGTTCAGCCCGCTTTCAAACATCGCCATGTAATGGCCGGGATACTTGCGGGCGAAGGCCAGATAGGCCCGCCCGGTCGCCTCAAATGCGGCCAAGGCGCGGGGTTTGCCGCGGGCATTGGCAAACTCCATCAAGGGGGCGAAGTTATCAAAACCTTGGCGCGCCACTTCGGCGATCAGGTCTTCACGACCCGCAAAGTGGCGATAGACAGCGGCCGGGGTGACATCGGCGGTCTTGGCCGCCTCGGACAGGGTAAAGCCATTTGGCCCCTGCGCCGCGATCAGTTCAAGCGCCGCATCGACCAGCGCTTGGCGCAGGTTGCCATGATGGTAGCCCTTTTTCACCGTGTGCGCAGCCTGGTTCCACCGCAAATCATGGTGTCGATTTTGCCTATCTTGTCCATATCGCGCCCCTTGTAATCCAC
>JBMSKG010000176.1:0-6511 GCA_049419625.1 Paracoccaceae bacterium | reverse complement strand
CCCCCCGCCACAGAGTTGGAGGCGATGGTCAGGGCCATGGAATTGTTGATGATCTTCAACACGCCCAATGCCGCGTCTTTGACACTCATCCCAAGGGGCTTGGCCAACTTGTCGCGGATCGCGGCCTCGGACAGGGCGGGGTCAATCTTCAGCCCACCACCAAGGAAATGTTCCGGGTCCAACCGGCCCAGCACGACCTGGGCGTCAGTCACCGTCGGGTTCTCGCCGCCGCGGCCATAGCAGGCGGGCCCCGGCTCAGCCCCGGCAGATCGGGGTCCGACACGGAAGGCCCCGCCGCTGTCGACATAGGCGATCGACCCGCCACCCGCGCCAATGGCGTCAATATCGATCATGGGCGCCAGCACCGGCATATGCGCGACCTCGGTGTCACGCGGGTTCTTGATCGTCAGCTCACCACCCCGGATCACGCTGATATCAGCCGAGGTGCCCCCGATGTCGATGGTGATGATCTCGCGTTGATCACAGGCTTCGCCGGTCCAGCGCCCGCCGATCACGCCGCCGGCCGGGCCGGACAACAGCAACCCTACAGGGCTGCGGCTGGCCTGTTCGATGGTGGTGACCCCGCCATTGGATTGCATGATCCGCACAAAGGCCGTGACCCCTGCCTCACGCAGGCGGCGCTTCAAATTGTCCAGATACCGCGCGGTGCGCGGCCCGATATAGGCGTTCATCGCAGCGGTCGAAAACCGCTCATATTCGCGGATGGTGTTCACCACCTCGGAGGAGGCGCAGATGAACGCATCGGGCATCACCCGGCGCACAATCTCTTTGGCGCGCAGTTCGTGATCGTTGTTCACGAAGGAATAGAGAAAGCCGATCACCACCGCCTCAAGCCCGCGCTTGGCGAAAAGCTCGGCGGCGCGTTCGACCTCATCCTCATCCAATGGGGTTTCCACCACGCCGGTTGGCGGCATCAACCGTTCCGTCACCGCAATCCGGTTGCGCCGCTTGATAAGCGGCGCGCTTTGCCATGGCACATCGAATTGCAGCGAGAAGTTGTGGGGTCGTTTGTGGCGCCCCATGTGCAGGATGTCGCGGAATCCCTTGGTGGTGATCATCCCCACCTCGGCACCGTCACGCTCAATCACGATGTTGGTGGCCACAGTGGTGCCGTGGAACAAAGCGTCGATCTCGCCCGGCGCAACACCTGCAATCGCGCAAAGTTCCACCACCCCCTGCACCACGCCGATCGATTGATCTACCACAGTGCTGGGCACTTTATGCGTGAACACCCGCTGCCCACCCGGCCCGCCTGCAACCTCCAGCACGAGGTCTGTAAAGGTTCCGCCAACGTCAACACCGACCCTGATCATCGCTGTCCCCCTGATACGGCGCGACAGAAATGCCAGACTTGGCGGCCCATAGATGCCACCTCGCAGGGTCCGTTCTGTCCGCTTGCATGAAAAAGAATATGGATCAGTTGATCCAACTCCTGCCCATCTGCCAACAACGAAATTCCGGCAAAGGGTCTGCGCACACGCTGCCTGACCTGCCAGATCAAGATCAGCCAACAGTGCTGGATGGCTTGGTAATACCTGATATCATAAGGAAATTCCGCAAGGTCATGCTCGCCTCAGCACAGCTGAACGCCTCGCCATACCGCAAGGTGATAGCTGGTATCTCGCCAACCAACGCAGAACTGCAAGACCGGCGGGTATACAGCTTAGGTATGTTGGGGCGCAAAGATCACCTTGGTCGCGCGAGACATCGCAAAAGGGCTGGATCCTTGAAAGACACGGCTCCGCTGCATGGCCAAGATAACGCCACAACACCCGAAACCTGATCATGTTCCGGCGCAGAAAATCACCGCTGTACGACCCCATAACAAAACATCGCAATCGGCCTTTGCCATGATTTTCCCGATTTGACGATCCATGAGCCTGATGTCTAGCATACGTGACCAACCCCTCCAAAAAGGACGAAACAATGCCCGCCACCGCCACGCCCGTCGTTCACATCGACGATGATCGCTTCCGTGTGACCGAATGGCAGTTTCAGCCGGGGGCGGAAACTGGTTGGCACCGGCACGGGCATGATTATGTGATCGTGCCCTTGTGCGACGGCACCCTGTCGCTGGACCTGCCCGAGGGGCAAAAGGCCGAAGCAAAGCTGACCCAAGGCGTGCCCTATTCGCGCCGCGTCGGGGTGGAGCATAACGTCATCAACGGGTCAAACAGCCAACTCTTGGCCTTTCTTGAGATCGAAGTTGTCGATGATGCCACGGCACATCGGCGCCGTGACACGATGGTGGCGATGATGACCGCGTTCAACGCCCGTGATGTGGATGGGGTGATGGCCTGCATGGCGCAGGATTGCGCGTTCCACGCCTCGGCAGGGCCCGAGGCTGAGGGGCAACGCCACATCGGCCGCGATGCGGTGCGGCGGGCGACCGAGGCGATTTTCGCGGCCTTTCCTCAGGCGGCCTGGACCGAGGGGCAGCATGTGGTCGCGGGCGACACGGGCCTGTCCAGTTGGCGCTTTGTCGGGCAAAGGGCCGATGGCAGCGCTGTGGACGTGCGGGGCTGTGACGTGTTCGCCTTTGACGGCGATCTGATTGCGGTGAAAGACAGCTATCGCAAGGCACGAGCCTAAGCAAAACGGCCCCCGCGCAAACGGGGGCCGCTGATGCAATCCGGCGGGGTTTACTTCGCCTTTTTCTTTTTGTCGCGGGTGATCAAATAAGATCCGCTGGCATCCAGCACCGCCGTCCAGCCCGGCTCGACCACAATGGTGGTGGTCACCTCTTCAATCACCGCCGGACCTTTGATCTTGGCCCCGACGCCCAAAGGCGTGCCGTCATAGATCGGTGTTTTCACCCGGCGGCCATCGGCGCTGAACACGGCATCGCGGTGGCCCTTCAGCGCGGCTTCGGGTTTGGCCCCCTTGCCAATGCGCATGCGTTCAAGCTTGTCCACCACGCCGTAGACGGTACTTTCGATGTTCACCACCTCAACCACCGAATGGGGTTCAGAATAGGTGTAAAGCTGTTCATGCCGCTTGTGGAAGGCAGCGATGATCTTGCCAATCGACTTGGCATCCACCTTGAAGTTGTCGATCTCCACCGTGCATTCATGCACCTGTCCGACATAGCGCATATCAAGGCTGCGCTTGACCTTGATGTCCTTGCCCTTGAACCCGTCATCCTTCAGATGCGCAATGCCTTGCGCCTCGATCTGGTTGAACAGCTCGTCAATCCGCGCATAGGCCGCGTCGGTTTCCAGTCGTAAGGGCGAGGTGGCCATGTAGTTGTATTTGACGTCCGAAATGATCTGCCCAAAGGCGCAAAGCCCCGAGGCGAGTTTCGGCAGCACGATCGTGTCGATCCCGATGGAATCGGCCAGCGCGGTGATATGGGCCGCCGTCGCGCCCCCTGCCCCGACCAGAACGAAATCGCGCGGGTCATAGCCACGTTCCACCGTGACGCGGCGGATGCCGTTGACCATGTTGGCGTTGACGATGGTGAACATGCCATAGGCGGCACGCTCCACCGTCATCTTTAAGGGATCGGCCAGATTGGCCTTAATGGCATCATGGGCCTTTTGGTAATCAAGCGGCAGGCGCCCGCCGACCAGACCATCGGGATTAAGGTAGCCCAACACCAGATTGGCGTCCGACACGGTGGGCAGTTTGCCGCCCTGTCCATAGCAGGCCGGTCCGGGGTCCGACCCCGCCGATTGCGGGCCCATCTGCATCAGGCCCATCTCGTCGATCCAGCCGATAGACCCACCGCCCGCACCCAGCGTTTCCACCTGGATCATCGGCACGCCGATGCGGTAGCGCAGAAAGTCGATGTTCTTGTTGATGTTGGTCGATCCGTCCTTTGTCAGCGTGATGTCAAAGGAGGTGCCGCCCATATCAACCGTGATGACATCGGTTTTGCCAAAGGGTTCGCATACATACTGCCCCGCCGCTGGGGCCGAGGCGGGACCGGAGTTGATGGCATAGACCGAGCGATCCGTCATCGCCTGCCCAATCGCAAGCCCGCCGTTCGACTGGTAATAGCGAACGGGCTGCTTGGCCCCAAGGCTGCGGAAATAGCTGTCCACTGCCGCGACATAGCGCTTCATGATCGGGGCCAGATAGGCGTTCACCACCGCGGTTGAGGTGCGGGTGTATTCGCGGACCTGCGGGTAAAGCTCTGACCCCAGTGTCAAGATCACGCCCGGCATCATCTCGCGCACAATCTCGCCGGCGCGGCGTTCATGTTCAGGATGCAGGACCGACCAGACAAAGGAAATTGCCACGGTTTCCACACCTTCGGCCTTGAACACCTCACAGGCGGCGCGGACATCGGCCTCGTTCAAGGCTTCGCGGACGGTGCCGTCTGACAAGATGCGTTCGCGCACGCCACGGCGCATAAAGCGCGGCACCAGCATGGTTGCTGGCGGATATTCCGGGTCATAGCGATAGCCGTCTTCCTTGTGACCCAGACGGATTTCCAAGCTGTCCTCATGACCCGCCGTGCAGATCAGGCCGGTCTTGGCGCCCTTGTGGGTGATCAGCGCATTCAGACCCACAGTCGTACCGTTGATGCACAGATCGCAGTTCGAAACCACCTCTTCGGCGGAAACGCCCATTTCTTCAGAGATCAGCGCAAGACCGTTCTTGATGGCCAAGGTCGGGTCTTGCGGGGTGGAAAGGGCTTTAAACAGACGCACTTGGCCCTTTTTGTCCGCCAGCACGAAATCGGTGAAGGTGCCGCCAGCGTCGATGCCCAGACGATAATCGGATTTCATTGCTATGCCCTCTTATTTCGCCGCCACGGCGCGTTTTGCGCGCAAGGCGCGGGTTGCCGTGATGTCCACATCCAACGACACCGGGTCGGTGATGATGACGCCATAATCCTCCCGCGCACCATCCAGCGACACGAGACCGTTCTTCACATCCCAAACCACCTTTTCCACCGGCCGCTCCATCGGGTTGCCATAGCCGCCGCCACCGGGGTTCATGTTGGTGATGCGGTCACCGGGCTTGATGACCTTGATGACATTCTCGCGGATGGTTTCAGAGTGATCGCCTTCCACAAGTTCCAGTCGGCCCACCTTGGTGTCGATCATCGTGCTCGCCGCACCTGCGGCGCCCACGGCGGGAATCCGGCGGCCTTCGCCAAAGGTGATGAAGGTCATGTCGTCGTTCAGCGGTTCCACCTCCCACGCGGTGCCAGAACCGCCACGGAATTTGCCCGCGCCGCCGCTGTCGGTCATCAAGGAATAGCGGTGGATGATGATGGGATACGAGTATTCCAGCAGTTCCACATCGCCAGATGTCAGCGCACCAAAGCAGCACTCCGGCCCGCAGGCGTGCCAGCCGTCTTGGCTGGGCGTGGCCCCTGCGCCCGAGATGATGGTGGCCAGCACCATCGTCACATATTCTTCATTATGGCGCTTATCCCACCCGGCGATATTCAAGCCGTTGGCATGGCCCCATGAGGCCGAAACCTTTGACGGCACGGCCTTTTCAAAGGCCAGTCGCACGGCATCGGTCAGCGTCTCCATCGGGGTGGTCGTGCAGTTCATGTGCGGGGCGGGTTCTGCCGCGTTGCAGATCGTGCCCTTCGGCCCCATGTTCACTGAAACGCAGCGATAAAGCCCTTCGTTATAGGGCGGCGGCAGTTGGGCGAACATCATAAGGCCCAGATAGACCCCGGAATAGCTGTTCCCCTCATAGCTGTTGATGAAATACGGAATCTGCGGCGGGGACGAGATTTCGATATGGCAATTGTCACCGGTGATGGTGACCTTGGCCTTGATCTCGAAATCACCAAATCCATGGCCCGCATCCTCCAGAATTGCGCTGCCCTCATAGGTGCCGTCGGGCACTTCGGAAATCAGGGTGCGCATCTGGCGTTCGGCCATGTTCAAAAGCGTGTCGATGCAGGCATCAACCGTCTCTTCGCCGTATTTCTCCAGCATGGCGATCAGCGCCCGTTCACCCACTTGGCAAGCGCCAATCAGCGCGTTGAAATCCCCCTCTTGGTCGCGCCGGGCACGCATGTTGGTCAGGATGAAGTTGAGCACATCCTTGCGCGGCTGCCCACGATCCCAGACCTTGACCGGCGGGATCCGCAGACATTCGGCGAAGATGTCCTTGGCGTTGGGGTTATAGCCCGCAGGCACCGGGCCGCCGACATCGGTCAGGTGGCCCTTGCAAACGGTCCAGTACTTAAGTTTGCCCTTCCAGAACACCGGCTTGTAAAAGCAGGTGTCGATGGCGTGGCTGCCACCCCATGCCGGGTCATTGTGGATCAGAAGGTCACCCTCATGGATGTCACCCTCGAAATATCCCGCGACCACCTTCATCGCCGGGATCAGGGATCCAAGGTGAATGGGAATGTCCTGACCCTGCAAGATCATTTCCGGCGTCGCGTTGAACAGCGCGGTGGAATAGTCATGCGCAAGGTTGAACACCGAGGAACGCGCGGTTTTCTCAAGGCTCAGCGTCATCTCGCGCTGTGTCGTTTCAAGAATGCCGCGGACCACCGATAGGGTGT
>JBMSKG010000175.1:0-6521 GCA_049419625.1 Paracoccaceae bacterium | reverse complement strand
AGGGCAATGGCGTCATTGCGGAAGTCGAGGGCAAAAGCTGGTTTCATTCCACGCATCTAGCATAAGGGACTGTCGCGCAAAAACCGTGCGCGCACACTGAGCACTTCCTACAGCAGGTTTTTGCCGAATGAAAGAAAAGGTGGCCGTTTGAACGGCGTATCTGTTCCCTTGGTGCACCTTTTCGCCAAGATGACCACGGGCGAGGCAGGGGAGAATCTCTTTTGAAATTCCCCCCCGTGCCTGGCTTGCAGATCAACACCTTTAGGCATGTCGCCAAACGGAGGATTCATCCATGCGCGCTTTTTCATCTTTGGTCGTCTCAACCGCCCTTGCCCTTCCGCTTGCTGTCTTTGCGGCCCTTCCGGCTGTGGCCGAGGGCACCATCACCGTATTGGGTGAGGCGAGCATTCCTGCCACGCCCGACATGGCGACCGTGTCTTTGGGCGTCACCACCGAAGCCAAAACGGCCGCCGAGGCAATGTCGGCCAATTCGCTGGCGCTGTCCGGGGTGATTGAGCGGTTGAAGGCAGCGGGCATTGCCGAGCAAGATTTGCAGACGTCCAATCTGTCCCTCAACCCCAATTGGGTTGGCTATGACGCGGGCCAAACCCCGACGATTTCCAACTATGTGGCGATGAACATGCTCAATGTCCGGGTGCGCGATCTCGCCGCTTTGGGCGGGGTGCTGGATGCCTCAATCGCGGATGGTGCCAATACGTTGAACGGCATCACCTTTGAACTGGCCAGCCCGCGTCCAGTTCTGGATGAGGCGCGCAAGGCCGCTGTGGCCGATGCCGCGGCGAAAGCCTCGCTTTACGCCACTGCCGCCGGGGTGACCTTGGGTAAGGTGATGTCCATCAGCGAGCAGCAGAACTATGGCGGACCGATGCCGGTGTTCATGGATGCCAAGGCCGCCTCGCCGGTGCCGGTGGCGACGGGGCAGATTGCGATGCAAACCTCGGTGTCGATCACCTATCAGATCGCCGAATAAGAGTTTGATGCATAAAGAAAAAGGGCCGCCTCTTTTGGGGCGGCCCTTTGGCATTACTTGGTCGCGGCTGTGATCGCCTGATCAAGGTCTGCGATGATATCCTCGACGTTCTCGATCCCGATCGACAGGCGGACCACATTTGGCGGCGCACCGGCGGCCACCTGCTGTTCCGGCGAGAGCTGGCGGTGGGTGGTCGAGGCCGAATGGATGATCAGGCTGCGCGTATCACCAAGGTTGGCGACATGGCTGAACAGTTTCACATTGTCGATCAGCTTGACGCAGGCGTCATAACCGCCCTTCAGCGCAAAGGTGAACAAGGCGCCCGCGCCCTTCGGCACGATCTTTTTCGCGCGCTTGTTGTAGGGCGAGGATTTCAGCCCGGCATAGGTGACGTATTCCACCCGCGGGTCCTTCTCGAGCCACTCGGCCACCTTTTGGGCATTTGCCACATGACGCTCCATCCGCAGGCCAAGGGTCTCGATCCCCATCAACGTGTAATGCGCGCCTTGCGGGTTCATCGTCATGCCCAAATCACGCAGGCCAATGGCGATGGAGTGGAAGGTAAAGGCCATGCCGCCCAAGGTGGGGTGGAAGGTCAGGCCGTGATAGGCTGGCTCGGGTTGGCTCAGGCTGGGGAACTTGTCGTTCTGCGACCAGTTGAACTTGCCCGAATCCACAACGATGCCGCCCGTGACCGTGCCATTTCCGGTCAGGTATTTGGTGGCGGAATGAACGACCAGAGTCGCACCCAGCTCAATAGGGCGGCACAGGAACGGTGTGGCGGTGGTGTTGTCGACGATCAGGGGAATGCCCTTCCTGTCGGCAATCTTGGCCAGTGCCGGAATATCGGTGACATAGCCGCCGGGGTTGGCGATGGTTTCGCAAAAGATCGCGCGGGTGTTCTTGTCCACGGCCTTCGACACCGCGCCAAGATCTTCGGTGTCAACGAACTTGGCCGACCAGCCAAAGCGTTTGATGGTCTGGCTGAACTGCGTGATGGTCCCGCCATAAAGTCTTGACGATGCAACGATATTCTTGCCCGGGCCCATCAGCGGGAACAGCGCCATGATCTGTGCCGCGTGGCCTGATGAACAAGCAATCGCACCCGCCCCGCCTTCCAGCGCGCAAACCCGATTGGCCAGCGCTGAAACCGTTGGGTTCGTCAGGCGCGAGTAGATGTAGCCGACCTCTTGCAGGTTGAACAGCTTGGCCGCGTGATCGGCATCGCGGAACACATAGGCGGTGGTCTGGTAGATTGGCACCTGCCGCGCACCCGTGGCCGGATCGGGGGCCGTGGCGGCATGAATGGCCAAGGTGTCAAAGCCCATCGGTCTGTCAGTCATGATGAAATCTCCCCTTTTGCGCCACGAAGCCTAGGGCAGGGGCGGCGCGCTGTGAAGGGCTGAATATGCGAAAGCGTCGCCCCGGCTGGGGCGGCCCCTTGTCCGTTTTTCGGGCACTTACGAGATGATGCCGCCAAAGGGCGAGATCACGTCGATCGAGGCGGCCGTCAACATAAGCCCATCGTTCAGATCGGCGACCAGAATGGCCTGATGTTTGGTGCCGCTGCCGTCGCGGTCAAACCACAGCGTGGCATCGGTGGTGCGGAAGATCAGCCGGTCCAGCGCATCGGCCGCCGCATTGGTGGTGCTGGAATGGAACCGCGCGGGATCCAGCCCGCCATTGTAGTTGCCAAGCCCCAGCGCACGGGCCTCAAAGCGCAAGAAGTCCTCTTCGATGCTGAAGTCGGTGATCTGATCGCGGAAATCGGCTTGGGCGTTGAAGACAAAGATATCAGCCCCTGCACCGCCAGTCAGGATGTCGCCGCCGGTGCCGCCGATCAGGATATCCTGGCCGCCGTTGCCGAACAGCCGGTCAGACCCGTTGTTGCCGTAAAGCGTGTTGTTGGCCGCATCACCGCGGATCACATCGGCCTTGGTGCCGCCTTGCACGATCTCGATGTTGCTATAGCTGTCGCCCAAAGCAGGCAGGCCCCGGTTGTTCGCGCCGTTGGCCAGATCGACGACCAGCGCCACCGTCGTTTCAGAAAAATCCAGCGTGTCGGTGCCAAAACCGCCGTCGACAGTGTCGGCGGCATTCCCCAGAACAAAGCGATCATCGCCGTCGCCGCCATGCAACACACCTGTCACCGCGCCGCCAAGGCCGATGTAAAGGTCATTGCCGCCGTTCAGGCGCACGTCGCCAATAAAGACGCCCGTGTTGGTCACATTGTCGACTCCGGTGCCCCCGAAGAAGGCTGCACCGGGTGATTCGATTGTTCCCGAATTGGTGAAATCCAGCACGCCAATGCCGAATTTGTTCCAAACCCCGTACTTTTCACCACTGATGAAACCTGTGTTGGTGATCGTCGTTGTTCCCGCATCGCGAACAAAGAGCGAGAGCCCCGAGCCGTTTGCAATGATGGTCCCGTGGTTTACCAGCGTCGAGCCGATGCCGTCGAGGATCACCCCATCACCATCTTCCTCGACACCGGTATAGCCGCCCAGAACGACGCCACCGGCCTGAATGACAACGCTCTGCGCCTCTTCGCAGCCGATGGTGTTGATCCCATCGTCATAGGCCATCACCAACCCCGACACGGTGATCTGGTGCTGGCCGGTGTTGGCCAGAATGGCATCCGAGGTCAGCGAGATCAGCGTCACGCCGCTGCCGACATTCAGATCATCGTTTCCGGTTAGGACATAAACCATACCGGCGACGGTCTGGCTGGTGGCTTGGATCAACATGATACTCTCCCAAGGACTAGGTGCTTAAATTCGCTTTGTTTTTAACATGTTTTCGCCACATTGTCACTTGGGCAGGCCTGCGTGATTTGGGCTGGGTTTCCCCCGATATGCCGCTATTGTCGCGCCATGACCGCCGATCTTCTTCTCGCCCTTCTGGGCTTTACCTTTGCCACCTCGGTCACGCCGGGGCCGAACAACATGATGCTCTTGGCCAGTGGGGTGAATTTCGGCATACGCCGGACGGTGCCGCATATTCTGGGCGTCTGCATGGGCCACGCCTTTCTGGTATTCATGATCGGGATGGGATTGTCAGGTCTGTTTCATGCCGTGCCGCAGACCATCCTCGTGTTGAAGGTCGCATCGGTGGTCTACATGCTGTGGTTGGCGTGGAAGATTGCCCATGCTGCCGCCCCACGGCCGGGAGTAGCGGCCGGCAAGCCCTTCACCCTGTTGCAGGCGGCGGCCTTTCAATGGGTGAACCCCAAGGCTTGGGCCATGGCAATGGGCGCGATCAGCGCCTATGCGGGCGAGGGGGGAGTTGCCACAGTTCTGACGATTGCGGCGGTCTTCGCCGCCGTCAACCTGCCCTCGGTCAGCCTTTGGGCCGCCTTGGGTGAGGTTATGCGCCACTGGCTGCAATCCCCCGCGCGGCTGCGTGCCTTCAACTGGACCATGGCCGCGCTTTTGGTGGCAAGCCTGATCCCGGTTCTGCGCATCTGATCAGCGCAGCCAGAGGTCGGCTTTTTTCAAAGCCGCCCGAATGGCCTGCTCACGCCGTGGCAAATCGGCCCGATCAAACAGCTCGCGCGCCTTGCGGCCCCGGTTTTGATAGATCATCAGCCGGGCCGGTTCATGATCACGCAGCAACCGGCGTAGGTCTTTTTGTCCGGAAACCTCTTCCAAGACCTCCACCACCCGGTCGCTTTCGCGGGCGTACAGCAAAGGCAGATTGCGATAGTGGCAGGTGATGTCGCCATCCAGCCCGCCAAGCTCTGGCCCCGGCCTGCCACCGCCCAAGCCATGAATGACCAAGGGCAGCGCGATCTGGTCGAGCCACGGATCCAGCGACTGCGCGGCAAGCGCTGGGGGGACATTGTCGCGGATCGAACGGGCATAGGTCAGAAACCGCGCACCAAAGACCTGGGGGCTTTGGTGGAAGAACCAGCCCGCGTTGAAGTAGAGATAGCGCTGCCAGTAATCTTGGGGCTGGGATGGGTCGAGAGAACTGGCCATATCTAGGCCGAACCGGTCATAAAGCGCGCCCCAGATTTCGGCGTAGCCCCCTTTGTAAAGCTGCGGCTCTGGCCAGGTGCCCTCGCGCCGCATCGAGGCAGCGGGGCGGGCAAAGTCGAACGGCACCGATTGCAGATCGCCCAAGATCAAGGTGTCGGTGTCCAGAAACAGAAACGGCTGATCGGGCAGGGCGGCCAGCGCCTCGATCTTGTTGCCATGCGGGTAGCTTTGACCAAAAACCTTGTTTTCAAAAGGCAAAAACGTCGCGCCCAAACTTTCCAGCATCTCGCGGATGCCGTCTGATTTCAGCCGTGGATCGCGGTTCCAGCGTTTTCCCGGCTGGGGTTCGGCCAAAAACACCTTGCCTTGAAAGCCCGGATTGCTGGCCTTGAACGAGGCCAAAAGCAGCAGCGCCTCATAGGCCAGCCTGCCATCTTGCACGATGGCCAAGATGTTAAAGGCGGTGCGCTGTGGTTCAGTGTCAATCATTTGGAAACAATGCCTGAAATATGGCGCGATTATAGAAACAAAGGGTTGGAATAGAAAGCCCGACCCCGCCTGCCAGCCTTGGGCATTGCGGCGGGGCCGGAAGGTGTCTTAGGCGCTGGGGCTAAAGCGCAGGGACAGGCAGGACATGCCGCCATCGAGCTTTGCACATTCCGAATTGCCAATCTCGCGCAGGTTATAGCCCGCCGCCACCAACTTGTCCCGCGTCCGAGGAAACCCAGCCGGAAACAGCACCAGATCGTTAAAGCGAATGGCATTGGCGCAGGCCTCTTCGCCCGGCACGGTGTGGATCACCCGGGAGCCTGTGAAACAGCCCGAGGCGTCCAACCGTTCGGTGGCCAGAATGGTCTCTGCATCCAAAAGCGAACAGTCGGTTTTGAAATGCAAAACCCCCGGCGGGGTAAAGACCTCGCGCAGGCGG
Organism: Paracoccaceae bacterium; assembly: GCA_049419625.1. Taxonomy (GTDB): domain Bacteria; phylum Pseudomonadota; class Alphaproteobacteria; order Rhodobacterales; family Rhodobacteraceae; genus Tabrizicola_A. The sequence goes on along the minus strand of JBMSKG010000175.1, from coordinate 622 downwards.
TAGCCCCAATCGGCCACGATCCCGGCCAGTTCGGCCACTCCGCCCGCATTGGTCCGCGCCGATCGGCCGACCAGAATCTCGGTCTCCGTGGTCAGGATGTCACCCGCCTCGATGAAGTTCGCTGCCCCGGTCACCGCCCGCACATCACCATAAAGCGCGCGCAAATGGGGCGCCATTTCTGCAGCCTCCCCCAAGCGCGAGGGCGCGCCGGGCCGCATCACCACCGCGCCTTCGGGCAAGCACAGGGCCGTGTCCTCGACAAAAAGGCTGTCCGGAAAGGCCTCAAGTGCCGGCAATTCCACCACGACCGCCCCGGTGGATTTCAACGCCGCGATGTAATCGGCGTGATGGGCGCGCATCTGCGCCAGATCGGGCGCACCGGTGTCGACCGCGCGCAGGCCATGAATGGCCGAAGCGGGGGGCTGGCGGGTGATGGCATGGGTGAAGCTGTACGAGCGCATGTTGGGGCTTTCAAAAGGTTGCCCGCGCAATCCATCACGCATCAAACGAAAAAACCAGCCCGAAGGCTGGTCTTTCGCACCGCTTATGACGGCAAAGATGGTGGGCGATCCTGGAATCGAACCAGGCATGAGTCGCCTCGGCGGAGTTACAGTCCGCTGCC
>JBMSKG010000174.1:0-6531 GCA_049419625.1 Paracoccaceae bacterium | reverse complement strand
AAACCCGTCAAGTAAAGCCCACGGGCCCTATAGGGGGCAAGCGAAAAAAGCGACCCTCCCGATCCGGGCTGCAAGTCCACTGCGACGCTTGCCCCGCTTGCCGTCACCACATTGCCCTTGCCGGGCGCACTGACCAACGTCGTTTTCAACCAAAACCCCGGCTCTGCCGGGCTGCCCAGCGCCACCGTGGCTTTGCCCAGTTCTCGCGCTCCGGCCACTGGCGCGGCCACAGCGGCCGCGCGCTGCGCCTCGGTTGTGGTGTCGAGCGTGGCGGCGGTGTTGGCCCCCACTGGCGGCGGCAAGACGACCGTAGGATCCAGTGGCATCACAATCTGCACATCGGGCGCCTTCGACTTCGGCTGAAACAAACCGATCCCGCCACATGAGGCCAGACCCACACCGCACACTGTCAAAAGCAAAACCTGTTTCATCACACCCCCAGCACACCCCCGACGATAGTCTGCCGCCCCAGCCCGCGCAACTGCCGCTTTCCACCTTGCCGCAGGCCCACCTTGCGCCTACCTTTCCGCCATGACAACCACCCTGCCCCCCCTTGTCGACCCTTTCGCCCGCGCGATCAGCTATCTGCGCGTCTCGGTCACCGACCGCTGCGATTTTCGCTGCACCTATTGCATGACCGAACACATGACCTTTCTGCCAAAGGCCGACCTTCTGACGCTGGAAGAGCTTGACCGACTGTGCAGCGCCTTCGTCGCCTCGGGCGTGCAGAAGCTGCGGATCACGGGCGGCGAACCCCTGGTCCGCAAGGGCATCATGACCTTCTTCCGCGCCATGTCGCGGCACCTCACCTCAGGCGCGCTGAAAGAACTCACGCTAACCACCAACGGCAGCCAGCTTGCAAAATACGCCACCGAACTGGCCGAGTGCGGGATCAAGCGCATCAACGTGTCGCTCGACACGCTGGACCCCGCGAAATTCGCGGAAATCACCCGTTGGGGCCGCCTGCCGCAAGTGCTCGACGGCATCAAGGCCGCTCAGGCCGCCGGGATGAAGGTCAAGATCAACGCGGTCGCCCTCAAAGGCTTTAACGAAGATGAGCTTTTCCCGCTCGTCGATTGGTGCGCCGATCAAGGCCATGACCTCACCTTTATCGAAGTCATGCCAATGGGCGAGATGGGCGATATCCAGCGGATCGACCAGTATTGGAGCCTGAAAGACCTGCGCGCCCGGCTGGAAACCCGCTTTACCCTGACCGATCTGGCCGAGCGCAGCGGCGGCCCGGCCCGCTATGTCCGGCTGAATGAAACGGGGCAAAAGGTTGGGTTCATCACGCCCCTGACCCATAACTTCTGCGAAAGCTGCAACCGCGTGCGCCTGACCTGCACGGGCGAACTTTACATGTGCCTTGGCCAAGAGGACATGGCCGACCTGCGCGCGCCCTTGCGCGCCAGAACCGATGATGCAGCGCTCCACGCCGCCATCCGCACCGCCATTGCCCGCAAACCCAAGGGCCATGATTTCGACTATTCGCGCCAAGGCGTCGCGGGCCAGATGACCCGCCACATGAGTCACACAGGCGGCTAAACGCGCCGGTTTGCCCCCCCGGCTGCTCCTTGACAGCCTGTCGCATGGGGCAGCCCGTCGCAGCACCCTTCCAACGCAGGCAAAGGGGCCTATCTGTGCACCAAAGCAATAAGGTGCATGATGGATACCCTTTTACTCTCCCGGATCCAGTTCGCGGCGAACATCTCGTTCCATATCCTGTTTCCAACGATCACCATCGCGCTTGGCTGGGTGCTGTTGTTCTTCAAACTGCGCTTCAACTGGACACAGGACCGCAAGTGGATGGATCTGTACCTGTTCTGGGTCAAAGTCTTTGCATTGTCCTTTGCACTTGGCGTCGTCTCGGGCATCACCATGTCCTTCCAGTTCGGCACCAACTGGCCGGGCTTCATGGAAGTGGTGGGCAATGTGGCCGGTCCCCTTCTCGCCTATGAGGTGCTGACCGCCTTCTTCCTCGAGGCGGTGTTTCTGGGCATCATGCTCTTCGGCGCCAGCCGCGTACCGGGCTGGCTCCATACCCTGGCCACCTGCCTTGTTGCCTTCGGCACCACGATGAGCGCGTTTTGGATCCTTGTCCTCAACAGCTGGATGCACACCCCTACCGGCCATGAACTGCGTGACGGGATCGTCTATGCCGCGGACTGGTGGGCGATCATTTTCAACCCCTCCATGCCCTACCGGCTTGCCCATATGCTCTTGGCGAGCGGTCTAACGGTGGCCTTCCTGATTGCGGGGCTTTCGGCGTGGCGCTGGCTGCGCCACGACCGCACGCCTGCCGTGGCCACGGGGCTTCGCTTTGGCCTGACCTTGGGCGCGCTGCTCATTCCCGTGCAAATCCTTGCGGGCGACATGCACGGGCTTAACACGCTGGAGCACCAGCCCGCCAAGGTGGCGGCCATGGAAGGCAATTGGGAGACCGGCAGCCACGTGCCCTTGCTGCTGTTTGCCCTGCCCGACGAGGCCGCGCGCGAGAACCGGTTTGAGATCGGCATCCCATCGATGGCCTCGGTGATCCTCAAGCACGATCCTGCAGGCGTCGTGCCGGGGTTGAACGACTTTGTGGCCGAGGACGGCACGCCGCAACATCCGCCGGTGGCCGCCGTATTCTGGTCGTTCCGGATCATGGTTGGGATCGGCATTCTGATGCTTTTGGTCAGTTGGGGCGGCACATGGCTGATCTGGCGCCGCGGGATTGAAGGGCTGCCACGCCCGGCCCTCTGGGGACTTGTCGGCATGAGCTTTGCTGGATGGGGCGCCACGCTTGCGGGCTGGTACACGACAGAGATCGGTCGCCAACCTTGGCTGGTGCATGGCGTGCTGACCGTCAAGGATGCGGTGGGCGATGTGGCTGCGGGCATGGTTCTGTCCACCCTCATTGCCTATCTGGTGGTCTATGCGCTTCTGATCGCGGCCTATCTGGGCGTCCTCTTTCACCTTGCGGCAAAGGCCAACCAACCCGCCACACCTTCCCCTGCACCCAGCCTGCAACCGGCGGAGTAGCCCGATGTTTCACCCCGAAGCCTTGCCCCTGATCTTCGCAGCCCTGATGGGGGCATCGATCCTGCTTTATGTCGTGCTTGATGGCTTTGACCTTGGCGTCGGCCTCCTGTTTCCCTTCGCCACCGAACCCGAGCGCGACCGCATGATCGCCTCGATCGGCCCGTTCTGGGATGCCAATGAAACCTGGCTTGTCCTTGCCATCGGGCTCTTGCTGGTGGCCTTCCCCACCGCCCATGGCACCATCCTGACCGCCCTTTACCTGCCCGTGGCGGTCATGCTGATCGGCCTTATCCTGAGGGGCGTTGCCTTTGAGTTTCGCGCCAAGGCCCCGCTTGCGCACAAGAAACCCTGGGATCTGGCCTTTTGGGCCGGGTCCTTGATGACGGCCCTGTCGCAGGGCTTCATGCTTGGCATCTATATCATGGGGCTGGAGTGGAGCCTTGCGACCATGGCCTTCGCCATGCTGACCGCCGGGGCGCTGACCGTGGGCTATTCCTTCATCGGGGCGGGCTGGGTGATCTTCAAGACGGATGGGGCGTTGCAGATCAAGGCGGTTCACTGGGCCAAGGGCGGCATTTGGGGCGTGGTCTTGGGGATGGGGGCAGTGTCCGCCGCCACACCCCTTGTCTCACCGCGTATCTTCGACAAATGGTTCACCTTCCCCGAGGTGGTGGCGCTCGCCCCTCTGCCCTTGATGTCGGCACTTCTGGTGGCACTCCTCTGGCTCTCGCTGCGCCGCCTGCCAACGCGGGATGACAGCTTTGCGTGGTTCCCCTTTGTGGGGGCAGTCGTGCTGATGGTCTTGGGGTTTTTCGGGATGGCCTACAGCTTTTACCCCTATATCGTGCCTGAAAAGATGACGATCTGGCAGGCGGCCGCCTCAACCGAAAGCCTGTCGATCATCCTTGTCGGCACGCTTGTCGTTTTGCCGGTGATCCTGGCCTATACGGTGCTGGCCTATGTCATCTTCCGCGGCAAGGCGACCAAGCTCAGCTATGACTGATCCGCAACCGGTCCTGCGGCGATCACGCCGCAGGCAGCCGCGTCTCGACCATCCCAGCGTACCAGCTTGACCCAAAGGGGATGGCACTGTCGTCAAAGTTATAGGCCGGGTGATGCACCATCGCCGTGTCGCCATTGCCCAAGAAGATATAGGCGCCGGGGCGTTCCAGAAGCATAAAGCTGAAATCCTCGGCCCCCATCAAGGGCGCGGTGTCCGTGTCGACCTTGCCCGACACCGCCATCGCGACATCCGCCGCGAAATCGGTGTTCTCAGGGGTGTTCACCGTCACCGGATAGCCGCGCTGATAATGCACCTCGGCCTTGGCCCCCAAGGCCAGTGCGGTGCCCTCGGCAATCTCTTTCACACGACGCTCGACAAAATCCTGCACGCCGAAATCCATGGTCCGCACGGTGCCCTTCATCTTGACCACCTGCGGGATGACATTGTGCGCCGTGCTGTCAGTCGCCACGGTGCAAACCGAAACCACCACCTGTTTCAACGGGTCAACCCCGCGCGAAGCAATGGTCTGCAAGGCCACGATGATATGGGCCGCGACCACGGTGGTATCAATACAATCATGCGGCTTGGCCGCATGGCCGCCCTTGCCTGTGACCACGATTTCAAACTGATCCGCCGCGGCCATCATGGCACCGGGGCGAATGGCGAACTGGCCCACGGGAATGCCCGGCATATTGTGCATGCCGTAAACCTCGTTGATGCCCCAACGGTCCATCATCCCATCGGCGCACATCTCGCGCCCACCGCCGCCGCCTTCTTCGGCGGGCTGAAAAATCATCACGGCGGTGCCGTCAAAGTTGCGCGTCTCCGCCAGATACTTGGCCGCGCCCATCAGCATGGTCGTATGCCCGTCATGTCCACAGGCGTGCATCTTGCCGGGGCTTTTCGAGGCATAGTCCACCCCGGTCTGTTCGTGGATCGGCAGCGCATCCATATCGGCGCGCAGCCCGATCACCCGGCCCTTGGTATCCGTCTTGCCCTTGATCACCGCAACAACCCCGGTGCGGCCAATGCCCTCCACCACTTCGTCACAGCCAATCGCGCGGCAGAACTCGGCCACCTTAGCGGCGGTGCGGTGCACATCGAACAGGAGTTCCGGATTTTCGTGAAAATCGCGACGAATTGCAGTCAACTCGGGCAGCATCTCGGCAAAGCGGTTCTTGGGCGGCATGGTGGGTCTCCTTTGCGGTCAGCCTGAGCCAATCGCGCGGCCACCGCAAGCCCCCGCCGCCGGGCGATCTGCCCAATGCCTCAGGCGAAACGCCGCCGCGCCTCAAGCGCCAGCCCTGCCCCAACCGAGCCGAGCATATCCCCCGTCGCCACCGGCACACCGGGCAGCACGCGGCCCACCAGCGCACGCAAGGCAGGCAAGTCGGATGATCCGCCGGTCAAGAACACCGTCCCCACCTGCGCAGGCGTCAGCCCGCCCTCGGCCACCACCTCCGCCATCAGCCCGCCAATCCGGCCAAGACCCACAGCCAGACAATCCTCCAACCGCTCCTCACTCGCCATCGGGTTCGGCCCGCCGGTGATGGGGTGCAATTGCATCCGATGCGCGGGCGAGGACGAAAGCGCAATCTTTGTCGCCTCCACCTCCATAGCAAGCGCATGACCTGCGCGCCGGTGCACCACATGGGCATAGCGGCCCACCAGATCAGCGCGGTCGGCATCGGCCACAAGCGATTTGATTTCGGCCGCCTTCTTCGGGGTATACAGGCTGTTGATGCGGTGCCATGTCGCCAAATCAAGGAAATAATGGTTCGGAACCAATGCCTTGCCGCCATTCAGGCTACTGCCATGGCCCAGATGCGGCATCACCTCGGCCAGTGAAAGGCTGCGGTCAAAATCCGTGCCGCCCAGCCTTATTCCACCATTGCCCAAGATATCGTTTGCCCTATCCGCCGCCTGCGCCCGTTCGGGCGAGACGCGGACCAAGGATATATCCGAGGTGCCGCCGCCGATATCGACGATCAACACGATCTCTTCACGGCTCACCCCCGCCTCATACTGCAAGGCCGCCGCGATGGGTTCGAACTGAAAGGCAATCTCCTTGAACCCCACTGCCGCCGCAATCTCGGCCAGCGCGGCTTCCGCCGCCTGATCGGCCGCCGGATCCCCATCGACGAAATGCACCGGACGGCCCAGAACCACGCGTTCAACGCCGGGAGATGTTGCCTCAAGAACGTCGCGCATATGTTTGATAAATTTTGACAAAACCTCACGGAATGTCACCGCACGGCGACCTACAAGCGTGCGCTCATCAATCAACCCTGACCCCAGCGTTGATTTCAGCCCGCGCATCAGGCGCCCATCCTCACCCTCGATATAGGCGGCCAGGGCCGCGCGCCCGAAAAGTGCGGGTCCCTCTTCGGCCCAGAACACCGCCGAAGGCAGCGTCAGGTGTTCCTCTTCCAAAGCAATCAGCCGCGCAGGCCCCGAGGCACCCGCCAGCGGAACCGTAGAGTTTGATGTGCCAAAGTCGATGC
>JBMSKG010000173.1:0-6533 GCA_049419625.1 Paracoccaceae bacterium | reverse complement strand
CGCAATCGGGGCGACCCAACGGCCATTGATGTAGAAATCGCGCTTGATGAGCATGGCGCCCTCCTTCGGTTTGCGCGCAACCTGACAGGATGGGCAGATTCCGGCAAGGGGCGGACGCGACAATTTGATCAAATATACGACGCGAAGGGACAACGGTTCCGCTTGGCGCAGGAAAACCGGGAGGGTGTTTCGCCCGACCGGAGAGCGCCGTAAAGCGGTCCTTATCTTGGCCCTTAGGGCCACGATGGGGTGCATTCCCCACCCAATGGGTCTATGTCTGGCGCATCATAACCCGGAGTTTCCCATGGCCGTTCGCATCAACGACACCGCCCCCGACTTCACCGCCGACAGCACCGCCGGCACCATCCGCTTCCATGACTGGCTGGGCGATAGCTATGCCATCATCTTTTCGCATCCGCGCGATTTCACGCCCGTCTGCACCACCGAATTCGGCGCCGTGGCGCAGCTCGCCCCCGAATGGAAAAAGCGCAACACCAAGGTGATTGGCGTTTCGGTGGATTCTGTGGCGGACCATGAAAAGTGGAAGCGTGACATTCAGGCGTTTTCCGGCGCGCCCGCCGATTTCCCGATCATCGACGACACCTCGCTGACCGTGTCCAAAGCCTATGACATGCTGCCGGCAGACTATTACCTGCCAACCGAAGGCCGCACCCCTGCCAATTCGGCCACAGTCCGCACCGTTTATATCATCGGGCCGGACAAAAAGATCCGCCTGACCATGTCCTACCCCATGTCCGTGGGCCGCAACTTTGCCGAGATCCTGCGCGCCCTCGATGCGGTGCAGGCCACCGACGGCGTGCCCTTCGCCACCCCCGCCAACTGGGTGCCGGGGCAAGATGTGATCGTGGCGCTCTCGGTCTCAACTGATGACGCCAAGGCCAAGTTTGGCGAGTTGGACATCAAACTGCCCTACCTGCGCTTTGCCAAGCGGCCGGTGTGATAACGTAAAAATCCAAAAGAAACCGGGGCCGCAAGGCCCCGTTTTTTATTCTGCTGGTACCACCTGCGGCGCGCCCATCGGGCGCAGCGTGCCGCGCTGGTAGCGGGAATATCCCAGATCCGACACATCAATCTCGGCCCGACGCCCCGAGATCACATCGGCCAGAACCCGGCCCGACCCGGCGGCCATGGTCCAGCCCAGCGTGCCGTGGCCGGTGTTGAGATACAGATTCGGCACGGTCGAGCGGCCCACAAGCGGCGTGCCATCCGGCGTCATGGGCCTGAGGCCGGTCCAGAAGGTGGCGCGGCTCTGGTCACCCGCACCGCCGAACAGGCTCTCAACCGACAGTTCCAGCGTCGCGCGGCGGCGGGCGGGCAGGGTCTTGGAAAAGCCCGCAATCTCGGCCATGCCGCCCACGCGGATCCGGTCGCCCAGACGGGTGATCGCGATCTTGTAGGTTTCATCCATCACGGTCGAAACCGGCGCGCGCTCCTCGTTCACGATCGGCACGGTGATCGAATAGCCCTTCATCGGATAGACCGGCAGACGCATCCCAAACGGGCGCGCCAGCGCCGGGGAATAGCTGCCCATCGCCAGCACAAAGGTATCGGCGTCAATCGCGCCTTCGCTGGTCTGCACCGCCGTAATGCGGCGCCCGTCGCTTTCCAGCGCTTTGATGTCAACGCCCCAGCGGAAGGTCACCCCCACCGCTGCCGCCATTTCGGCCAGCCGGTTGGTGAACTTAAAGCAATCGCCCGTCTCATCCCCCGGCAGGCGCAGACCCCCGGCAATCTTGTGACGGTTCGGCGCCAACCCCGGTTCGGCAGCGATGCAGCCATCGGCGTCCAGAACCTCGAACGGCACGCCATCGGCGCGCAGCACGGCAATATCCTTTTCCGCCGCCGCCACCTGCTTTTCGGTGCGGAACAGTTGCAGCGTGCCCTTGGTCCGCTCGTCATAGGAAATGCCGGTTTCTTCGCGCAACTGGATCAGGCAATCGCGCGAGTATTCCGCCAGCCGCACCATGCGCGACTTGTTCACCGCATAGGCCGAGGTGGTGCAATTGCCCAGCATCCGCAACAGCCATTCCATCATCGCCGGGTCGGGGCGCGGCTGGATCACCAGCGGCGCATGACGCTGGAACAGCCATTTCAACGCCTTGAACGGCACCCCCGGCGCGGCCCACGGGCTGGCATAGCCGGGGCTGATCTCACCCGCATTGGCGAACGAGGTCTCCAGCGCCGGGCCGGGCTGGCGGTCAATCACCGTCACCTCATGACCGTCCTTGGCAAGATAATAGGCCGAGGTGACACCAAGGACACCAGCACCAAGGATGACGACACGCATGGGATGCTCCTGTTCGCGGAATTTGGCCGCAAAATAGCGCATCTGGCAGAAAGGATTTGGAGATCTTGGGCGGCTGAAACACAAATATTGGAAGAATATATCAGCGAATTACAAATTGTCCGAAGAAATGATCACTCGATGAAATATCAGCCGAAGAAAAAAGCCCCGAGGTTTCCCACGGGGCCTTTGGTATCTTGCAACGAAAAGCGATTACGCTTCTGCGCCTTCGCCTTTGACTTCAACGATCTCAGCGCCGGTTTCCTGATCGACCATCTTCATGCCAAGGCGCACCTTGCCGCGGTCGTCAAAGCCCAGAAGCTTGACCTTCACTTCCTGACCTTCCTTCAGCAACTCGTTCGGGTGGTTCAGGCGCTTGTTCGCAATCTGGCTCACATGCACCAGACCGTCGCGCTTGCCGAAGAAGTTCACGAAGGCGCCAAAGTCCACCAGCTTCACAACCTTGCCGGTGTAGATCTGGCCTTCTTCCGGCTCTGCCACGATCGACCAGATCATGTCATAGGCCTTCTTGATGTTCTCCGCCGACGAGGACGCAATCTTGATGATGCCTTCGTCGTTGATGTCCACCTTGGCAGCCGACAGCTCGACGATCTCACGGATCACCTTGCCGCCCGAGCCGATCACTTCGCGGATCTTGTCGGTCGGGATCTGCAGGGTTTCGATCTTCGGCGCATATTCCGAGAAGCCCTGCGGCGCGGAAAGCGACTTGTTCATCTCACCCAAGATATGCAGACGGCCGTCCTTGGCCTGCGCCAAAGCCTGCTTCATGATCGCAGGCGTAATGCCGGCAATCTTGATGTCCATCTGCAAGGACGTGATGCCCGACGCAGTGCCAGCCACCTTGAAGTCCATGTCACCAAGGTGATCTTCATCACCCAGAATGTCGGTCAGCACGGCATATTTGCCATCATCTTCCAAGATCAGACCCATGGCCACACCAGCCACCGGAGCCTTCAGAGGCACGCCTGCATCCATCATCGACAGCGACCCACCGCAGACCGACGCCATCGAGGAGGAGCCGTTCGATTCGGTGATCTCCGACACCACGCGAATGGTGTAGGGGAAATCGGTCGGTGCCGGCAGAACCGCCTGCAGCGCACGCCATGCCAGCTTGCCATGGCCGATCTCACGACGACCGGGCGAGCCAACGCGGCCCACTTCACCCACCGAATAGGGCGGGAAGTTGTAGTGCAGAAGGAAGTTCGACCGGGTGTTGCCGTTCAGCGCGTCGATGATCTGCTCATCTTCGCCGGTGCCAAGGGTGGTCACGACCAAACCTTGAGTTTCACCACGGGTGAACAGCGCCGAGCCGTGGGTGCGCGGCAGGATGCCGGTTTCGCACACGATCGGGCGGACGGTCTTGGTGTCACGGCCGTCGATACGCGCACCCGTGTTCACCACATCGCCGCGCAGGATCGCGCTTTCCAGCTTTTTGATCGCCGAGCCAAGGTTGATGTCCTTCAGATCCTCATCCGACATCGCCGCCTTGATCGCATCCACCGCCGCCGAAATGGCGTTGGTGCGGTCTTGCTTGTCACGAATGGCAAAGGCCACGCGCATCTGGGCTTCGCCCGCCGCTTTGACCTTGGCATAGATCGCCGACAGGTCGGGCGGGGTGAAATCGAAGGGCTCGTTCGCCGCATCTTCGGCCAGATCAAGGATCAGGTCGATGACGGGCTGCATCTGCTCGTGGCCAAAGACCACCGCGCCCAGCATTTCCTCTTCGGTCAGCTCATAGGCTTCCGATTCCACCATCATCACGGCGTCTTTGGTGCCGGCGACAACCAGATCCAAACGCTGCTCGGGCTTCAGACGCAGCTGCGTCATGTCGTCCATCGCCGGGTTCAGCACGTATTTGCCATCGACAAAGCCCACGCGGGCCGCGCCAATCGGGCCCATGAACGGCACGCCCGAAATGGTCAACGCCGCCGAAGCCGCGATCATCGCCACGATGTCGGGATCGTTCACAAGGTCACACGACAGCACGGTCGCCATGACCAGAACTTCGTTCTTGAAGCCTTCCACGAACAGCGGGCGGCACGGACGGTCGATCAGACGCGAAACCAGCGTCTCCTTTTCCGAAGGCCGCGCCTCGCGCTTGAAGAAGCCGCCGGGGATCTTGCCGGCTGCATAGTATTTTTCTTGATAATGCACGGTCAGCGGAAAGAAATCCTGGCCGGGCTTCGGTGCCTTTGCGAAGGTCACGTTGGCCATGACGCTGGTTTCGCCAAGCGTGGCAATGACCGAGCCGTCAGCCTGACGGGCAACCTTGCCGGTTTCCAGGGTCAGCGTCTCACCGCCCCACTGGATTGATTTTTTAGTCACGTTGAACATCTATCGTTCCCTATATGGAAGCACCCATGGCCCCTGCCATGTCTTCCTTTTGCATGGCGGCCCCATTGCCGCCGCCCCCTATCCTTTGCATGCGGCCGGGGGCAGGCCTCACGTCGCAGATGGCGGGCGCATACAGGAAAACCGGGGGATTGGGAAGCGTTTTGGACTCAGGCACCCAAGGGCCGCCCGATCAGAACACTTTATGCGCGCCCCGGTCGTCGCGGGCGGTGCCGCTCAACAGCGCGGCATAATGATCGGCCAGCGTTTCGCTGCCAAACTCCGGCGTGGCATCGGCCTCATATTGGCCGGTGGCGGGGTTCAGAACCAACATGGATTCCGTGGCATAATAGCGCCCAATCCGGGCCAGATTGGCCTTCTCGGCCAGCTTGGGCGACAGGCGGCCCAGGGTGGACAGAACCGCAATGATCCCATCCATCAACGCCACCGGCACCCGTTTCAATCGCACCGGCTGGCCCGTCAGGCGCTCCAGCATCGCGGCCTGATCCAAAGGCGTGATCGCAGGGCCGGGGCCGCCAATCGGCAGGATGCGGTTTTGCAAGGCCGGATCGGTCAGGCAGGCCACCAAAAACTGCCCCAGATCGGCGTCTGAAATCGGCTTGCAGGCGGTCAGCCGACCATCGCCAAAGACCAAGAACGGTTTGCCCGCCTGCACCCGCGCCACCTGACCCGACAAAGATTTGAAAAACGCCGTCGGCCGCACGATGGACCATGCGATCGCTTCGGCCTGCAACTCGGCCTCAAAGGCCAGCTTGGCGCGCTGAAACTCCAACAAGGGCCGCTGCACACAAATGGCCGACAACAGCACAAAGCGCGGGATATCCGCCGCAAGCGCCGCCGCCAACGCAAGACTGTTGGCACGCTGGTCAATCGCCCAAGCATCCGCAGGCGCGCCGGTGCGGCTGGCCAGGCACGAGATCACCGCATCAAACCGCGCGGTTCCAATCGCCGCCGCCAGCGCGCCAGGCTCGGTCACATCTGCGGCCAACGCGGCGCAGCCCTCCGGCACGGTCGCGGCACTCCCCGGGCGCACGACCGCCACCACCTCATGCCCTGCCGCACCCAAAGCCGCCGCTGTGGCCCGGCCAATGGTGCCGGTGGCCCCCAGCAACAGCACGCGCAAGGATAGGTTCGGCATCGCACACCCTCAGACTTTGACCCAGCCTAGCATTTGGCCCAACCGAACGCAGGCCCAAAACAAAACGCCCGCAGCTTTCGCTACGGGCGTTCATAGAAACCTTTGGTCCGCTTAGCGGCGCAGGCCCAGACGCGAGATCAGCGAGGCATAGCGCGCTTCGTCCTTGGACTTCAGATAGTCCAACAGCTTGCGGCGCTGGGCAACCATCATCAACAGACCACGACGCGAGTGGTTGTCTTTCTTGTGGCCCTTGAAATGCTCGGTGAGCGTGGCGATGCGCGACGACAGGATCGCAACCTGAACTTCCGGCGAGCCGGTGTCGTTCTCTTTGGTCGCGTATTCCTTGATCAGGCGGGCTTTTTCTTCAACGGTGATCGACATCGGATATCTCCTTCGAGGTTTAAGGTGACGGCACAAGCCGGGATGTCGTCCAGCAGGGCCCTTGATGCCCGAGAAGGGGCAGCCGCTCTGTAAGGGGCGGATGCGGGCGTATAGACGGGCTTTGTCCAAAAGGGAAGCCCCGAATCGGCGCTTGCGGAAAGGGTTAACCATGGCATCAGATTGTTGGCCACGGGCCGAGGCTGGACTGGAGAGACCCGACATTTCGTGCTAAGGTGGAATTTGGATATATCCGCTTTTCCCGCAATACCGACGTTTCTTGGTTAATACATTTTGGCAAGCCGCCACAGATAACTCTACCTTAGGCTGAATGATGCT
>JBMSKG010000172.1:0-6636 GCA_049419625.1 Paracoccaceae bacterium | reverse complement strand
CTTGCAGGTAGATCCGCTTGGCCTCGGCCGCGATTTGGGCGGGGGTTTCAAGGACCACGCCCTTGGGGGCGTAATGCAGACCGTCCCAGCCCGGTTCGGCCGCGTGGCACATGGAACAGCGGCCTTGGACGATGGAGACCACGTCGTCAAAGCCGGTGGCGGCGGCATAGCGCAGCGCACCGGGGGCCATGGCAGATTCGGCGGCGCGGGTTTGCACCGGCGCGGTGGAGAGCCATGCGATCAGGAGGAAGAGGATCGCGGTCGCGGCCCAAGTCCAATGCGGGTTGCCTTTGCGGGCGTGCTGGGTGTTGAACCAGTGGCGGATGGTGACGCCCATCAGGAAGACCAAGGATGCGATGATCCAGTTGTAGTCGGTGGCGAACACCAAGGGGTAATGGTTCGACAGCATCAGGAAGATCACCGGCAGCGTCAGGTAGTTGTTGTGCGTGCTGCGCTGCTTGGCGATTTTGCCGTATTTCGGATCAGGCTTGCGCCCGGCTTTCAGGTCGGCCACCACCACGCGCTGATTGGGCATGATGATGAAGAACACATTGCCCGACATGATGGAGGCGGTGAAGGCACCAAGGTGCAGAAGGGCCGCGCGGCCCGAGAACACTTGGGTGTAGAAATAGGCCATGGCGACCAGAAGCGCGAAAAGTGCCAACATCACCAGCGTCTGGTTGGCGTTCACGAAGACCTTGCAGATGGTGTTGTAGGCGACCCAGCCAAAGGCGAGCGAGGCCATGGAAATGCCAATCGCCTGCCATGGGGCAAGGTCAGCGACCGCCGGGTCGATGAGAAACATCTCATGGCCCATGTAATAAACGAGGACCAGCATGGCGAAACCGGAGAGCCATGTGGCGTAGCTTTCCCATTTGAACCAGACCAGATGGTCGGGCATCTGGGCGGGTGCGACGAGGTATTTCTGGATGTGGTAGAAACCGCCACCGTGGACCTGCCATTCCTCACCATCGGCCCCTGAGGCGAGGTTGCGGTCGCGGTGCAGGCCAAGGTCAAGCGCGATGAAGTAGAAGCTTGATCCGATCCAGGCGATGGCGGTGATGACGTGCAGCCAGCGCACGGCGATTTCCACCCAGTCCCACAAGACCACCCAATCATACATGGCAAGCCGCCCCTTTGATGCTTTGCGCAAAGGCTATACCGGGCCGCACCTTTCTGTTAATCCGGCAAATGGCGGATCACTTTCAAATGTGGCCAGATAATCGGGGGTCGGATTGTCTTATGTGAACAATATCCGCATGTTTGTGCGCGTGTTTGAACTGGGCAGCATGTCGGCGGCGGCGCGCGATCAGCGCACTTCGCCCGCCGTGGCCTCGGCCCGGATTTCGGAGTTGGAAAAACATCTGGGGGTGCGGCTGTTTTCGCGCACCACCCGCAGTTTGCAGCCCACAGAAAACGGGCGGATTTTCTACGACGGCGCGCGCAAGGTGCTGGAGGCGATTGACGACGCCGAAGCGGCGGTGATGGATGTCACGCAAAACCCGCGGGGGACGATTTTCGTTTCGGCCCCTTTGGGTGTGGGGCGGCGGTTCATTGCGCCGCATGTGCCCGCGTTCAAGGATTTATACCCGCAGATCGACGTGCGGTTGCGCCTGTCGGACCGGGTGATTGATGTGACGGCGGAAGGGCTGGATGTGGCCTTTCATCTGGGGGTGCTCGAGGATTCCACGCTGAAGGTGCGGCTGATTGCCGATTGCCCGCGGGTGCTTTGTGCCGCCCCCGCCTATATCGCGCGGCGGGGGATGCCGGCGGATGGGGCGGCTTTGGTGGGGGACAAGCACGACTGTCTGAACCTGCGGTTTCCCGGCGCGAAAGAGTTTCAGTGGACGCTGCAAACGGCGGATGGTCCGCGCCGGTTTGAGATTGGCGGGCCGTTTGAAAGCGATGATGGCGATGTGCTGATCGGTTGGGCCTTGGACGGGCGCGGGATCGTGATGAAGCCGATCTTTGAGGTGGCGCAGCACCTGCGGTCGGGCGCCTTGGTGCCGGTGGCGGTGGCCACGCCCCCGGTGCCGACGCAGCTGTCCAGCCTGTCGCAGCATCGGCGGTTGAAGGACCCGAAGGTGAAGCTTTTCACCGATTTCATGGCCGGGCATATCCGGGACGCCATTCGGCGGGCGGGGGAGGAGTTGGCGGGGTGAGATATGGCCCCCACCCCCAGCCCCTCTCCACGAGGGGGAGGGGGGGGCGATCGTCTGGCCATTCGGTGCGCCGGTGAATGTGGGGGCTGAGGGGGCTGAGGGGGCTGCTCCTCTCCCCCTCCGTGGGGAGGGGATAGGGGGGGCAACAACGCGCTCACGTCCCCCGTGGTTTCGCCCTTAACGTCGGTTCCGCCTCGGTCGGGTCTTCGGGCCAAGGGTGGCGGGGGTATTGGCCGCGCATGTCTTTGCGGACATCGGCATAGGAGGTGCGCCAGAAGTTGGGGATGTCCAGCGTCACCTGAATGGGCTTTTGGCCGGGTGAGAGGAGTGTCACCCGCAGGGGTTTGCGGGCTTGGCCCACGGTGGGGTGGGTGGTGACACCGAACATTTCCTGCAGGCGGATTTCAATGCTGGGGTGGTCACCGTCATAGTCGATGGGGACCTTGCGGCCCAGGGGCGTGGTGAAATGGGCAGGCACCAGACGGTCAAGCTCGGCCTGTTGGCCGCAGTCGAGGCGGGAGAGGAGGGCGTCGTGCAGGTCAAGGCTGCGCAGGTCGACCTCGGTTCGGGCTTTGGTCAGGTGGGGCAGAAGCCAATCCTCGGCGGAGGCAAGGAGCGCCTCGTCCCGGCAGTCGGGCCATGTATCGCCCCCGGCGCGCGCCAGTTCGATGCGGGCGCGGAGCCGCCGGGCGGCGGGGGTGAAGGTGAGGCCAATCTGGCGCAAGCCCTCCAAGGCGGCGCGGGCCATGGCGTCAGACGGGGCGTCGGGCCAGGGCTGGTCCGTCAGGGTGAGGGCGCCAAAGCGCTCTTGTTTGCGCGCCAGAATGCGGCCGTCGCGGCGCGACCAGTCGCAACGGTTTTCCCATGTGATTTGAGCGGCATAGAGCGCGCGAAGCTCGGGTTCGGTCAGGGTGATGGCTTGGCGCACGGCGGCCTCGCGGGTGTCGCCGTCAAGGTCGGTGGCGACGATGAGGCGGGCGTTCGACAGGGGCGTGCCCGGCTCCATCGCCGCGCCCTTGCCCCCGGAAAGAAGCCAGCGCGGGGCGTCGCCCTTGCGGCGCAGGCCGATGCGATCGGGGTAGGCAAGGGCCGCCATCTGGGCTGCGCTCAGGGATTGCTCCTCGGGCGCGGCAGCCTTTTCAAGCCGCCGCGTCTCGTCGCGGATGCGCTCCAGCGCCGGGCGGGCGATCTGGTAGGGGGTCTCGGATTCGAACGCGCGCGGGTCGGCAAGGGCGCGCAGGCGCAAGGTCAGGTCGGGAGGCGCGCCTTTCAGCGGATCGCGATCGGCCATGAGGGCGGCGAGGGGCGCGGCGCGCGGCCCCGCGATGGTGAGCATATGGCCAAGGCGCGGGTGCAGGGGAAGGCCTGCCAAGATGCGGCCATGGGGGGTGATGCGGCCCGCCTGCAAGGCGCCAAGGCTGGTCAGAAGCGCGCGCGCCTCGGCCAAGGTGGCGGGGTTCGGTGCCGTCAGGAAGGGCAGATCGGCGGCACCCCAAAGCGCCAGTTCAAGAGCAAGCCCGGTTAGATCGGCGGATTCGATTTCGGCAGGCGGAAAGGCCTGCAAGGCCCCCTCCTCGCCCTTGGTCCAGAGCCGATAACAGATGCCCGGCGCCACACGGCCCGCCCGGCCGCGGCGCTGTTCAGCCTCGGCGCGGGTGACGCGTTCGGTCACCAGCCGCGACATGCCGGAATTGGGGTCAAACCGCGCCCGACGCGACCGGCCGCCATCAACCACCACGCGGATATCGGGGATGGTGAGCGAGGTTTCGGCAATCGAGGTGGCCAGCACCACCTTGCGTCTGCCGGGGGAAACAGGGGCCAAAGCGGCGCGTTGGGCGGCAAACTCCATGGCGCCGAACAGGGGGCGGATGTCGCAATGGGCGGGCAGTCGGCCCTGCAGCGCGGCCTCGACCCGACGGATCTCGCCTTCGCCGGGCAGGAAAACCAAGACCCCGCCTTCGGGTTGCTCCTCCACCGCTTGGCAGACCAAGCCCGCGAGGGCGGTCTCATAGCGCAAGGAGGCATCGGGGCTGCGGGGCAGCCAGCGGGTCTCGACCGGAAAGGCGCGGCCTTCGGAGGTGATCAGGGGGGCCTCGCCCATCAGGGCGGCCACGGGGGCGGCATCCAACGTGGCCGACATCACCAAAAGCTGCAGCTCCGGACGCAAGGCCGCGCGGATTTCCAAGGCCAAGGCCAGCCCAAGATCGGCATTCAGGCTGCGCTCGTGAAACTCGTCAAAGATGATGCAGCCGACGCCGGGAAGCTCGGGGTCAGACTGGATCATCCGGGTCAGGATGCCTTCGGTCACCACTTCGATCCGGGTCGCGGGCGAAACCTTGGCCTCGCCGCGCATGCGGTAGCCGATGATCTGGCCCAAGGGTGTGCCATGGGTCTCGGCCATCCGCTCGGCGGCGGCGCGGGCAGCAAGGCGGCGCGGCTCTAGCATCACGATGCGGCCCGTGATCTGTCCCATAAGCGCCAGCGGCACCCGCGTGGTCTTGCCCGCGCCCGGCGGGGCTTGCAACACGGCCTGGCCCTTGGCCGCCATCGCAGCACACAGGGCATCGAGCACATCATCAATGGGCAGCGGGTCGGACATGACCGCCTTATGATCGATTGCCTCTGCGCTGTCACGCCTTTGGGGCCCCCAAGACAAGAGGGCTGCTCGCCCCCCTCTGCGCTTGACGGCGCATTGACTCGGTTGAGTATTTGGAAAGGCGCAAATGCAAGGTGGTTCTTA
The DNA here is from genome assembly GCA_049419625.1 of Paracoccaceae bacterium. Taxonomy (GTDB): domain Bacteria; phylum Pseudomonadota; class Alphaproteobacteria; order Rhodobacterales; family Rhodobacteraceae; genus Tabrizicola_A. The sequence goes on along the minus strand of JBMSKG010000172.1, from coordinate 1,734 downwards.
TGTCTTGCGCCTTGCGAAATACTCTCGGGGGGTGAGCCGCCTTGGCGGCGAGGGGGGCAGACGGCCCCCCCTTCGGGCTGGCGTGGGCGCGACAGTTGGGGCAAAAGGGGCTGGCAGAGAAAAGGGACGGCGGGATGATTTCGGCTGAGGACATTCGGGCGGGCGACAGGCGGGCCTTGGCGCGGGCGATCACGCTGGTGGAAAGCGCGCGCGCCGATCACCGGGCGGAGGCGCTCGCGCTGTTGTCTGCCATCGGCCGCGACCGGCAGGCGTTGCGCATCGGGCTGTCGGGCACGCCGGGCGTCGGCAAGTCGACCTTCATCGAGGCCTTTGGCAAGATGTTGACCGCGCAGGGCAAACGGGTGGCCGTTTTGGCCGTGGACCCGTCATCGGCACGTTCGGGCGGGTCGATCCTGGGGGACAAGACGCGGATGGAGCTTTTGAGCCGCGATCCTTTGGCCTTTATCCGCCCCTCGCCCTCTCAGGCGCAGATGGGCGGTGTGGCGCGGCGCACGCGCGAGGCGGTGGCCTTGTGTGAGGCGGCGGGGTTTGATGTGGTGTTGATTGAGACGGTGGGGGTTGGGCAATCCGAAACCATGGTGTCGGAGATGTGCGATCTCTTCCTGCTTCTCTTGGCCCCGGCGGGGGGCGACGAGTTGCAGGGCGTCAAGCGCGGGATCATGGAGATGGCCGATCTGATCCTGGTCAACAAGGCGGACGGCGATTTGAAGCCCGCCGCGACGCGGACCTGTGGGGATTATGCCGGGGCCTTGCGGCTCTTGCGCCGTCGCCCGCAGGACCCCGAGGGGTTCCCGAAGGCGATGATGGTGTCCGCCGTAGAGCAAACCGGCATGGCCGAGGCTTGGGCTGATATGCTGGCCTTGGCCGCGTGGCGGCGCGAGGCGGGCCATTGGGATGGCCGCCGCGCGGCGCAGGCGCGGCATTGGTTTGAAGAAGAGGTGCGGCAGGGGCTTTTGGCGGCACTGACGCGCGAGCCTGCGCGGGGGATCATGGAGCGTCTGGGCGCGCAGGTGGCAACGGGGGAGGCCACGCCTGAGGCCGCGGCGGTGGAGATGTTGGGGTTGTTGGGGCGGTGATGGGGCGGCGTGGAGGCGGGTGTCAGGTCTCGAGGGCTTAGTCTCACGCCTGCCACCAAGATGGCCGCGAATGCGCAAGAAACGGGTTGCCGCAGACGGCCCCCATCGCACAATGAGCGCCTGACGTCAGGAGGCCTCATATGGACCAGATCAAATTCCTTCCGCTTGCGAGTGATCGCGTGAACGCCCTGCGAAGCGGCGCACGCGATGCCTATGATTGCGCGCCCGAGCGCACCGTCTCGGACGGCGCAGGCAATCCCTGCAGGCATTGTCTGGACTTCATTCCGAAGGGTGCGGAAATGCTGATCTTGGCCTATCGGCCCTTCGACACGGCGCAACCCTATGCTGAGACGGGCCCGATCTTCTTGTGTGCCGAGGCCTGCGAGCCTTGGTCAGGGCGGGGTCTGCCGCCGATGTTGGACAGCCCGGATTATCTTCTGAAGGGATACACGGCGGATCAGCGGATTCGCTATGGGACGGGCAAGATCGTGGCCAAGGCAGAGATTGCCAGTTACGCGGCCGACCTTTTGGCGCGCGATGAGATCAGCTTTGTGGATGTGCGATCTGCGCGGAACAACTGCTTTCAGGCCCGGATCGTGCGGGCGATCTGATCTTTGGCGGAAAGGCGCGGGCCTGT
>JBMSKG010000171.1:0-6705 GCA_049419625.1 Paracoccaceae bacterium | reverse complement strand
CACACAGTGCGCCAATCTGATAAATCAGGCAATTGGCCATCTCTTCGCGGCCCATCTTCATCTCGCGCCGACCTAAGCCTTGCAGATCGGGCAAAGAAGGGTGCGCACCGACCTTGACGCCGTGCTGTTTGGCCAGCCGAACGGTGGCACGCATATGGTCGTAATCACTGGCGTGAAAGCCGCAGGCGACATTGGCGATATGGATCAGGGGCATCAGCCCTGCATCATCGCCCATGCGCCAAAGCCCAAAGCTCTCACCCATGTCACAATTGACCGTGACAGGCATCGCACCCCCCCGAGTTGTTCCGGATTTCGAAGATGCTGTGCCGAGTCGTTCACATTTGCAAATACGAAATTCTGCATTACGATATCGAAAATTCAGATGGAACGGCAAAATGTCCTTAACCTTGAAGCAGCTGCGCTACTTCATTGCGGCTGCGGAAACCGGCCAGATCAGCCATGCCGCAATGGAGATGAACATCTCACAATCGGCTGTCACCGCTGGCATTCAAGGACTCGAGACTCAACTTGGCGTCAGCCTGCTCCGGCGCGGCGCTCAGGGCGTCACCGTCACACCCGAGGGCGCACGGTTTCTGGCCCGCGCGCGCGGCATCATGGCCGCCGTCGAAGATGCCACCCGCAGCCCTTTGGGCGAGGAAAGCCGGGCGACGGGTCGGGTGCGGCTCGGGGTGACCTATACGGTGGCAGGCTACTTCATGGCCCGCCATTACGCCGCGTTCCGGCGCAACTTTCCCGGCGTCACGCTGGAGCTGAGCGAGCAACCACGGGCTGCGATTGAACAGGGGCTGGTCGCGGGCGATCTGGATCTCGCGGTCATGCTGACCTCAAACTTGGCCAATGAAACCGAACTCGAGGCCGAAACCCTGTTTCGGTCCTTGCGCCGGCTGTGGTTGCCATCAGAGCACCCGCTCTTGATGCACGACGAAATCACCCTTGCCGACGTCGCCCGCGAACCGTTCATCATGCTGACGGTGGACGAGGCAAGCCACACCGCCGGTCGTTACTGGAACATCGCCGGACTTGCACCGAATGTCGTCTTTACCACCTCTTCAGTCGAGGCGGTCCGGTCCATGGTGGCCGCCGGGATGGGGGTCACGATCTTGTCCGACATGGTCTATCGACCTTGGTCGCTGGAAGGCCAAAGGCTTGAACAGCGCAGCTTGAAAGAGCCGATCCCGACCATGGATGTCGGCCTGACTTGGGCGCGTGGGCGGCAGCTTGGCGATGCCGCGCGTGTCTTTCGCAACTTTCTGACCCAAACGCTTGGCCGTGGGGATTAAGCACCGCTTGGTACCGCGCCGATGGGTTTCATGGCGCTCGCGCTTCGTGACAGTGAACGCCTGAAAACCTGCGATATGGGGGCCGTCGAGAGTAACGGCGCAGGCGCGGCTGAGGTCATGCTGGCCTGACCAAAACACCTAAGCCGTTCGCGATGGAACCCGGCGTTCAAACCATGTGAACAGCGCAACGATCATCCCGGTGATTGCCAGATAAACCAAGGCCAGCATGAGCAAGGGTTCATAGACGATCAGGGTTTCCGCCCGCACCCGGCTGGACACCGCATAGATGTCGGTGACCGTGATCATCGCCACAAGCGGTGTGGCCTTCAGCTGCAACACCGTCTCGCCGCCCAGGGTTGGCAAGACCCGGTGCAGGGCTTGCGGCAACCAGATCCGGCGGAACAGCGTCAACCGCGGCATACCCATCGCCTTTGCCGCCTCAAGCTGGCCATGCGGCACGCCCTTGAAGGCCCCGCGCATCACCTCGCCCTCATAGCCCGCCACCGAAAGCGACAGGCCCAGCACCGCAAAGTACCACGCATCGCGTAGGATCGGCCAAAAGATGCTTTCACGGATGCCGGGAATACTGGGGAACAGGCTTCCCACCCCGTAATACAGCAAGAAGAGCTGCAGCAAGAGCGGCGTGCCGCGCACCACCCCGCAAAAGGCCTGCGCTGGGCGGGCAAGGTACCAAGGGCCAACGGCCTGCGCCAAGCCCAAAGGAATGGCCAGCGCCATGCCCAGAACCATGGTGATCACCAACAAGGACAGCGTGTTCCAGATGCCCGTCAGCATCAGCTTTTGATACTTTGGCACCAAAAGCCAATCCCAGCGGCCATAGGCGAAGCACAGGCCCAAAAGGATCGCGGCAATCACCATCATCGCAATGCGCCGGGGGATGAGCAGCTCTTTCACCATCTCAGCCCTCCGTCCGCCGCTGTCCACGCCGCGCCCATTTCTCGATGCGGGCAAACATCATCGTCGAGGCGATCGATAGGACCAGATACAGCACCCCGGCCGCAGCATAAAACGTGAAGAACGCCTTGGTGGTGCTTGCGGCTTGGCGGGTGGCTTGGGTCAATTCGGCAAAGCCCACCACGGCCAAAAGCGCGGTGTCCTTGGTGGCCACCAGCCACAGATTGGCAAGGCCGGGAATGGCGAACGACAGCATCAGCGGAAAGGTGATGCGCCGTGCCAAAAGGCCGGCAGGCATGCCCATGGCCTTGGCAGCCTCGATCTGGCCCGTGGGAACGGCCAGAATAGCACCGCGCAAAACCTCGGTTGCATAGGCGCCTTGCACCACGCCCAACACGGCGATGCCCGCGGCCACGCCTGAAATCTCAATCCGGTCGCCGCCAAAGGCCAAAATCAGTTGGTTCACCGCATCGGTAACGGCGAAATACAAGATCAAGATCAGTACCAACTCGGGCACAGCGCGCACGACGGTTGTGTAAACCGCCAGCAAATCCTTGACCAAGGGGCTGCCATACAGCTTGCCATAGGCCCCAGCCGTACCGATCAACAGGCCCAAGGCATAGGCCCCTGTGGCAATCAGAACCGAGTTCCACAGCCCGCGCAAAAGTGTCGCCCCCCAACCGGGGGGCGAATAGGCCAGAAGATCCAGGGTGGAGGTGTCAAACACCCCGATCACCCATCAGCCGCCGTAGATCGACGAGGCGAAATAGCCCTTGGTGATCGCGTCATAGGTGCCATCTTCCAAGATCTTGGCGATCCCTGCGTTGATCTTGGCCTTCAGCTCATCCTCGCCCTTGCGGATGCCAGCACCCACGCCAGCGCCCAGGATCGCCGGATCATCGGCAACCGCACCAACAACGGCGCAGCAGGCCTTGCCCGCGTCCGAGGCCAGGAAGGCATCCATGGCAATGCTGTCAGCCTGGGTCGCATCGATGCGGCCCGCTGCCAGATCCTGATTGGCCTCGTCCTGGGTCTGGTAGACCTTCACCTCTGCTGCGGTCTCGGCGAAATAGGCGTTCACATAGGCTTCGTGGATCGTCGCCGCCTGCACACCGATGATCTTGCCAGCCAGGCCAGCCGCGTCAGGCGTCGCAATCGCGCCGGTTGCGCCCACGATCACGGTCGGGGTGTTGTAATACTTGTCCGAGAAGTCGATGGTGTTCATCCGCTCTTCGGTGATCGACATCGATGCCATGATCACATCGATCTGGCCCGAGGTCAGCGACGGAATGATGCCGTCCCATGCCACCGGCGTGATGGCACATTCCATCTCGGCCGCCTTGCAGACCGCGCCGATGATTTCAACTTCCCAGCCAACCCAGTTGCCAGCCGCATCGGGCGACGCGAAGGGCGGATAAGCTTCGGCGGCGATGCCGATCTTGACGGGTTCGGCCATTGCAGCACCGGCAAGAGCAAAGGTGGCAAGAGCGCCTGCGATGAACTTGTTCATGGGTATTCTCATTGTTGGGTCACATTTCGCTGTGGTTTCAGCTGACAGTTTTCAAAAACTGTTTCAGCCGCTCTGACTTTGGCTCGCCAAACAACTGCTCTGGCGGGCCTTCTTCTTCGATCACCCCGTTGTGCAGGTAGATCACATGACTTGCCACTTCACGGGCAAACTTCATCTCATGGGTAACAATGACCATGGTGCGGCCCTCGTCTGCCAAGGCGCGGATCACCTGCAGCACCTCGCCCACAAGTTCGGGGTCAAGCGCCGAGGTGGGCTCATCAAACAGCATGGCGCTCGGCTCCATGCACAAGGCGCGCGCGATTGCGGCGCGTTGCTGCTGGCCGCCGGACAAAAAGGCCGGAAACGCGCCCTCCTTCTCGGCCAACCCAACGCGCGCCAAAAGCTTGCGCGCGCGCGCTTCGGCTTCGGCGCGGGGGGTTTTCATCACATGGACCGGCACTTCGATCAGGTTTTCCAGCACGGTCTTGTGGGTCCAAAGATTGAAGGATTGGAACACCATGCCAAGCGATTGCCGCAACCGTTCCAACTGCCGCCGATCCGAAGGCGCACCATCGGCGCGCATCTTCACCACCTCGCCGCCGATTTCGATCGTCCCGGCCGAGGGCGTTTCCAGAAAGTTGATGCAGCGCAACATGGTCGACTTGCCCGAGCCCGAGCCGCCGATGATCGCGACCACATCCCCCTCGCGCGCGGTCAACGACACGCCCTTCAGCACCTCAAGGGCGCCAAAGCTCTTTCGCAGATCGCGCACCGCGATGGCGACCGGCGCAGCGGCAGCATCTTCCCCCTGTTTCGGCATGTTTTCCCTTGCCGTGGCTCACACCCCATAGGGAACGGAGTCGGCCGAGTTGTCAACACAACGGACAAGCCAAACTGCCGCAGCGCAGTTGGGTTAGCCGGCGGTCGACACCATCCCGAAACGCCTTAGCCGCACTTCGAGTGGCCGCAATCGTTGCAGGTCATGCAGCCCTCTTTCATTTGCATGGCATAGCTGCCGCAAGACGGGCAAGCCGCCCCGCGCGGACTGCCGCCCACCACCATCACCTCGGCCTTGGGGTCGGATTTCAGACCCAGCCCCTCACCCTCGATAAAGCCTATGGCAATCAGGTGCCGCTCAATAACCCCACCGATGGCGGCCAGGATCGACGGGATATAGCGCCCTTCCATCCAAGCCCCACCGCGCGGGTCGAACACCGCTTTCAGCTCTTCCACGACAAAGGAGATATCCCCCCCACGCCGGAACACCGCCGAAATCATCCGCGTCAGCGCGACGGTCCAGGCGAAATGCTCCATGTTTTTCGAGTTGATGAACACCTCAAACGGGCGACGATGGCCAGAGATCACCACATCATTGATGGTGATATAAAGCGCATGTTCGCTGCCCGGCCATTTCACCTTGTAGGTGTGACCCTCAAGTGCGGCAGGGCGTTCCAAGGGTTCGGAAAGGTAAATCACCTCACCGCCATGCGCTTGGGCCGGAGCCTCGGACGGAGTCTTGTCGCTGGACTCGCTCACCGACAGAACCGAGCCAGTTACGTCATTCGGCCGATAGGGCGTGCAGCCTTTGCAGCCTTGGTCCCAAGCGGCCATATAGACCTCTTTGAAGGCGTCAAAGGAAATGTCCTCGGGGCAGTTGATGGTCTTGGAAATCGAGCTGTCGACCCATTTCTGCGCCGCTGCCTGCATGCGCACATGGTCCAAGGGCGGCAGGGTTTGGGCGTTCACAAAGTAATCGGGCAAGGGCGCATCGCCCTTCAACTCACGCCACAGCCGCACAGCGTAATCGACCACTTCTTCTTCGGTGCGCGAGCCGTCCTTTTGCAGCACCTTGCGGGTGTAGGCATAGGCAAAGACCGGCTCGATCCCGGAACTGACATTGCCTGCATAAAGCGAAATCGTCCCCGTCGGCGCGATCGAGGTCAACAGCGCGTTGCGGATGCCGTGGGTTTCAATCGCCGCCCGCACGTCGGCGTCCATCTGCATCATGTTGCCCGAGGCGAGATAGCCCTTGGCGTCAAACAGCGGGAAGGCGCCCTTCTCTTTGGCCAGATCGATCGAGGCCAGATAAGACGCCCGCGCAATCGCATGCATCCACTTTTCGGTCTGGGCCGCCGCCTCGGGGCTGCCATAGCGCAGGCCCAGCATCAAAAGCGCATCGGCAAGGCCGGTGACACCCAGACCAATCCGGCGCTTGGCGCGGGCTTCGGCCTCTTGCTGGGGCAGTGGGAAGCGGCTGGCGTCCACCACATTGTCCATCATCCGCACAGCCATGCGCACCAGATCATCCAGCGCCTTGGGGTCCAGTTCCGCCTGTGCAGAGAAGGGGCTTGTTACCAAGGTGGCAAGGTTGATCGACCCCAAAAGGCAGGCACCATAGGGCGGCAGAGGTTGCTCGCCGCAGGGGTTGGTCGCGGCGATGGTTTCGACATAGCCAAGGTTGTTGGCCTTGTTGATCCGGTCGATGAAGATCACGCCCGGCTCGGCAAAATCATAGGTGTTGCGCATGATCTTGTTCCACAGATCGCGCGCCTGCACGGTGCGGTAGACCCGGCCGTCAAACACCAATTCCCACGGACCATCGGCCTTGACCGCATCCATGAAGGGATCGGTGACCAGCACCGACAGGTTGAACATCCGCAGGCGCGCGGGGTCTTTCTTGGCCTCGATGAACGCCTCAACATCCGGGTGATCGCAGCGCATGGTGGCCATCATGGCGCCGCGACGGCTGCCTGCCGACATGATCGTGCGGCACATCGCATCCCAGACATCCATGAAAGACAAGGGGCCCGAAGCATCCGCCGCCACCCCCTTCACCTCGGCCCCACGCGGGCGGATGGTGGAGAAGTCATAGCCAATGCCGCCGCCCTGCTGCATGGTCAGCGCGGCCTCTTTCAGCCCGTCGAAAATGCCGCCCATGCTGTCGGGGATGGTGCCCATGACAAAGCAGTTGAACAGCGT
>JBMSKG010000170.1:0-6719 GCA_049419625.1 Paracoccaceae bacterium | reverse complement strand
GCCCTTTTGATGGGCTCGTTCAGCCGATTTGGACTGTGGCGACAGATCGGGGTGGCCATCGTGCTTTTGGTGGCGGTGCAAGGCGTGTCCTCTGCGGCGACCGGGTTGGGCCTGCGGTCAGACCAGGGCTGGATTTGGGCCTATGCCGCGCCGGTGTTTGGGATGGCGCTGGGGGTGGGGATGCTGTGGTGGTCCCAGCGACCACGCCACGTGCGAAGGGCCTTCGCATGACGCTGGACCTTTACATTGCGCGCCGTTTTCTGGGCAGCTTTCTGCGGGTCTTGGGCGTATTTTTCGGGGTTCTCACCCTGATCGACCTCATTGAACAAATACGCCAGTTTTCACAAACTGGCATCGGGCTGGCAGAGGCTTTGGTGCTGGCGGTGCTGAACGTGCCGCAAAACCTGTACCTGATCCTGCCTTTGGTCATGGTTCTGGCGGGCATCACGCTGTTCTTGGGGCTGGCCAAGTCTTCTGAACTGGTGGTGGTGCGCGCGGCTGGACGGTCGGGTCTGCGGTTTCTGGTCTCGCCCGTGGCGACGGCATTGGTGATTGGGGTTTTCGCAGTGACGGTGTTGAACCCCTTAGTTGCGGCGACATCAAAGGAATACGACCTCCGCGCCGCTGCACGGGCGGCCGGTGACAGCGGTGTGCCTTCGGTCTTGTCCTTGTCGGCCGAGGGGCTTTGGTTGCGCCAAGGCGATGCGAACGGTCAAACGGTGATCCATGCCATGCGCGTCTCGCCGGGGGCGGCGGAACTCGGCGGGGTAAGTTTTCATTTGTTTTCGCCCGAGGGTCGGATCACCGGCCGGATCGTGGCGGACCGGGCGCGGCTGGAGCCGGGGCAATGGATTCTGGAGGGGGCCAAGCGTTGGGATTTCGCGAATGACAATCCCGAAGTGCAGGCGCGGACATCGGCCGCGCCTGTGACACTTGCGACCGACCTGACACCGCAAGAGCTGTTGGAGAAGCTGGGCTCTCCGGCGGCGGTGGCATTTTGGGATTTAACCGCCCACGCCCAAGCGCTGGAGCGGGCGGGCTTTTCTGGCACGGCTTATCGCTTGGGATATCAGATGGAGTTGGCGCTGCCCTTGTTGATGGCGGCGATGGTGTTGGTGGCAGCCGGCTTTACGATGCGGCACGCGCGCTTTGGTCGGACAGGGCAAATGGTGCTTTATGCCTTGATCGGTGGGTTCTTGATTTTTTTCCTGCGCAGCTTTGCCCAAGTGCTGGGCGAAAACGGCCAGATCCCGATTCTGGTTGCGGCATGGAGCCCGCCGATCGCGGCGGCACTTTTGGCGCTGAGCCTCTTGTTGCATCTGGAGGATGGCTGACATGCGTCGTATTCTCTTGATGGTGGCGGTCGTTGTGCTTGCGGCACTCACTGGTCCGGGGGCCCGCGCGCAGGATCAGGCGACACTGGTGGCCAATTCACTGCGCATCGAAAGTGATCGCCGACTGGTTGCGGAAGGTGCAGTCGAGATCTTTTATCAAGGACGACGGCTGACGGCTGAGCGGCTGATCTTTGACCGGGTCGCTGACAGCCTGACCATCGAAGGTCCGATCACGCTGAGCGATGGCAGCGGGGTGACGGTTCTGGCCAGTCAGGCGGAGTTGAAGGCCGACATGTCAGAAGGCATCCTACGCTCGGCCCGTGTCGTGATGAATGACCAGTTGCAACTGGCGGCAGCCGAGGTGATGCGGCTTGGGGCGCGCTATACTGCGATGACGCGGGTTGTCGCCTCATCCTGTAAGGTGTGCGCGGGCAGCGCCACCCCCTTGTGGGAAATTCGCGCCCGGCGCGTGGTGCATGACCAAACCGAACGACAGATCTACTTCGACAATGCCTCGCTGCGATTGGGCGGGGTGCCGGTGTTCTACATCCCGCGCCTGCGAATGCCAGACCCGACGCTAAAACGCAGCACCGGGTTCTTGATTCCTTCGCTGCGGTCCTCATCGACCTTGGGCACCGGGCTGCGCTGGCCCTATTTCATCACACTTGGACCCAGCCGCGACCTCACAGTAACACCCTTTGTGGCCACCAAGAATGTCAGCGCGGTAGAGCTGCGCTATCGCCAAGCCTTTCGCACAGGCGAGATTTCGGTGACAGGCATGGCGGCCCGCGATCGGCTCCAGACAGGGCAAACGCGGGGCCATGCGCGTGCCGAGGGGCGGTTTGACCTGCCCAAAGGGTTTGAGTTGCGCTTTGATGCGCAGGTGGTGTCAGACCGCGCCATGTTGTGGGATTATGGTCTTTCGGATGCTGACCGGCTGAACAGCACGATTGGCATAACACGGACCCGGCGCAATGAGCATATCGAGGCGCGCCTGATCTCGATCCGGACGCTGCGCGCGGGCGAGGCGTCGGACACGCTGGCCGCGCGCCTGGGTGATCTGACCTGGCAGCGGCGGTTCAGCCTTGGCCCCTTGGGCGGTCAGGGGGGGTTGCAATTTGCCGCCCATGGCCATCGCAGATCCTCAGGCCTTTCCGTCGATGCCGATAACGACGGCTTGACCGACGGGCGCGATGTCGCCCGGGCGCAGATCCGGGCGGATTGGCGGCGCGACTGGATCTCGGACAACGGTCTGGTCTTTGGTGTTCTGGGTGAGGTGACAACAGATCTTTATCGCATCGGCGATGTCGCCTCTGACTATGGTGGCACCCACAGCCGCAGCCATGGCGCCTTTGCCGCCGAGTTGCGCTGGCCCTTGGTGAAGGCGGGCAAAGGTGGGGTGAACCACCTGTTGGAGCCGGTCATTCAACTGGTGGTCGCGCCAAACCGGGCGGCGCGGCTGGCCAATGAAGATTCGGTTCTGGTCGAGTTCGATCAAGGCAATCTGTTCAGCCTGAACCGCTTTCCCGGGGCAGATGCGGTGGAGCGCGGGGTTCGGGCTAATTTGGGGTTGAACTATCTGCGGCGTGATCCGGCGGGCTGGACCTTGGGCGTCACGATGGGCCGGGTGATCCGCGCGCGGGATTTGACGCAGTTTACAGCCGGCTCGGGGCTGGACGGGCGCGATTCCAACTGGCTGGCGGCGTGGCAGATTACCCATGCTGGCGGCACGCAGTTGACCAGCCGACTTTTGCTGGATGACGGGTTCGGGCTGACCAAGGCCGAGATGCTCTTGGCGCATGACCAGCCACGCTATGGGCTTGAAGCGGGGCTTTTGTATCACAAGGCGGATCCGGCCGAAGGGCGGGCGATCGACACGCGCGAGGTGGTCTTTGATGGCCGTGTTGCTCTGGGTCAGGGTGGCTGGCAGGCGCAGCTGTCCAACCGCTATGATCTTGAAGCCAAGCGCGCCTCGAACGCGGCCCTTGGGCTTTTGTTTCGCAACGAATGCCTGTCCGTCGATCTTTCTCTCTCGCGTCGGTTCACATCCTCGACTAGTGTAAGGCCGACCACGGATCTTTCGGTCTCGCTTGAACTTTTGGGCTTTGGCGGGTCAACCACGCCGGGCCCCTCGCGGCAATGCCGGGGATGAGCGTTGGGCCGATAAGACATAAAGGTTGGCTGACGGTGCGGTCAGGGATAGCGGACGAATGCAGGCGATGAAGACAGAACCGATGCAGAACCGGATGGGATGGAATGTCGCGGCCTGCGGGCTGCGGCGGCTGGCTTTGGGCGCAGGGCTGCTGTTGGCAGCAATGGGCAGCGCACCACAGGCCATCGCCAACCCGTTTGATGCCGTGCTTGCGGTCAATGACCGCGTCATCACCCAATATGAATTGGACCAGCGACAGTTGTTCCTGCAGATTTTGCAGCAGCAAGGCGATCTGCCGCAACTTGCGCGCAGCAGCCTGATCGAGGATCGCCTTCGGCTTTTCGCGGCCGAAAACGCAGGCATCAAGATCGGGCCGGATCAGGTGCTTGCCGGGATGGAGGAGTTCGCCGGACGCGCCAATCTTACGACTGATGAGTTCTTGCAGCTGACCAGCGAGATGGGTCTAGCTTCGGAAACCTTCCGCGATTTTGTTGAGGCTGGCATGATCTGGCGCGAGGTTGTGCGCGCGAAATATGGCGCCGGTGTCACCATCACCGAGGCCGAGATTGACCGGGCCATCGCCAACTTCCAGCCCACTGGCGCAAGCCGGTTGCAGCTTTTGGAACTGGTGCTGCCGGGCCAGAACGGCGATCTGTCCGGAGCTCAGGCCCAAGCGCGCCGTCTACAGGCGCAGATTGAGACTGAGGCGGATTTTGCCGCCTTTGCCCGCAGCAACTCTAAAGGTGAGACGGCAGGATCTGGGGGCCGGATGGGTTGGCAGCGGCTGTCAGAGTTGCCAGACGCCTCGCGCACCGCGCTGGCGCGGCTGGCACCGGGCGGCATGTCGCGGCCGGTCCTTTTGGAAGACCGCGTGGTGATTTATTGGCTGGTTGAGCGCGGCGAAGATCCCTTGGGCAAGGCCGAAGGGATTTGGGTCGATTATGCGCAGTTTTTGGTGCCAGAAGGTGCAAATGCCGAAGCCGAGCTGGCAGCTGCGCGCGCAGGCGCTGACACCTGCGACGATCTTTACACCGTGGCCAAAGACCTGCCCGAAGATCGGCTGATCCGCGAAAGCCAGCCGCAATCGGCGGTGAACGGCGATCTCAGCGCGGTGATGGCGACGCTGGATGCGGGCGAAACCTCGACCCGGATCAGCCGCAATGGCTGGCGCGTGCTTTTGATGCTGTGCTCACGTGGGCCCGCACCTGATTTGCAGCCCGACCGCGAGGTGGTGCGCGAGCAGCTTTTGAACCAGAGGCTGTCGGCCTTGGCTGACATCTATCTGGAAGAGTTGCGCTCTGAAGCCATCATCACCGAGAAATGACGCGGCAGATGTTGGCCCCCATCGCGCTGACCTGCGGCGAGCCGGGGGGCGTCGGGCCAGAACTTGCAGTTGCAGCCCGCGTGGCCTTGCCAGATCTCGATATGGTCTGGATCGGCGATCCGCGGCATCTGCCGAAGGGCAGCGCCTTTGAGGTCGTTGACGCGCCCCATCAAGCGCGCGGGGTGCCCGCCGGTATCTTGCCGGTGCTGGCTCACCCATTCGCTGCCGAAAATCCGCCTGGCGTGCTGGTGCCCGCCAATGCCCGCGGCGTGATCGAGGTGATCGAACGCGCCGTCGGCTTGGCCATGTCGGGGACGGTGGGCGCGGTCTGCACAGCACCTTTGCACAAAAAGGCGCTGAAGGACGGTGCAGGCTTCGCCTTTCCCGGCCATACCGAGTTTCTGGCCCATCTGGCTGGCGTTGAGCAGGTTGTGATGATGCTCGCGAGCCCCCTGTTGCGGGTGGTGCCGGTGACCATTCACATCCCGCTGTCCGAGGTTGCAACCGCACTGACCCCTGCCCTTTTGGAAGAGACAATCCGTGTGACCCATGCCGGGCTGATCCGTGATTGCGGCATTGCACAGCCACGGATTGCGGTCGCGGGGCTAAACCCCCATGCCGGTGAAGGTGGGGCGATGGGCGATGAAGAGACGCGCATCATCGCGCCGGTGCTGAATCGTTTGCGTGCCGAGGGCATGGCGATTGAGGGACCGATGTCGGCGGATACGATGTTTCATGCCCGTGCCCGCGCAGGCTATGATGTTGCGATCTGCATGTATCACGATCAGGCGCTGATCCCGATCAAGACGCTGGATTTTGACGGCGGGGTGAATGTGACTTTGGGGCTGCCTTTCATCCGTACCTCACCCGACCATGGCACAGCCTGCGATATTGCCGGGCGCGGGCTGGCCCGGCCTGACAGCCTGATTGCAGCCCTGCGGCTGGCGCGGGATATGGCGCTTGCGCGTCAGGCGGGATAATGGCGGTTCGACGAAGATGCGTATCTCACGCAGTTTCGGCGCAAGACCGGTTCCGAAAGGCTGAGCATGGCGACGATTGACGGCCTTCCCCCCCTGCGCGAGGTGATCGCGACCCATGAGTTGGTGGCGAAAAAGCAGCTTGGGCAGAATTTTCTGCTCGATCTGAACCTAACCGCCAAGATCGCGCGAATGGCGGGCGATCTGTCGGGTTGCGACGTCTTGGAGGTGGGGCCCGGCCCCGGTGGCTTGACGCGGGGCCTTTTGGTGGAAGGTGCGCGGCGGGTGCTGGCGGTGGAGAAAGACCCCCGCTGTTTGCCCGCATTGGTCGAGATTGCGGAGCGCTACCCGGGGCGGCTGGATGTGGTGAACGGCGATGCGATGGAGGTCGATGTGCTGGCGCATCTGACCCCGCCGATCAAGATCGTGGCGAACCTGCCCTATAACGTGGGCACAGAGCTTTTGATCCGCTGGCTGACACCCAAGGTCTGGCCGCCGGTCTGGCAGTCCTTGACGCTGATGTTTCAAAAGGAAGTGGCCGAGCGGATCGTGGCAAAGCCCCGCAGTGACCATTACGGGCGATTGGCGCTTTTGGCGCAGTGGCGCAGCGATGCCAAGATCGTCATGCATCTGCCGCCCGAGGCCTTTACCCCTGCCCCCAAGGTCCATTCCGCCGTTGTGCATTTGACGCGGCTGGCAGAGCCGCGTTTTCCCGCCGATGAGGCGATCTTGCAGCGGGTGACGGCGATGGCCTTTAACCAGCGGCGCAAGATGCTGCGCTCCAGCCTCAAGGCATGGGGGCCAGATATTGAAGATCGGCTTTTGTCCGCAGGCATTCAGCCAACACAGCGGGCCGAGGAAATCTCGCTGGAAGGGTTCTGCGCGCTGGCGCGGGCCTGCTCGATCCAGGCCAGGCGATCCGCAAGCGCGCC
>JBMSKG010000169.1:0-6820 GCA_049419625.1 Paracoccaceae bacterium | reverse complement strand
TCCAGGATCGACAATACGGTGCCCACAAACAGGAACC
Source organism: Paracoccaceae bacterium (assembly GCA_049419625.1). GTDB lineage: Bacteria > Pseudomonadota > Alphaproteobacteria > Rhodobacterales > Rhodobacteraceae > Tabrizicola_A. Next base: position 6,783 of record JBMSKG010000169.1, on the reverse strand, counting down.
CCATCACCCCGGTCCACGAATGGGTATAGATCCAGCCAAGCCATGCCGCGAGCGCCAGTCCAACGGCTGTCACCAAAAACGCCCAACGGAAATAGTGCAAAGCTGCTGTCATCGATGTGTCTCCCGTAGCTTGCCGCGCAGTAAGCCGAGTTGACACGCAATGCAAGCCGCCGGGGTCTGTTTACCAGTCGTTCATCATTTCGCCGGATGCTCGCAGGCATGACACGGTCTGATGGATTTCACGATTCCGGCTTGCCGCTTTTCGCCCCCACCGGGGACGGGGATGAAGCGGCGTCTGTCGATCAGCTGCCTCAGGGCCGGTTGCCCAGCTATATCGCCGATCACCGCGCCCGGCTGCGGGCGCGCTTTTGGCAAGCTCAGTGGCCCAGGCGACATTGACGAACTTCTGGTTGTCCAGGTTGAGCAACAAAGACTGGGACGGTGGCGCTGGTGCCTTACCTGATTATGAGATGCTGGAACTGGTCCTCTTCCGCGCCATTCCCCGGCAGGATGTGAAACCCCTTGCGCGGCTGCTGCTCGACACTTTTGGCGATTTCAACCGGGTCATCACCGCCGCCCCATCCCGGCTGGCGCTGGTCAAAGGCGTGGGGGAGGCGGTGATCACCGAGTTGAAGGTCGTTGAGGCCGCCGCGCAACGGATGATGCGGGCGCGGGTGATGAACCGGCCGGTGCTGTCATCCTGGGATGCGCTTCTGGACTATTGTCACACCACCATGGCCCACCGCGAAACCGAACAGTTCCGCATCCTGTTTCTCGATCGCAAGAATGTGCTGATCGCCGATGAGGAACAGGCCAAAGGCACGGTGGACCATGTGCCGGTCTACCCGCGTGAGGTGGTCAAACGCGCGCTGGAGCTGAACGCCAGCGCGCTGATCTTGGTGCATAACCACCCCTCGGGCGACCCGACACCATCGGATGCTGACATCAGCATGACCCATCAGGTTCAAGACGCCGCACAGGTTCTGGGTCTTGTGCTGCATGACCATCTGATCATCGGCAAATCGCGCGAAATCAGCTTTCGCGCGGCGGGTTATCTTTAAGCCGCGCCGCGCGCTTGGCCGCGCGTTGGGCGGCTTTGCGCGCCGCAACGGCGATGCGCTCCTCTTGCCCCAGCTTTTGCAACACCAGATCCGGCTGCGGGATTGGCGCGTCGGGATGGGTGGGTTTCACGATGAACCATGAGGCATAGTTGTTGTAGGTGCCCTCCAGAATGTTTTCGGTCACCCGCAAGGGCACGCCAATCTGCGCCACCAGATGATGCACACCCCACACCACCAAGGGCCAGCGCACCGGATCATAATCATCGCCCGCCAGAATACCGCCGGGCTTTACCTTGGCATACCAGTCCAGAATGGTCCGCCCGCCCTCTTCGCCGCAATGGGCATAGCCATCGACATAGACGAAATCGAAAAACGCATCGGGAAACAACAGATGCGCCTCGGCAAAGGTCATGCGCAACAGATGATAGTTGCGGTCCAGCCCGACGGTTTGCAAGGCTTGGCGATACTGGCCTATGTCATGGTGGTCGCTATAGGCGTCCACGCCCCAGAACCGGCGAAACCGACCACAGTCCACCATCCGCCGCGAAAAGCCGCCCCCCGCCACGCCCAACTCGATGCCCAGATTGTCCGATCCGGTCAGCCCATCGACCACGTTCCAACGCCAAGTGCCCGGCACGATCTCGGGTTCGATGTCGGGCATGTGTTCTAGTGCGATTTCGAACAGTTCTTCGGGGGTTCTGGGGTCTGTCATGGCGCCGTATCCTTCGTGAAGGACGGTTTGGTCCAGACCTCGACCCGGCGGTTCAGGCGACGTCCAGCGGGGGTTTCATCACAAGCCATCGGAAGGGCCTCACCAAAGGCCGCGACTTGCGGCAAGGCATCTGGAGAAAGCCCCGGCGCGGCCTGTTGCAAGGCGCGCAACACTTGGTCCGCGCGTTGTAAGGACAGCTCTCGATTGGCATCTGCAGCGCCGGAACCATCAGAAAACCCCGCCAGAACAAGCGTTTTGTCAGAAAACGCCCCGGCCTCAATCAGACGCGCCAGATCAATAAGGATGTCGCGGCTGTGCGGCTCCATCTCAGTCCCACCATCCTGAAAGCGAAAGGTGAAGGACACCCGTTCAGCCCCCTGCATGGCCGCGACAAGGCCTTGAAGATCGGCAAGCGTCGTCTCATCACCCGCATTCTGAATCGCGTTGATCAGCCGCAGCCCATCCGCGGCGATCGGCTGCTGCTCAAGGCTGCGGCCGACATAGCCTGCCATCTCTACGGCGTCTTGCGCAGAGGGCAGCGGCAGATAGTCGAGAAATTCGCGCGCGACCAAAGGCAGACGGCGGCGCGGGGTTAGGAAGTAAACCGGCAGCGTCAGTGGATAATCCTCGGCCTTGACGGCCAGCGGGGTGGGCGACAGCGGAAAGCCGCAACTGTCTGTCAGGCCCAAGGGACGCGCTGGCCCAACCAATGACCGCCCCGTCACCGCCAGCGCCCAAGGGTCGCGCGCCACCGCTTTGGCCAGATCGGCGGGGGTGTCATGCACCACGGTCGCCGCAATCTTGCGCCCCAGTCGCGCGGCCAAGGCACGGTTCAGATCGGCCTCTTCGGCCAAACCATGCAGAACCAGCGGCATATCCGGCCCGCCCAGATCCGCCCAATTGGTCACATCGCCCGTCAAGGCGCGGGCGAGATCCGAGGTTGCAAGCCGGGGCAACGGGTTGTCGGTGGCGCCAATTGCCACCAGCGGGTCAAGCCCAATGGTGCGGACCCCAAAGGCCGGATCGCTGGCCGAGGCCAGTACAAGCTCGGCCCGCCCGTCCGCCAGCGCCTCATGGGCGGCGGCGGGGGGCAAGGCTTGAAAGCTGAATTCGGCCAGAACCTTGTCGGTCGCCGGATCACTCAGCAGCACCGGGGCGTCAGGAGAGGTCGGTGCGGTCAGCGTCAGACCCTGATGCTTGGCAAAGCCCGCAATCAACCCCGGCATCAGCGCCGCCCCAGCCTCGGGCGCGCCAACGATGCGGATCACAGCCTTGGGCGCCGTCAAATCCGGGCAGGCCGGCCCATCACAGATCACCCCTTGGGCATCAATGGTCAACAGGCCATAGGCGCTGTCGATGCGGTAGAACTCACCATCATAGCCCTGCAAAAGACCGGAAATCGCCAACGCCCCATCGCGTGAGGTCAAAGTCACATCTTGGGCAAAAGCACGCTGGCAAAGACCCGAAAAGACAAGCGCGGCGAAAACCGCCGCGCGCATCAGGGCTGTCATAAAAATAACCTGATCCGTTAATTCAATGACGCCATATTCAGGTCAAGGAACAGATTTTTCAACACCAGATAATCGCCCACGGCATCACATTCCGGCATCGCCAGCGTCAGATCGGTGACAAAGACACTGCCACCGGTGCTGGTCAGGGTTTCTGCCAAAAGCTCACGCGCGCAGGTCTTGTCGGTAACGGCGGCTTCGACCACCACCTCGGGCTTGGCAGCCGGATCGGCGGGGAAGGTGTAAACCTCGGCCAAAAGCGGGTTTTCGGTGGCTGAATCACCCAAGAGCGACAGGAAACCGCCCGCGGCCTGCATCCCCGCAACCGGGCGATGCGGATCGGCGGCCGAGACATGGCCCGGCTCGCCAAAGGCCGCGCCGTTTTCAAAGGCATGAACCTGGAAGGCGTCATCGGCCTGCCATTGCACGCCAAAGCGGCGCAGCGTGGCCACGTCCGGCACGGCGAGTGTGCCGCTGGCGTCGGTGCCATCGGCAAAGGACAGTTCCACCGTCGCGTCAACCTCTAGCGCGGGAATGGCGGTGAACAGCGCACCCGTCGAGGTGGTCTGCGCCGTCACGGCAAGCCCCGAATGGCGCAGCACAACGCGCTGGTTTGGATGGCACGGGGCCAAAAGTGTGATGCCGATCATGGCATTGGCTTCGGTCATAAGGTCCAGCGTGGCATCGCAAGCGGCGACGGGCGCCGCCTTAACCGGGTCGGCTGGCTGAAGATCTTCGGCCACGGGTTCGATCAATGCACCCTTGGCTTGCGCGGGCGCCTCCGGGGTGACGACAACAGGATCAGCCGGACCAAGCGCTGCGATGGTGGTGGGCTCGGTGACAGGTGCCACAACCGCCGCCTGAGACGGCGCGGCCACGCTCAGCGCGGCAGGCGCATCGGCAACAGGGGCAACGGCGGCCACAGTCTGCGGAGCCACAAAGCCCGGAGCCGGTTCGACCGGCGCCTTTTCAGGGCCAGCGGCCACGGTTTCCACCTTCACCGGCTTCTTGGCCAGGTCTGCCGAAGCTACAGGTTTGGGCGCAGGCGTCGCACCCATGTTCTGCACCAGATGCCCGGCCGCCAAAGCCACCGCCAACACCGCGATCCCGCGGGCCGCCTTACGCTTGATATCCATTGTCGCCCCCTACAGGCAGTTTCCAGCCCATAGGGTCACTGAGAAACGGGGCAATCCCATGGCAGGATCTGGGAATGTTTCCGTCAAAGCGAAAAAGGGGCGTAGATGGCGCCCCTTTGTCTTATGCCAGCTTCCCGTGGCAGTGCTTGAATTCTTTTGGCTTTTAGTAAGTATTTGTTTTTAATTGATTAAATTTATCCTAAGATTTGATGCATAACATCTGCATAACATCTATGTATTTGTTTTCATTGACCTTTGAATCTGTCAAGAATGTCGCTTTGGATTGACCATAGCATGCCATGCGACGCCATGTCACTGTTACTAAATGTAATTTCTTGTTGCAATTTGGTGAAGCGTGAATAAACTGCCTGAAAAATGAGCAGAAAATAAATACTAGGCGAAGTATGCTGGCGTCAACAACACGCAGAATATGGGGCAGCAGACCAAAGCTGTCAGTGCCATTCTGGATTGCGTCAACAGTGCTTTATGCAACTGGCTTTGTCGCAATCGTCGCTATCATCAATCCTGTCGTTTACCAGTTTTTGCAAGCCGCCCAGGCACCTCAGCTTGTAGCTATCAAGCTTAATCTTATTCGCCTGCCTCTGATTTGTCTTGTGTTATTTGCTTTTCCTTTTTTGCTTTGGAACTCTCTTGAGCGAGCACTTCTGTTAATGAAGTTTGCCACTGCAGTTCTTATCGTTGTTTACATTGATGACCACTTGGTTCTCTATGAATTCGTGGGTTATCCAAAGTTGGCTATCTTCAAAATTGCACTATTTCTTCGTCCAATCGCAGTCATGGCATTGCTTTGGATTACGTTTGAGTTGCATTTTAGAGTGAAGATTGGTCAGCAAAAATGAAATCCAAGCTGAGCAAAGAAGAATACGAAGCTCTTCTGGAAAGCTTCGATGTAGAAAATTTCAAATTACGCAAGCTTGCAGCACAATCGCATCCTTTCAGGGTGGCGTACCTAGTCATCAATGTTTATTCCATTGGAATGATACTTCTTTACTTCATTGTTACACAGTTCTTCTTAGAGAACGTGAATCGAGACCTAGTAGAAAATGGGTATATTAATACGGTAGGGACACGAGCCTTCCTGTTTTTCTGGATGATTTTTCTATTCAATGTTACATTCTACTTTGGACTAGGCTTTCGCGTTATGACTTCAGTCATGCTTCTCTATACAATCAATGTGACATTTGAACATGCATTCACATTATTGAGCACCTATACACTAGCAGAATTGCCCATTCTTACTCCCTATGTGCTTTCTCGCCCTATCTTAATCTTAACCTTAGCAATTGCAGCTTATACCTATCGCGACGCCTAAGTTAGCATGATGATTTTTATAAGAAGTCGATATTTTCTTATTATTTTTGGACACTCTTTGCTTTGTAAATCTGAGTCAGCTGCAGCCTAAGCAGCTCATCAAACTCACCCTTTTCTGCAGCCGTCTTCAAGTGCGTCAAAACAGTCGGTAGTTCAGCCTTGCTGTTCACCACAATTGCATTCTTACCCTTAGCAAGTTCCAACGGCTTGCTGCCATAGCGTACGGTAAGCTGTACTGTACCGTCGCCGTGTTCTGTCCACCAACGCTTAACACGCTTAGGCACTTCAACCCTGTGTTCTCTGCCTTCAGCGTCCTTGTGCCAAGTCAGCTTAACAGGCTTGTAATCCGCGTCTGTGGCAAGCTTGATTTGCTCAGCCAGCTTGGCAACCAATTTGTTGCGACGCTGTACTGCAGGTGCTTTGACAATGTTGCCACTATACTGCGTCAGCGTCAGTGCGTTTAGAAAGCTCATGGTGTCCTCCATATCCTACTCACACATTGTGCTTTCAGATATGGACAAGGACGACCAAAAAGACGCCTAAGATACGGCTTTTTCGCCTTTGGCTTTGCGAGTTCTGCCAGAAGCAAGATAGCCTTTGAGCATATTGGCGGTGAAGCCATGTACCTTGCACAGTTGACGCACTGTCTTCAAGTCGTCAACTTTTTGCTGCTTTTTAGCGGCTTCGATTTCCACAGCCAGGGCTTCTTGCTTGGCAAGCAGTTCTTCAAGTTTGGTCATAATTCGCTCCAATTTGTAGAATTAATTCTATTATCAAGCATTCAAGTTGTACGTCAATAATGTACACACATAAAGAAAGGGCGTCAACGCATGGCACGCTGACGCCCAAAGAGTAGGTTTGGATGACTGGCTTACACCACTGTCAGTTTAGGCTTCTTCGACAGTGGCTTCTTTACAGTGAGAGACTGGATTACCAGCTTGTCCACGGTACGCCCAATCTGTCGCAAACTCAACTCTGTTTCGTCACCAAACAGGCTGCGTTCGAACAGTTGTTGCAAATCACTGTTGCTTACG
>JBMSKG010000168.1:0-6838 GCA_049419625.1 Paracoccaceae bacterium | reverse complement strand
GGTCATCTTGGGGTCAAGCGTGGTCAGCGCCTTGGCAAAGCTGCCTTCAACCGCCTCGGGGCCTTGGGTGGCCTCGACCGTGCGGCGGCTGCGCATCGCGGTGTTTTCGTCGATGATCCGGGTCAGTTGAAACCAGATGTTCACCGCCTGCAGGCAGGGGATGGCGCTCTCATCGCGGGGCAGATCGGCCCCGGTGGCCTGCACAATCTCAAGCACATGCGGCGCGCGGCGTTCGATGACCCGGTGCCACAGGCGGCGCATCTCATCGCGCAAACCCGCTGCGTGATCTTCGGGGCCATCCGGAGTGTGCTTGGCGACGGCGACCATGGTTTACGCCACCCGGTCGCGCGGCTGGCGACCTTCAAAGAAATCGGACAGGTTTTCCAAGACGCGAAAGCCCATCGCCTCACGCGTTTCGCGGGTGGCCGAGCCGAGATGCGGCAAGAGCACGAGGTTGTCGGAGTCTAGAAGTTCGCGCGGGATTTTCGGCTCGCGTTCGAACACATCGAGCCCCGCGCCGCCGATGGTGCCGAACCAAAGCGCTTGGGCCAGCGCGTGTTCGTCCACGACCTCGCCACGGGCGGTGTTGATAAGAAAAGCGCCCGGGCGCATCAGATCCAGCCGACGGCTGTTGATGAGGTGGCGGTTGGCCACGCCGCCCGGGCAGTGCAGGGAAACAAAGTCGCACTGGGGTAGCAGGTCTTCGATGGTTGGGACCTGAACTGCGTTGTAGCGCGCAAGCACTTCGGCCGGGACGGCCGAACGGTTTTGCACGATGATTTTCATGCCAAAGCCGAAATGCGCACGCTGCGCCATGGCCTGGCCGATGCGGCCAAAGCCGATGATGCCGAGCGTGGCACCAGACACTTTGGTGCCGATCAAGTGGGTCGGGCGCCAGCCGGTCCAGCGGCCGTCGCGCAACTCGCGTTCGCCTTCACCTGCGCGGCGGGCAACCATGAGCATCAGGGTCATGGCGATGTCAGCGGTACATTCGGACAGAACGTCGGGTGTATTGGTCACCGCAATGCCGCGGTCTTTGGCGGCGGCGGTGTCGATGTGGGCAAAGCCCACACCGTAGTTGGCCAAGATCCTTGTGCGCGGTGCCGTGCTTTCAAAGACAGCCGCGGGAAGGCGGTCTGTCACCGTTGGCAAGATCGCGTCATACTGGCCGAGGGCGGCGGAAAAATCCGCCTCGGTCAGCGGGGTGTCAGAGGTGTTCAGGCTGAGATCAAAGATCTGCGCCATCTTCTCTTCCACCGCCTGCGGCCAGCGCCGCGTCACAAGGACCTTGGGTTTTGACATCATGGCCCCCTTAGGCTGCGCGCTTTGCCATAACGCGTGCCACGGTCTCGCCGATGACCGAGGGGTTCTCGGCCACGGTGACACCTGCTGCGGTCAGGATTTCCACCTTTTCCGAAGCGCTTTCGCCAAAGGCCGAGATGATCGCGCCCGCATGGCCCATGGTGCGGCCTTTGGGAGCTGTCAGACCGGCGATATAGGCGATGACCGGCTTGGTCATGTGGTCCTGAATATAGGCCGCCGCTTCAGCTTCTTGCGGACCGCCGATTTCACCGATCATGCAGATGATATGGGTGTCGGGGTCAGCCTCGAACCGCTCCAGCACGTCGCGGAAGGACGAGCCGTTGATCGGGTCGCCGCCGATGCCGACCGAGGTGGAGACCCCGATGCCACGATCCTTGAGTTGCTGGGCCGCCTCATAGCCCAGCGTGCCAGAGCGGCTGACGATGCCCACGTTGCCCGGCAGATAGATATGGGGCGGCATGATGCCCAAAAGCGCCTTGCCGGGGCTGATGGTGCCAGCGCAGTTCGGGCCGGTCAGAACCATGCGCCGCTCGCGGGTGTAGCGCATCATATAGCGCTTCACGCGGATCATGTCCTGTGCCGGGATGCCGTCGGTGATGCAGACGCAATAGCGGATGCCCGCATCGGCGGCTTCCATGATGCTGTCGGCCGCGAAGGGCGGGGGCACAAACACAAGGCTGGTGTCAGCGCCGGTGGCGGCAACGGCCTGCTTTACGGTGTCAAACACCGGGATGCCGTAGACGGTTTCGCCACCTTTGCCCGGGACAACGCCGCCGACGACATTGGTGCCGTAGTCTTGCATTTCCTTGGTGTGGAACTGGGCCATACGGCCGGTGATGCCTTGCACGATGACACGGCTGGCGCGGTCAAGAAAGATGCTCATCAGATGGCCCTCACGGTGGTGTTCTGCTTGCGGTCGTTCTTCCATGCGACGACGGCACGTTCTGCCGCCTCCATCAGCGTGTTGGCGCGGATGATCGGAAGACCGGATTTGGCGAGGATCTTCTGACCCTCTTCAACGTTGGTGCCCGACAGGCGCACGATCACCGGCACGTTCACCGGGTTGGCGGTCAGCGCCTGCACGACACCTTCGGCAACCCAGTCGCAACGGTTGATGCCGGCGAAGATGTTGACGAGAATGGCTTCGACATTCTCATCCGACATCACCAGACGAAACGCCTTGGCCACACGCTCGGGTGTCGCGCCGCCGCCGATGTCAAGGAAGTTGGCAGGCTCGCCGCCGGCCAGCTTGATGGTGTCCATCGTGGCCATCGCAAGGCCGGCGCCGTTCACGATGCAGCCGATGTTGCCCGACAGGCCGATATAGGCCAGACCCCGGTCGGCCGCACGGCTTTCGCGCGGGTCTTCTTGCGACTTGTCGCGCAGCTCGGACACCTGCGGGTGACGGAAAAGCGCGTTGGTGTCGAAGGTCATCTTGGCATCAAGCGCCAAGATGCGGTTGTCGGCGGTGATGACCAGCGGGTTGATTTCCACCATCGTGGCATCCAGATCGCGGAAAGCGCGGTAGCAGCCTTGCAGCGTGCGCACCATTTGCTGGGTCAGCGCGTTGGGAATGCCCAGAGCGTAAGAGATCTCGCGCGCTTGGAACTCTTGCAAACCAGCAGCCGGTTCCACGGTCGAACGAACGATCGACTCGGGCTTTTGCTCGGAAATCTCTTCGATCTCCATGCCGCCTTCGGAGGAGGCGACGATCATGATGCGCTGGGTTGAACGGTCCAGCACGAAGCCCAGATAGATTTCGCGGTTAAACTCGACCGCGGCTTCGACGTAGACGCGGTATATACCCTTGCCTTCGGCGCCAGTCTGATGCGTCACCAGTTTGCGGCCGAACATGTCGTTCGTCGCATCCTGAATTTCATGCTCGGAGTTGCACAGCTTGACGCCGCCCGCCTTGCCGCGGCCACCTGCGTGGACCTGCGCCTTGACGATCCAGCGGTTGCCGCCAAGTTCGCGGGCCCGGTAAGCCGCCTGTTCGGGGCTGTAAGCCAGCCCGCCCGGCGGCACCGTGACGCCGAATTTTGCCAAGATCTCTTTGGCCTGATATTCGTGAATGTCCATTCTTTCCTCCCTCAGGCCGACGTTACTCGGCTGCCATTTCTGCAAGGTAATGCTGGTTCAGCGCCTCCCGCGCCGCGCCAACATCAGCCCCCGCGCCCATTTCGTTCATCGCGGCGGCGAAGCGCTCGACGATGTCGGTGATGGCATGGCGGGAGAGTTGGTTCAGGATGCCGATGCGGACCTGAACCGGTTCCGACAGGGTCGGCCAGATGCCGAAACCGCGGGCGCGGCAGGCCTGCACCAGATCCTTTTCGCGACCGGCCAGCTTGCCGGGCAGGTTCAAGACCACAAGGCTGGTCATGTTCGACGTGACATCGCAGCCAAGGGCGATGACGGCGGCCCGCAGGGCTGCCTCGTGATAGGCGTAGTCCGCAGCTTTTTGCGCCTTGCCGTGCTGCAGGTTGATGCGCAGGGCTTCGTGGAAGGCGGCGACGGCATAGCCCGAGTGGGTGCGGTGATAGGTGCCCGCGGCGCTGTCCTTGCCGTCATGGATGGCCCAATGGCGGGCTTCCATCATCGGGTGGTTCACATAGCTGGAGGAACCATTGGCCTTCAGATGTGCGATGTAGCGGTCCGAAAAGCTGACCGGGGCATAGGTGAGCGGCAGGCACAGAACGCCTTTTTGCGGGCAGGATGCCCAGCCGACGATGCCGGGATAGTCATCAATGTCGAAATCTTCGATGCCCAAGGACGAAACGGCATCAACCAGACCCATCACGCCGTGGCGTTCGCAGGCGTCGGAAAAGGCGCGGATGTCGTTGATCCGGCCCGAGCCGGTTTCCCAATGCGCCATGACGGCCCAGGTGGGCTTGTTGGCGGCAAGGGCGGTTTCAATCACGTCGCCCGTGACCGACTGACCGTGCGGAACGGTGACGAGGGTCACGTTGGCGGGCTTGGGGTCCAAGGAATTGGCGGCAAGGTCGGCGCGGCTGGCGGCTTTCATCCGGACGGTCAGCGCATCGATGCCGCTGAAGGTGCCGTTGACGAAGGTCACGACCGTATCGCCCGGCAGGATGGCGCTGAACAGGCAGTCAAGCCCGCTCCAGCCCGTGCCGGCAACGCCGAAGGTGTAGGTGTTTTTGGTGCCCCAGACCTTGCGCAGCATTTCTTTGCATTCGATCATCCCGCGCAGCACGTCGGCCTGCATGTGATCGGCAAGGCCGGCGTTGGCATAGGCTGCCAGAACGCGGGCATCGGTGTTGCCGGGGCCAGGCCCTGCGGCCAGAGTCTCGGGAATCTGCAGTTTTGACGGAATGCTGGTGTTGGTCACGGACGATCCTCCCTCGGATGGTTAACACAACAAATGCTGCTTTGACTTTGCGAACAACCTTCCTTAATCCTGCTTTTGGAAGTCCTTATGGGTGGGAAACTTACTACCCAAATAGGTAAGTATGCGGGTGTATACCGTTTGTGACCCATTCTAATGGGTAGGTTTTCGTCATGAACCGTGCAAGAAATGGGGTGCGCGATGCTGGAAAGAAGGCCTGAACAGATCGATTTGGCGCTGGCCGAGGGGAACCCGCTGGTGCTTTCGGCCTTGTCTGAAGTCTTTGAAAAAGATCGAAGATTCTCGCTCGTCTCGACATCCTCAACCGCCGAGGGCCTCCTTGGAGTGGTGATGCGAGTGCCGGTGAAGGTGGCGGTGATTGACTGGCACATCCCGCAGCTGGGTGGACAGAAGCTGGCCGAGGTGCTGCGCGATCAAGAGGGCGCGCCGCGATTGGTGATCTATGCCGAGGACCCGGCAGGGACCGAATCGCTCAAGGCCCTGGCGGCGGGGGCTGCGGGATTCGTGGACCGCAAGTCGCCGGTCGAGCGGCTTTTGGAGATTTGCGTTGACGTGGCCGCCGGGAAAATGGTGTTCCCCTTCATCGACGTGCGCGGGCTGCAATCGGACCCGATCCAGCAGCTGACACGCCGCGAAAAGGCGCTTCTGGAGGCGTTGGCCAATGGCTTGGCCAACAAAGATCTGGCCCGTGAATTCGACATTTCGACGAACACGGTGAAGTACCACCTGTCGAACCTTTTTGAGAAACTTGGCGTCACCAGCCGCACACAAGCTGTTGCGTATTACTTCAAGTCGCGCTAGGCAGATTGCATGCGAGTGTATACTTTCGGGAAATTATTTTTCTTGACAGTATAGATTTTTGCACCGCTTTCTGGCCGCGAATCCGGCAATCAGAAAGGCCAACGCATGAGCTTTCACGTCATCACCCAAGCCCCGGCACGGCTGAATCGCAGCGAACTCGCCGTTCCCGGCAGCGCTCCGCAAATGTTTGAAAAGGCTGCACAATCTGATGCCGATGTGATCTTCCTTGATCTGGAGGACGCGGTTGCGCCCGATGACAAGGCGCAGGCGCGCAAGAACATCATCAAGGCCCTGAACGAGATGGATTGGGGCAAGAAAACCATGTCGGTCCGAATCAATGGTCTCGACACGCACTACATGTACCGCGATGTGGTGGATGTGGTGGAGCAGGCCGGCGAGCGTCTGGATCTGATCATGGTGCCGAAAGTTGGTACCGCGGCTGACGTTTATGCCGTCGACATGATGGTGACCCAGATCGAGGACGCCAAGGGCTACAAAAAGCGCATCGGGTTTGAGCATATCATCGAGACGGCGCTCGGCATGCAGAACGTCTCGGAAATCGCCGCTGCGTCGAAGCGCAATGAGTCGCTGCATTTCGGCGTGGCCGACTATGCCGCCTCAACCCGCGCGCGCACCACGATCATCGGTGGCGTGAACCCCGATTACTCGGTTCTGACCGACAAGCTGGAAGATGGCAGCCGTCAGGTGCATTGGGGCGACATGTGGCACTATGCGCTTGCGCGCATGGTGGTCGCTGCGCGTGCCAATGGCCTGCGCCCGGTGGATGGCCCGTTCGGCGACTTCTCGGATCCCGACGGCTATCGTGCCGCCGCCAAGCGCGCTGCGGTTCTGGGTTGTGAGGGCAAATGGGCCATTCACCCCAGCCAGATCGCGCTGGCCAATGAGGTGATGAGCCCGTCCGAGGCCGAAGTGACCCGCGCCAAGCGAATCCTTGAGGCGATGGCGCAGGCTGCAGCCGAGGGTAAGGGCGCTGTGTCGCTGGATGGCCGTCTGATCGACTATGCGTCCATCCGTCAGGCCGAGGTGCTGGTGCAAAAGGCCCGGCAGATTTCGGCGGCCTAAGGCATGACAAGCTTGCGCGACAGGGCCAAAGCGCTGTTTCAGACCGCCTGCACGGCGGCTGATCCGGGCATCGCCCTGTCGCGCGCCTTGAGCGTTACCCCATTGCCCCGCCCGGAAAAGGGCGGGGCTTATCGCATTGTGTCCATTGGCAAAGCTGCTGTTCCTATGGCGGAAGCCATGATCGCCAAGGTTCAGGGCCAAGCGTTCTCGGCCCTGGTGGTGACGAACTATGAGAACGCCCGCGACGTTGCGGGGGCGGTCGTT
>JBMSKG010000167.1:0-6848 GCA_049419625.1 Paracoccaceae bacterium | reverse complement strand
TTGGACACGCGGATCGGGTTGATCTTGCTTTACACGCTGTCGGTGCTGCCCATCGTCATCTGGATCATGCGCGACCAGTTCTCCTCGATCCCGACCGAGTTGGAAGAGGCCGCGCTCGTGGATGGTTTGTCGATCTGGGGCGCCTTCGTGACCATCATCCTGCCCATCGCGCTGCCGGGAATGGTTGCCGCCTTCATCCTGTCTTTGGTCTTGACGTGGAATGAGTATTTCTTCGCGGCCCTTCTGACATCCACTCACTCAAACACCTTGCCCGTCATGGTGGCCAGCCAGACCGGCAGTCAGGGGATTTCGTGGTGGTCGATGGCCGCTTTGGCTTGGGCTGCGATCTTGCCGTTAATCATTATTGCAGTGGTGTTGGAGCGTTACATCATCAAGGGCATGGCCGCAGGGGCGGTCAAGTAATGCTCAAGGGAATTGACCAACGCCTCAGTGCGGAAATCGTGCATGTGCTGATGCTGATGGGGCACGGCGACGATCTGGTGATCTGTGATGTGAACCACCCCGCTGCAACCATTGCTGCCGAGACGACCTATGGTACGCTGATCGATATGGCGGGGTGCGACATTCCTACGGCGGCGGCGGCGATCTTGTCGCTGATGCCACTTGATACCTTTGTGCCCGCCCCGGTGGCGCGGATGCAGGTGGTGGGCAATCCTGACGGAATCGTGCCGATTTTCGCGCGGATGCAGGCGGTGGTCGACCGCGCCGAAAGCCGCGCGGTGACGATCGAACCATTGGAGCGGTTTGCCTTCTATGCGGCCGCCAAGAAGGCATTTGCGATCATCCGCACGGCGGATTCGGGGCCATACGGCTGCTTCATCTTGAAAAAGGGCGTGGTGGATTTGCCCGAGCTTTAGGGTTGGGGCCTTAGGCGATCCCGAACACCTGCCGTAAATGGCTCAATGCAAGTTGTACCCCTGTTTCCCCAAGGCTTGCCGAGGCTCCGGCGGCATCTTCGGTATACCAATGCCCGCCGTCGTGGACGCGGAGGATATCGACCGTCTCAGGTGCAAGCGCCTGCATCAAGGAGGTCTCTCCCTGTCCCGCATGGTAGAACGGTAAAGCGGCAGCTTTGGGGAAAAGGGGGTGGATCTGAATCCAGTTGAACGGATTGGCCGCGCGGGTTTGGTCAGCGTAATAATCCTGCATCCTCATATCGCCCCACCAACCCGCGCCGCGTGTGCCTTCTAGAAACTTCATGATCGCGTTGCGACCGGCCAGCCGAAAGGCAAGGTCTGTCGGCATCCCCTGATCGAAGGCTTCGGTCTGGTGATGGATCACCCCATGAATGTTGCGAAACCCCGCCCGCAGCAACGCGGTAAACAACTGCTCGGCCAGTGGCAGGATTATGTTGGCATCAATATGCAGAGTGCCAGTGCCATCGGGGCCTGCGACGGCATGAGATGCAGCCCCATAGGCAAAGGGCGGCAGGGTGATGATGGCATCGCCCAAACGCTCCAGAACCTCGGTTACGGCCAAAAGGTTGACCCCGGCTGGCAGATGTTGTCCGTGATACTCCATCACGCCAATGGGCAGGACGACAGGGGAATTTGCCGCAATCCGATCTTGCAATTGGTGCGGCCGCAGGCGCGCGAATTCGGTCATGGAAGGTCCAGCATGATATCGCGGGTTTGGGCGTAAAGCCGCTTCCACAGGGGATATTGCACGGAATAGGCCGGCACGGCTTCGGGGTAGACCGTCCGTTCGTTCGGGTTCCAGCGGGCAATATCAGCCGGTGCTGCGGCCCCGATGGCGACAGCGGCCAAAAACGCATTGCCATAACTTGCCCCAACCGTCTTGCTGCACACCTGCTGCGGCACGCCGCCGAAATCAGACGTCGCCTGCAGCCAAAGCGCGTTTTTGGTGCCACCACCCACGGCCATGACCTGCGCCGGGCTGGCCCCGACCTCGGCATAGGTTTCCAGCACATGGGCCGTACCTGCGGCAATGCCTTCGACCACGGCGCGGAACATGTCGGCGCGGGTATGGGTCAGGTTCAGCCCAAAGAAGGCGCCGCGCGCATGGGGGTCATGAATCGGCGTCCGCTCGCCCGAGAAATAGGGCAGGCAAAGCAAGCCCTTGGCGCCTTTCGGGCTGTCCTGCGCCTCGACCACCAAGGTGGGAAAGTCGGTGTCGCGCGCCAATTGGTCACGGAACCAGTGCGTCAGCGTGCCCGAGGTGGCAAGCCCGGCCATCGAAGCATGGGTGCCGGGGAACAGCCAGGGCGCATACCACAGGCGGGGATCACGCACGGGATCGGCGGTGACCTGAATGATGAAGATGGTCGATCCATACATCATCATCATCTGGCCGGGGCGCTGCACGCCAACCGACACCGCCTCGGCCGCCGCATCAATGGTGCCGCAGGTCACCGGCGTGCCCATGGCAAGGCCGGTTTCAGCCGCGGCCTCAGCCGTGACATGGCCCGCAATCTCGGTAGACCACATCAGACGCGGCAGTTTTTCCAGCGGCAGAATGTGGGGTGCCAGCTCGGCGGTCCAATCCTGCTGGGCCACATCATAAAGCGGCGAGAAATTGGCGGCGGTATAGTGGTCGATCACATATTCGCCGGTCAGTTTCCACGTCAGATAGCTGGTCGAGGACAGGACCATCGCGGTCTGGGCGTAAAGATCGGGATGGGTTTCCTTCAGCCACAGGATCTTGGGGCCCACCTGCTGGGAAGTCAGGGCATTGCCGCACCGGCGGTGGATCGTGTCCGCCCCGATCTGGGCGTTCAGGGCCGCGATCTGGTCGGTGGCGCGGGTGTCGACCCCATAAAGCACACCGTTCATCAAAGGCGCGCCCTTGGCATCCACCGGCAGCATGCACGGACCAATTGCCGAGGTGGCGACCGCCTTGATCTCCGCCGGGTCCAGCCCGGATTGCGCCAAAAGGGCGCGCGACAGAAAGACGAAATCGCCCCACCAATCCTCATCCGCGCGGTGCTCGGCCCAGCCTGCGCGCGGCACGATCATTTTGTGCGGGCGGCTGGCGCTGGCGATGATCTGGCCTTGGGCGTCCACCAAAACGCCCTTGGATTCGAAGGTTCCGATGTCGATGCCAAGGGTGTGTGTCATGTCTTAGCGCGTCAGGATCATGTTGGGGGTGATGGCGGAAAGCGCGGTGTCCAAGAGGCTGACAAGCCCCTCGAGATCGGCCGGATCAACCACCTCTAGCGCGGAATGCGAATAGCGCATCGGAAAGCCGACATCGAGACATGCGACTCCTTCGGGGCCCATGAACTGAATGTAGCTGAGGTCCGTCAATGCGCCGGTATGGGCCGAGCGCTGCAAGGGAAGGGCGGCGGTTTCGGCTGCCGCTTCCATCAGGCTCACAAGGGCAGGGTGGGGGATGACACCATTCAGGGTGCCACGGCCGTGGAAGGAGTAAAGCGAGATGCCCGGCCCGCCACCCAGCGTGACATCGCCGCGCGCGGCCATGTCGGGTGTGTCGCAGGCGAGCAAAAGGTCAATCTGCAGCGCAATCGCCGGGTTCAGCGCCGTCGCGGCGGGCAAGACGCCGCGCAGGTTGTATTCCTCTTGCACCGACCAGACGAAATGCACGGTGGGTCCGGGTTTGCCCTGCCGCGCCTCAACCAGTTTCAAGAGCGCCGCGCAGCCCGCGCGGTCATCAACCGAGGTGCCCGCGATGCGGCCATTGGCCAGCGCAAGGGCGCGCGGCAGATAGGTGACCGGGGTACCGATGCGCACGCCTGAGGCTTCAGCCTCGGCTTTGCTGGCAAAGCCTGCGTCGACATAAAGATCGGCATAGGGCAGGACCTTGTATTTTTCATCTGGCCCGGTGGCGTGGTGGCTTTTGTTGGCGATCAGCGCCGGCAGGTCGCCTTTGTCAGTGCACAAGACCACCGCTTGCGCAGGCAGCGCGCGTTCGGGCACGCCGCCAAGCCGCTCCAGACGAATAAGGCCGTTCGCCTCGATCTTGCGCACAATGAACCCCAACTGGTCCATATGGGTAAAGATCATCACCGAGGGCAGGGCAGGGTCACCGGGCAGGGTGCAAGACAGGTTGCCCAAACGGTCCGAGTGGTAGGGCAAACCAAGGGCATCGAGATGGGTCTTGATCGCCGTGGCCACGCGGGTTTCATAGCCGGCAAGGCCGGGGATCAGCATCAATTCGACCGTCAGATCGGCAACCGAAGGCAGGGTCATTTGCCGCCCCGTGCCGCACGCACGCGGGCCATGAAATCAGCCGCGCGCTCGGGGTCCACGGCGGCCCAAGTGTCTCCGCCATGCTTGAGGGCGGATCCCACGATGCAGCCATCGGCCACCGCCAGCACATCGGCCACAGTGGCATGTTTCACCCCGGTATTGGCCAGCACGGGGGTGTTGGGCAAGGCGCGCTTGACGCCTTCCAGATCCACCATCGCCGCCGCCTCGCCCGTAATGGCGCCGGACACCAGCACCGCATCAGGGATCGAGGAAAACACCGCCGAGCGGGCGCGATCTGGCAGCGGGCGGCGGTCAAGGCTGTCGGCAAATTCGGCGGACACGTTGTAAAGCCGCGCCACGCCGCCCGCACCCAACCGATTGGCATAGCGCACGGCCGCACCCGCGTCCGGGGCCCAGATGCCCATGTCCGAGGCATAGGTGCCGGTGAAAATCTCACGCACGAACCGCGCCCCTGTGGCTGCCGCCACTGCAAAGCTGGACTGCGGGTCCCACAGCACATTCACCCCGAAAGGCACGGTGATTTCATCGCGCAGGCGGCCAATCACATAGGCCATCGTCGCCGAGGTGGCCGTGTCGACCTTCAATTCATAAGGGCGGTCGTTTTCGTTGCCAAACATCACCGCATCAAACCCGGCACCTTGCAAGGCATGCAGATCGGCGCGAGCGGCGGCCAGAATGCCTTCGACACCGCGGTCAGCATCATAAAGCGGCGCGCCGGGCGACGCGCCCAAGTGCACCATGGCAATGACCGGTTTATTGGCCCCGAAAACGTCTTGAAAGCGCGACATCTTTTCCTCCCTGATACATCTCACGCTAGCGCGAAAAATATTGGACGGGAAGCAGGATCACACTAGCATGCCAGTGGATTTGGGAGAACGCAGATGCTGGCAACACGACACTGGGACCGACTGGGCAATGGCGGGCTGACATTCACGGAATTGGGCTTTGGTGCCGCGCCGATCGCCAATCTGTATCGGGCGATTTCGGACGATGACGCGCATGCCGTGTTGACCGCCGCTTGGGACGCCGGTCTGCGCTATTTCGACACCGCGCCCTTGTATGGCTATGGGCTGTCGGAAACCCGACTGAACCGATTTTTGCGCGACAAACCGCGTGAGGACTATGTCTTGTCGACCAAGATTGGCCGTCTGTTGCAGGTCTCAGATGCAGCGTCGCGCGATGGGATCGGCAAGTGGTTCGACATTCCCTCTCGGGTGGGGGTCTATGACTACGGCTATGACGCAACCATGCGCTGTCTGGAGATTTCGCTAGAGCGGCTGGGGGTGGACCGGGTCGATATCCTTTATGCCCATGATCTGGATGTGTTCAATCACGGAACGGCTGCGGCGTTGCAAGCGCGCTTGGATGAGTTCATGGCGGGCGGATATCGCGCGCTGTTGGATCTGCGTGATCAGGGGGTCATTCGGGCGTTTGGCGCGGGTGTGAATGAATGGGAACCCTGCCAATGGATGCTGGAGCGGGGGGATTTCGACATTTTCCTGCTGGCCGGGCGCTATACTTTGCTGGAACAAGACGCGCTGCAAAGCTTTCTTCCCATGGCCACCTCGCGGGGTGTTGGGGTTGTGGTGGGCGGGCCCTATAACTCGGGCGTTTTGGCCACCGGGCCAAAGCCCGGCGCGTTTTACAATTATGACCCAGCCCCGGAATGGGTTTTGAAGCGCGCTGGGCAATTGCAAGAGGTCTGCGCGGCCCATGGCGTGCGGCTGGTGGATGCCGCGTTCCAATTCCCGCTGCGCCACCCGGCTGTGGTGTCGGTCATTCCCGGCGGGCAGGGTGTGTCCGAGATGGCCGCGAATGTGGCGGCCGCGACCGCCGTGATCCCCGAGGCGCTGTGGCAGGACTTGAAGGCGCGGGGCCTGATGCGCGCTGACGCTCCGGTCTGATCAGCCGCCGTAAAGGGCGGCCGTCACGATCCGCGTGGCGGCTGCGGCGTCTTGCGTGACCTGGGCGTGCGCCAGTGCCTCATTGGTCGAAAGGCTTGACGCCAACTGGCGCAGCCGGTCGGTTACGGCGATATTGGCCCGCGCCTCGCCCACCGGGTCGGTGCCGCCATGATCGGGGAAGGTGTCGAAATAGATCACCCCGTCATAGCCCGCCCGGTCCAGCGCCACGAACAGCTCCACCGTCTGCACCGGATGGACAGACCCCGCGATCAGCCCGTCATCGCGCTTGCCATAGCCATCGTTCAGGTGAACCCCCAAAATCCGGCTGTGGCGCGCGGCCAACATCGCAGCGCGGGCGGGCATTTCCCCGGCAAAGAGCATGTGGCAGAAATCAAGCGTGACGCCGGTATTGGCGCGGCCCACCTCGGACAGGGCCAGAAGCGTGGTGGTCATGTCGGGCATCACCACATGGGCGCGCGGCTCGTTCGGTTTGTATTCGATGGCGATGTCGATGCCGGGGTTGTGGTCGGCCACCTCGGCAATCGCGGCGATGCTGTCCTCCCACATGCGGGCGTAATCGGCTTGAAAGCTGTAGTCGAAACCGTCCTGCCCCATCCACAGCGTCATCAACCGCCCGCTCATTGCACCCAGTGCATCCAGACCTCGCTTGGTCACATCAATCGCGGCACGGCGCACCTTGGGGTCAGGGTTGCTGAAGGCACCCAGCCGAAAG
>JBMSKG010000166.1:0-6849 GCA_049419625.1 Paracoccaceae bacterium | reverse complement strand
GTTGCGAAAATTCATGGATGCCAATGCGCACCGGGTGGCGCTGGACGCGGTGGAGATCGTGGAGACGCTGCGCGTGCAGGCGCTGCCGGAGGCGGAGACCACGTTGGTGGGGCCGCGCAGCGCTGAGGCGGGGCTTGCCGCGCTGCGTGCGGCACTTGGCTCTCCGTTCGACATTTCGGGCGCGGCCTATGCGCAGGGCCAAGCGCTGATCCGGGTCGAGGGGATGGCGGGGTCTGTCGCCTATCGGGTGGGCGCGTTGAGGGCCCGGTTGGGCGGTGATTGGGACTTGGTTACGGGCCCGGAGAGTGCCGCACTTTGGGCCGGGGTGCGGGATGTGGCGCCATTGCAGGGGCGCGCGGGGTCGCTTTGGCGGCTGGTCGTCAAGCAGACCGAGGCGCTGGGCCTTGTGCAGCGGCTGGGCGGTGAGGCGGTTTATGATTGGGGCGGTGGGCTGGTTTGGTTGGCGCTGCCCGGCGGGCAGGCGGATGCCGTGCGAGCGGCGGTGGCGGGGCAGGGCCATGCCACGCTGATGCGCCCGTCGCCGGGGGATGAAGGCGTTGCGGCTTTGCCGCCTGAGCCGCCCGCCGTCGCGGCCCTGTCCCATGCCTTGCGCCAGACATTCGACCCTCGCCAGATTTTTGCCGATTGAAGGAGACCCTGATGCCCTCGATCCTGATCCTTGTCTTGCCGGTGGTGCTTTATGTCTCGCTGTGCAACCTGCCGCGCGGGCCGGGCAGTCTTTACACCATTGGCACCATGTTTGTGTTGGCGCAGCTGGCCAGTTGGATGGGTTGGGTCGGCAGCGGCGGGGCGGCGGTTCTGGCCTTTGCCCAGTTGGGGATTGTGTTGGCCGGGCTGGTGCAGGGTCTGCGCCTGATGGTCTTGCCCGCCGAGGCGAGCCGGGGCCGGTATGTGGCGCTGATCTTGGGCGGCCTGTTGATTGGCGCAGCCTTGGTCAGCAGCGGTTTGGGGTTCTGATCCGATGCAGACCCATTTCACCGAGGCGCAACTGGCCGATCCGAAGCTGGCCGAAGCCAATAAGATCTTGCGCTCTTGCGTGCATTGCGGGTTTTGCACCGCGACCTGCCCCACCTATCAGGTCTTGGGCGATGAATTGGACAGCCCGCGCGGGCGGATTTACCTGATCAAGGAGATGCTGGAATCGGGTCGCGCGGCCGATGCCCGCACGGTCAAGCATATTGACCGCTGCCTGTCCTGTCTGGCCTGTGTGTCCACCTGCCCCAGTGGCGTGGATTACATGCACCTGATCGATCAGGCGCGCGCCTATGTCGAGAAAACCTATCGCCGCCCGTGGCATGATCGGGCCCTGCGCTGGGTTCTGGCCAAGGTCATTCCGCATCCGACGCGGTTCCGGTTGGCGCTGTTGGCGGCCAAGATCGGGCGACCTTTTGCGCGCTTGATCCCCGATGCCCGGCTGCGCGCCATGCTGGCGATGGCGCCGAAAACCATTCCGCCGGTCAGCCGCAACGATGACCCCCAGACCTTTGCCGCGATGGGCGAGCGGCG
This sequence comes from Paracoccaceae bacterium, assembly GCA_049419625.1. Taxonomy (GTDB): domain Bacteria; phylum Pseudomonadota; class Alphaproteobacteria; order Rhodobacterales; family Rhodobacteraceae; genus Tabrizicola_A. The sequence continues at coordinate 5,322 of JBMSKG010000166.1, read as the reverse complement.
GATGCGGGTGGCGCTGATGACGGGTTGCGCGCAAAGGTCGCTGAACACCGATATCAACGATGCCACGATCCGGCTGTTGCGCCGATTGGGCTGTGAGGTGGTGGTGCCGCGCGGCATGGGGTGCTGTGGGGCGCTGACCCATCACATGGGGCGCGAGGCGGAGGCCCATGCCTCGGCAGCGGCCAATGTCGCGGCGTTTATGGCGGAGAAGAGTGCGGGTGGCTTGGATGCGGTGGTCATCAACACCAGCGGCTGTGGCACGACGGTGAAGGACTATGGCCATATGCTGGGGGGCGAGGAGGCTGCCACCGTCTCGGGCCTTGCGATGGATATCAGCGAGCTTCTGGTCAAGATCGGCCTGCCCGAGGGCACGCCGAAGGGGCTGCGGGTTGCTTACCATGCGGCCTGCAGTTTGCAGCATGGACAGCAAGTGAAAACCGCGCCGAAAGATTTGCTGAGGCGGGTGGGGTTTACCGTGGTGGAACCCGCCGACAGCCATTTGTGCTGTGGGTCGGCCGGGACCTATAACCTCTTGCAGCCCGAGATCAGCGCGCAATTAAAGGCGCGCAAGGTTGAGACGCTGCAGGCCAAGAGCCCCGATGTGATTGCGGCAGGCAACATCGGCTGCATGATGCAGATCGGGTCCGGCACTGGCGTGCCGGTGGTGCATACGGTGGAGCTGTTGGATTGGGCCTTGGGCGGGCCGAAGCCGCGCGCTTTGGGGTGAAATCCTGCTTTAGGGCTTTGGCCTGATCACGGTTTCGGCTTGTCGTCCCAATCCTTGGTCAGGATGCGGTTGGCGTCGCCTGTTGGGTCGTCAAACTGTTTTGTTCTCAGCGCCCAAAAGAACGCCGCAAGGCCGATGCCGCCAAGCAAGAGGGAAACCGGGATCAGGTAGGTCAGGATTTCCATGGCGTTACTTCAACCGAAGGGCGTTCAGAGAGACGGTAATGGATGACAGGCTCATCGCCAAGGCGGCGGCCAAGGGGGTGGCCAGACCGACCAGCGCCAAGGGCACGGCGATGACGTTGTAGGCGGCCGAGATGCCGAAGTTCTCCACGATCCGCCGGGTGGTTTGCCGGGCGATGCGGGCGGCGTCGCCGATGGCGGCCATGTCCTGACCCAAAAGCACGATGTCGGACGCCGTGCGCGCGGCATCGAGGGCTGTGGCCGGGCTGATCGAGACATGGGCGGCGGCCAAGGCGGCGGTGTCGTTCAGCCCGTCGCCCACCATGAGAACCTTGCGGCCTTGCAGCGTCAGATCGCGCACCATTGCCGCCTTTTCGGCAGGCAGCGCGCCCGAGACCCAGTTGGTGATGCCCAGCCGGGTGGCGAGGGCGGCCACGGCCCCTTCGGTATCGCCCGAGAGCAGGCGGATCGACTTGCCTTGCGCCGTCAGTTCGGCAATCGCAGCTTCGGCTCCGGGGCGCAGGCGGTCGGTGAAGGTGAAGGCGCGGGCGTGGCCCTGACCGGTGCAAAGGTATGTCGCGGTGATGTCCCCCGCCTTGGCGTTGCACCATGAGGCGCGGCCCAGTTTCACCCTTTGGCCCTTCCAGACCCCTTCGACCCCGTAGCCCGGCACTTCGCGCAACTCTTCCACCCGGGCAGGGTGGATGCCAGAGGCGCGGGCGGCATCGGCCAAGGCGGTGGCGAGCGGGTGCGAGGAGGCGGAAGCCAAGGCGGCTGCCACCTCAACCGCCGTGCGGGGATGGTCGGAGAGGTTTGTCACCTCGGGCGCGCCCATGGTCAGGGTGCCGGTCTTGTCAAAGACGACGGTATCCACCTCGGCCAGACGTTCCAGAGCGGTGCCGTGTTTGATGAGGAGGCCCTTACGGAAGAGCCGGCCAGAGGCGGAGGTGACTACGGCGGGCACGGCAAGCCCCAGCGCGCAGGGGCAGGTGATGATGAGGGTGGCCGCCGAGATATTGATCGCAAAGCGCAGATCGCCGCCGGTTTTCCACATCCAAAAGCCAAAGGCACCGAAGGACAGGATATGCACCAAGGGCGAATACCAGCTGGCCGCGCGTTCGGCCAAGGTGGTGTATTTGGTCTTGGCGCTTTCGGCCACGGCCACCAGATCGGCCATGCGATGCAGCGAGCTGTCCTTACCCGCTGCAGTGACGCGCAGGGTCAGGGGGCCGGTCAGGTTGACCTCACCGGCAGAGACCACAGTGTCGGGCCCGGCAAACACCGGCAGGCTTTCGCCGGTGAGAAGCGAGCGGTCCACCTCGGAGGTGCCGTCTATCACGATGCCATCGACTGGCATTCGACCGCCGGGGCGCACGCGGACAAGATCGCCCACGGCGATTTCAGAAATGGGCCGGGTGACTTCGGCCCCGTCGCGCAGCACCACGGCGCGCGGAACCTCCAGCGCCGCCAGTTCCTCGGCGGCTGAGCGGGCCACGGCGCGGGTGCGGTGGTCAAGATAACGGCCAAGAAGGAGAAAGAAGCACAGCATCACGGCGGCATCGAAATAGGCGTGATGGCCGGAATTCCATGTCTCGAAGATGGAAATGCCCGAGGCCAGCACCAAGGCCAGCGAGATCGGGAAATCCATGCCAAGGCGGCCCACTTTCACCCCGGCCCAAGCCGAACGGAAGAAGGGTTGGCCGGAAAAGAGGACGGTCGGAATGGCGATGGCGCCGGAAATCCAGTGGAAGAGGTCACGCGTCACCCCGTCGGCGCCGGACCAGACGGCAACTGACAAGAGCATGACGTTCATCATGGAGAAAAACGCGACCCCAAGCCGCATGAGAAGATCGCGGCCCTGCCTGTCGGTCTCGGTCGCTGACAAAAGGCCAGCGTCCAGCTCATGCGCCTCATAGCCGACCCCGGCCAGCACCTTGATCAGCTGATCGGCGGTCAAGGAGGCATCGGCATCGATCGAGACGCGTTTCAGGGTCAGGTTGACGCGGGAGGATTGCACGCCGGGGGTGTCGGCGAGGGCGGTTTCGACGGTGGAAATGCAGGCCGCGCAATGGGCGGCGGGCAATGAGAGCATGATCCACGCGTGATCGGGCGCGCTGAGTTGGGCGATGCGTTCGGCCGAGGGGGCGGCGACACAGGCCGGGCAGGCCGACAGCGACGCGCGCCCCGCGTCAGAAAAGGATTCAGGTTCCAACGCGGCGGTCATGCCGTCAGCCCTTTACCGAAAGATCGATACGCTGGCGAAACAGCGTGCCATCTGCGGCCCGCGCCTCGATTTGCATCATCCATTTGCCCATGCCCAAATCGGTTTTGGCCACATAGGCCCCGGCCTGGCGCGAGAAGTCGGGGCGGCGATCTTCGGATGCCGAGGTGGTGCGGCCGATCAGCACGCTGAGGTCCTGCAACGTCACCGGCATGCCTGCCGCATCTGTGAACACCAGACGCACCTCTTGGGCCTCCGCATCATATTCGGGTGCCAGGGTCCAGCCCAACGCCTCTTGCGCGGCGCGGTCATGGTCGAAGGTCTGGCTGGCGACGTAAGAATTCTTCACCTCCAGCCCCGGAAAGGTGCTGATCGCCTTGTAGGCCATTGTCAGGTTCACCGCGATGATGACGGCAAAGGCCGAAACGGTGAATAGCAGCACGTGTTTGCCGGTGATCTCGCGCATTTCAATCTTCCTCTTGGCCGTTGAAAACAGTGTCATGGTGAACCCGGTCGGTGCCCGTGGCCGCGTCAGACCCAAGGTCCTCGATCCAAAGCCGAAGCTCGGTGCGCTCTTCCCCGGCGGCCTCAGACCCCGCGGGGGCGGTGATGTAAAGCCGCTGCGTCTTTGTCTGATTGGCCGGGACCAGCACCTCCAGCGCCTCTTGCCCTTCAAGGGACAGCACGAACTCGGCGCCTTCTTCATTGGTGCTGGAAATCGAGAAAAGCCGGTCATCGCCGTGCTTGTTCAACAGGCGCAGCTCATAGGTGTTGCGGATGGAGCCATCCTTCAGCACCACGAACTGCGGGTTGCGCACGGGGGTGACGTTGACGTCGATCTCGGTGCGCATGAACAAGGCGACGACAAGTGATATGCCGACAGCGGACCACAGCGCGGTGTAGATCATGGTCCGCAGGCGGAACACATGGCTCCAAACCGATTTCGGGGCTTTGCCCTCGCGCTCGCGCACCTCATCGGTCAGCGCCAGATAGCCGATCAGTCCGCGCGGCTTGCCGATCTTGTCCATCATGTCATCGCAGGCGTCGATGCACAGCCCACAGGTGATGCAGGCCAGTTGCTGACCATTGCGGATGTCGATGCCCATGGGGCAGACGTTGACGCAGGCCATGCAGTCGATGCAGTCGCCATTGCCTTCGACGTCCTGTTTGCCTCGCGGCTCGCCCCGCCATTCGCGGTAGCCGATGGTCAGCGTGTCCTCATCCATCATCGCGGCCTGGATGCGCGGCCAGGGGCAGGCGTAGATGCAGATCTGTTCGCGGGCAAAGCCGCCAAAAGCGAAGGTGGTGGCCGCCAGGATGAACATCGTGGTGTAAGCAATGGGATGGGCATTTCCGGTGACCAGATCACGCAAGAGCGTGGGCGCATCGGTGAAGTAGAAAACCCAAGCCCCCCCGGTGGCAAGCGCGATCAGGAACCAGAGCGTCCACTTGGCCGCGCGTTTGCGGATCTTCTCACCGTTCCATGTCTGGCGGTGCAGGCGGATGCGCGCGTTGCGGTCGCCTTCAACCCAGCGCTCGACCAGGATGAAAAGATCGGTCCAGACGGTTTGCGGGCAGGCATAGCCGCACCAGACCCGACCCGCCGCCGAGGTGAAGAGGAAGAGCCCGAGGCCCGCCATGATGAGCAGGCCCGCGACAAAGTAGAACTCATGCGGCCAGATTTCGATCATGAAGAAGAAGAACCGCCGCCCGCCCATATCGATCAGAACGGCTTGATCGGGCAGATGCGGCCCCCGGTCCCAGCGAATCCAGGGGGTGATGTAATAGATGCCCAAAAGCACCGCCATCAGCCACCATTTCAGATTGCGGAAGCGCCCTTTCACGCGGCGCGGAAAGATCGGCTCGCGCGCGGCATAAAGGCTGGGCGGGTTGGTATCGGGGGTGGACAAGGGAGGGCTCCAGCAATTCAGGCTTGGTCGTCTGACCTTGGTATCTGCCGCGCGCCGCTCTCTCGCCTTGACCTGCATCAATTATCTATCGGGAAGTCAGCTTTTCCCTGTGGCAGATTGCCCCGCACCCGTGTGGGGCGCACGCGGTCATTGCGCCAAGGAGAATCTTGGCCGCGACATGGGGCAAAGGGGGTGGGAGGCACCGGCGCCCCTAGGAAACGCGCGAACAGGACGAGGCGCCGATGCAATGCCGCAGCCTTTGCAGGCGGGCATGGCAAGGGC